>NZ_JBFOHP010000002.1:1200000-1509166 GCF_040907265.1 Streptomyces sclerotialus | reverse complement strand
ACGACGTACATCGGCCGCCAGCCCGTGGTGATCTCGCGGAGCAAGGACGGCGAGCTGCACGCGCTGATCAACGCGTGCAGTCACCGCGGCGCGATGCTCTGCCGCCGCAAGACGGACAACCGCACCACCTTCACCTGTCCGTTCCACGGCTGGACCTTCAACAACGCCGGCAGGCTGCTGAAGGTCAAGGACGGCCGCGGCGCCGGCTACCCGGAGCAGTTCAACAGAGACGGCTCGCACGACCTGACGAAGGTCGCCCGCTTCGAGAACTACCGCGGCTTCCTCTTCGGCAGCCTCAACCCGGACGTGCTGCCGCTCACCGAGCACCTCGGCGAGGCCACCAAGATCATCGACATGATCGTGGACCAGTCCCCGGAGGGCCTGGAGGTGCTGCGCGGCTCCTCCACCTACACCTACGACGGCAACTGGAAGGTGCAGGCGGAGAACGGCGCCGACGGCTACCACGTCTCCGCCACGCACTGGAACTACGCGGCCACCACGGCCCGCCGCACCTCCGGCGAGTCCGCCAACGACACCAAGAACATGGACGCCGGCAGCTGGGCCCGCCAGAAGGGCGGCTACTACTCCTTCGCACACGGCCACCTGCTGCTGTGGACCCGCTGGGAGGACCCGTCCAACCGCTCGCTGAACGAGCGCCGGGACGAGCTGGTCGCGGAGTTCGGCGAGGACAAGGCCGACTGGATGATCGAGTACTCGCGCAATCTGTGCCTGTACCCGAACGTCTATCTGATGGACCAGTTCAGCTCCCAGATCCGGCACTTCCGCCCGGTCTCCGTGGACAGGACCGAGGTCACCATCTACTGCATCGCCCCCAAGGGCGAGAGCGCCGAGGCCCGCGCCAACCGCATCCGCCAGTACGAGGACTTCTTCAACGCCACCGGCATGGCCACCCCGGACGACCTGGAGGAGTTCCGCTCCTGCCAGAAGACCTACCTGGCCGAGGCCGCGCCCTGGAACGACCTCAGCCGCGGCGTCGCCCACAAGATCGAAGGCCCGGACGAGGACGCGAAGAAGCTCGGCATCCACCCCATCGCCAGCGGCGCGCGCACCGAGGACGAGACCCTCTACCCGATCCAGCACGGCTACTGGCTGGACACCATGCGCCGCGCGGTGGCCGCCGAGGACGGAGCGACGGCATGACGACCACCACCGACATCCCGGTCGAGGACATCCGCCAGTTCCTCTACCGCGAAGCCCGCTACCTCGACGACCGCGAGTTCGAGAAGTGGCTGGAGTGCTACCACCCGGACGTCGAATTCTGGATGCCGGCCTGGGCGGACGACGACGAGCTCACCCGCGACCCGCAGACCGAGATCTCGCTGATCTACTACGCCAACCGCGGCGGCCTGGAGGACCGGGTCTTCCGCATCCGCACGGACCGCTCCAGCGCCACCAGCATCCCCGAGCCGCGCACCGGCCATCACCTCGCCAACGTGGAGGTCGTCGAGCGCCGCGGTGCCGAGATCGACGTCCGCTTCAACTGGCACACGCTGTACTACCGCTACCAGAACATCGACCCGTACTTCGGGACGTCGTTCTACACCATCGACTTCTCGGGCGAGACCCCACTGATCAGGAAGAAGAAGGTCGTTCTGAAGAACGACTGCATTCATCACGTGGTCGACATCTACCACATCTGATCGCCCGCCCTTCCTCCCGAAGCGAGTTCACCATGAGCACTCATCAGGTCGCCCTGGCCTTCGAAGACGGCATCACGCGGTTCGTCACCTGCGGACCGGACGAAACCGTCGCCGACGCCTCGTACAAGGCACGCATCAACATCCCCCTCGACTGCCGTGACGGCGCTTGCGGCACCTGCAAGTCCCTGTGCGAGAGCGGCAGTTACGACGGCGGCGACTACATCGAGGAGGCGCTGACCGACGAGGAGGCCGCGCAGGGGTACGCGCTGCCCTGCCAGATGACCCCGCAGAGCGACCTGGTGCTCCGCATCCCCACCACGTCGGACGCCGCGAAGACGGCCGCCGCGACCTACGGCGCGACCCTGGTCGCACGGGAGAAGCTGTCGGAGACCACCGTCGCCTTCACGCTCGAACTCGACGACCGCGACGCGCTGGCCTTCCTCCCCGGCCAGTACGTCAACGTCGCCGTACCCGGCACGGACGTCACCCGGTCGTACTCGTTCAGCAACGGACCCGCCGAGGGGCTGGTCTCCTTCCTCGTCCGCCTCACCGAGGACGGCGTGATGTCGAGCTATCTGCGCGACCGTGCCCAGATCGGCGACCGGATCGACTTCACCGGCCCGATGGGCAGCTTCTATCTGCGGGAACTCACCCGGCCCGCCCTGCTGCTGGCGGGCGGCACCGGACTCGCCCCGCTGCTCTCGATGCTGGAGCAGCTGACCACGCAGCCGCCCGGGCACCCCGTCCACCTGGTGTACGGCGTCTCCTCGGAGCGTGATCTGGTCCGTCTGGAGACGCTCGCCGATTACGCCGCGGTGATCCCCGGCTTCACCTACGACACCTGTGTGAAGGAGTACGTGACCGAGCGGCTGGAACCGGAGCACCTCCACGACGGTGACGTGGACGTGTACGTGTGCGGACCGCCGCCCATGGTCGAAGGCGTACGCGACCACTTCCGGCGACAGGGCGTCACACCCGCCCACTTCCACCACGAGAAGTTCGCTCCCACCGGAGCCGGTGACCTCGTCGGCGCCGCCCGATGACCCACTTCCCCGGCCGGTTCGCCGGCAAGAAGGCCGTGGTCACCGGCGCGGCTCAGGGCATCGGTGAGTGCGTGGCGCGCCGGCTGGCCGCCGAGGGCGCCGAGGTCGCCCTCGTGGACCGCTCCGAACTGGTCCTGGAGCTGGCCGAAGAACTCGGCAAGGGCGGCGCCCACGGAGTCACCGCCGACCTGGAGCAGTACGAAGGCGCCGAGCGGGCCGTCACCGAGGCGCACCGTGCGCTCGGCGGCCGCATAGACGTCCTGGTCAACAACGTCGGCGGCACCATCTGGGCCAAACCCTACGAGCACTACACCCCCGAGCAGATCCGGGCCGAGGTGCAGCGCTCCCTCTTCCCGACGCTGTGGACCTGCCACGCGGCGCTCCCGCACCTCATCGCGCAGCGCTCCGGCACGATCGTGAACGTCTCCTCGGTCGCCACCCGCGGCGTCAACCGGGTCCCGTACGCCGCGGCCAAGGGCGGCGTCAACGGCATCACCTCCGCGCTGGCCCTGGAGGCGGCCCCGTACGGCATCCGCGTCGTCGCCACCGCGCCCGGCGGCACCGACGCACCGCCCCGCCGGGTCGCCCGCGGCCCGGCCGCCGCCGACGACCGGGAACGCGCCTGGTACCAGCAGATCGTCGACCAGACGGTCGAGTCCTCGCTGCTCAAGCGGTACGGGAAGCTCGACGAGCAGGCCGCCGCCATCTGCTTCCTGGCCTCCGACGAGGCCTCCTACATCACCGCCTCGGTACTGCCCGTGGCCGGCGGTGACCAGGGCTGAGCGGTCCGCGGGAGCGTACGGCGCCGCGGGGCTAAGGTGACAACCGATGGACGATCACGACGGCGCGGCGCCCCTTCCGGACGGCGGCCGCGAGACGGTCCAGCGGGGCCCCGCCGGCCGGCAGACGGAGCTCGCGGCACTGCACCGCCTGCTGGCCGCCGCCCGCACCGGACACCCCTCGATCGTCCTGGTCGAGGGGGCCTCCGGCATGGGCAAGACCGCCCTGGTCGAGTACTTCCTGAGCGAACACGGCCCGGGCGGACACAGCCCGTGCGCACCCGGCACCGGCGGGCCCGGCCCGGCCGGGCAGCGCGCGGTCCGCGTGCACCGCGCCAACGGCGTCCGCTGGGAGAACGAGCTGGACCTCGGCGTCGCCGACCAGCTCGCCAAGGCATCGGGTGCCTCCCTCTTCCCCGACGGCGCCGCACCGGCGGAACCGCCGGGACCACTCGCGGCGGGCCGCCGGCTGTACGAGATATGGAGCGCCCACCGCGAGGACACCGCCGTCGTCGTCATCGACGACGCCCACTGGGCCGACGCCGCCTCGCTGCGCGCCGTCGCCTCCGCCGTACGCCGGATGTCCACCGAGAAGGTCCTCGTCGTCCTCGCCGCTGCCGACGACCAGCTGCACCGCCTGCCGGTCGACGTACTGGAATTCCTCGCGGCCCACCGGGACGGCGCGCTGCGCCTGGGACCGCTCACCCCGGAGGACGTCCAGCAGCTGGCCTGGAGCGCGGGCCGCGTGGACCTCTCGCTCCCCGCCGCGCGCATCCTCTGCCGCCACACCCGCGGCACCCCCCGCCACATCACCGACCTGCTCCAGGAAGTACCCGCCGGCATCTGGCGCGACTGGCAGCCCGCGCTGCCCGCACCCCGGCGGTACGCCTCCGCCGTCCACCGCCGCCTCGACACCTGCGGACCGCAGGCCCGCACCCTCGTCGAGGCGTGCTCGGCCCTGGGCGAGTCGGTGCCGTTCGCCGAGGCCGCCGAGCTGTCCGGCGTCGCGGAGCCGCTCGCGGCGGTCGACGAGGCCCGCCGCGCCGGGCTCCTCACCACGGCAGACGGCCCCGGACTGACCCTCCTCACCTTCCCCCACCCGCTCGTACGGGCCGCCGTGCACGGTGCGCTCGGCCTCGTCGAACGCGGCGACCTGCACCGCAGGGCAGCGGAGATCGTCGAGGACCACGGCCGCCGCCTGATGCACCGGGTCGCCGCCACCCCCGCGGCCGACGCCGAGCTGGCCGACGACCTGGACCGGTTCGCCGCCGACCGGGCAGCCGAGGGCGCCTGGTCCCAGGCGGCGGGCGCACTGGTCGCCGCCGGCCGGCTCACCCCCGCCCGCGCCACCCGCAGGGACCGGCTGCTGCGGGCCGTGGACGCGCTGGTCGGTGCGGGGGACCGGCCGCAGGCCGAAACGTTCGCCGCCGAGCTGGAGAGCTTCCCGCCCGGCGCGCTGCGCGACTCCGTCCTCGGCTACCTCGCGATCACTCGCGGCCGCCCCGAAGAGGCCGAGGTACGGCTCAGCCAGGCCTGGGAGCGCTGCGACCCGGCCCGCCGGCCCGAGCTGGCCGCCGCGATCTGCCACCGCCGGGTACTGCACTCGCTCGGCCGCTGCCGGCCCGCCGACCTCGTCCACTGGGCACGTAAGGCCGTCGACCTGGTCGGCCCGATGGAGCCCTCGGCCGTGGAGTCGGAGGCCATCCTCGGACTCGGGCTCGCCGCGATGGGCCGCACCGAGGAGGCCGCGCGCGCCTACGACGACGTACTGGCCCGGATCTCCAGCGGCGCCCAGTCGCAGCGCGTGCAGATGGGCCGGGGCTGGATGGACCTGGCGAGGGACGAGCCGGAAGCCGCGCGGCGCGAACTGGAAGGCGCCGTGCCGACCGGCTTCCGCATGGGCTCCACGCGCATCTCGCTGTGGGCACAGGCCTGGCTGGCCCGTACCCAGTTCGCGCTGGGTGCCTGGCAGGACGCGGTGCGCACGGTCGACCGGGCCGCCGCGCAGCTCGCCGAGGTCCGCATGGAGCTGCTGCGCCCGCTGGTGCACTGGACCGGCGCGCAGATCCACGCGCTGCGCGGCGACTGGGCGGCCGCCCATCACCACGTCCGGCACGCCTCCGCCGACATGCAGCACTACGAGGCGATGGTGCTGCCCGCCTGCCTGGCCCGCGCCCAGGTCGCCGAGGCCCGCGGCCAGTACGAGCGGGTGACCGCCGCGCTGGAACCCGTCCTGCGGCTCCGGCACCGCGAGGGCATCGACGAGCCGGGCTTCTGGCCCTGGCAGGACGTCTACGCCAACGCGCTGGTGATGACCAACCGGGTGCCCGAGGCCGACGCCTTCCTGAAACCGTTCGAAGAGCTGGCCGCCGACCGCGGCCACCGCTCCACGATGGCCCGGCTCGGCTACGTACGCGGCCGGATCGCCGGGAGCGAGGGCGACCTGGACGCGGCCCGCGCCCACTTCGAAGGAGCCCTGGCCCACCTGGAGCACCTGCCGCTGCCGTACGACCGGGCACGGGTGAGCTACGCGTACGGCCAGACGCTCCGCCGGGCGGGCAAGCGCCGGGAGGCGGACGCGCTGCTCCAGAACGCCCGGGACGCGTACGTCCTGCTCGGCGCCCGCACGTACGTCGAGCGCTGCGAGCGGGAGCTCCAGGCGGGCGGCCTGAAACGGGACGGCGTGGCGGAGTTCTCCCGGCTCACCGCACAGGAGCGGGCGGTGGCCCGGCTGGTCGCGCGCGGGATGAGCAATGCGCAGGTCGCGGCGGAGCTGTTCCTGTCGGTGAAGACCGTGCAGTACCACCTCACACACGTCTACGCGAAGTTCGGCGTGCGCTCGCGGGGCGAGCTGGCGGCCGTGTTCCGCGACTCCTGACCGTACGGTATTCGCACAAAGATTCGAACACGGCGTACGCTGGCGTCATGGTCACCACGCATCTGCAGAGTTCGCTCTTCGACGGGGTCGAGGACATCGGCCTGCGGTCGTTGGCAGGGGTCGAGCGCACGACCCTGGGCCTCGGCGCCTGGATCGACGTGCTGCCCGGCTGGCTGACCGGGGCCGACGAGCTGTTCCAAGAGCTGGTGGCAGCCGTGCCCTGGCGCGCCGAACGGCGGCAGATGTACGAGCGAACGGTGGCCGTCCCCCGGTTGCTGTGCCACTACGCAGAGGGCGTGGAGCTGCCGCATCCGGTGCTCGACGAGGCGCGGGAGGAACTCGGCGCGTACTACGCCGAGGAGCTCGGCGAACCGTTCCGCACCGCCGGGCTGTGCTACTACCGCGACGGCGAGGACAGCGTCGCCTGGCACGGCGACCGCATCGGACGCGGCCGCACCCAGGACACCATGGTCGCGATCCTCTCCGTCGGGGAACCCAGGACACTGGCGCTCCGCCCCCGCGACGGCGGCGGACCCACCGTCCGCCGTTCCCTCGGCCACGGCGACCTGATCGTCATGGGCGGCTCCTGCCAGCGCACCTGGGATCACGCCATCCCCAAGACCGCCCGCCCCGTCGGCCCCCGCATCAGCGTCCAGTTCCGGCCCCGCGGGGTGCTCTGAGGGCTCCCGCCACATGATCGGGGCGCGCCTTGTGGGCCCGCCCCACATCGGTACCGGACCCCGCGCTGCCTAGGGTGGCGACCATGAGCGCCCCCTCCACACCAGGTACCGACCACGCGCCCGGCCTCGGCGGCCGCACCGCACTCGTCACCGGCGCCGCCGGCGGCATCGGCGCGGCCTGCGCCCTGCGGCTGGCGGCGGCCGGCGCCACCGTCCGCGCGGTCGACCGGGACGGCGACGGACTCGCCCGGCTCGCGGCACGGGCCGACGGGCTGCCCGGCGCGCTCCAGCAGATCACCCTCGACCTCACCGACCTGGACGCCGCCGAGGAGATCGCGGCCGGCGCCGACATCCTCGTCAACAACGCGGGCATCCAGCTCGTCCGCCCCATCGAGGAGTTCCCGCCCGACGTCTTCGCGACCGTACTGAAGGTCATGCTGGAGGCGCCCTTCCGCCTCGTACGCGGCGCACTGCCGCACATGTACGCGCAGGGCTGGGGCCGTATCGTCAACATCTCCTCCGTGCACGGCCTGCGCGCCTCGCCGTACAAATCCGCCTATGTCGCCGCCAAGCACGGCCTGGAGGGCCTGTCCAAGGTCGCGGCCCTGGAAGGCGCCGAGCACGGCGTCACCTCCAACTGCGTCAACCCCGGCTACGTCCGCACCCCGCTGGTCGAGAAGCAGCTCGCCGACCAGGCCGAAGCGCACGGCATCCCCGCCGAGCGGGTGCTGACCGAGATCCTCCTCGCCGACTCCGCCATGAAACGGCTGGTCGAGCCGGATGAGGTCGCCGACGCCGTCGCGTACCTCTGCGGCCCCCAGGCGTCCTTCATCACCGGCACCTCGCTGTGCATGGACGGCGGATGGACGGCGCACTGACCTCCGGGGACGCCTCCTCCGGGGCCGGCCGGGCCGCCGCGGCTGGCGCGCTGCGGCGTACCGGCGGTATCCCTAGGTCCATGCCAGCCCAGCAGCCCGCCGAGCCCGCAGCGGAACCGGCCGAGACCCCCTTCCTCGACCTGCTCGCCACCGGCG
This sequence comes from Streptomyces sclerotialus, assembly GCF_040907265.1. Taxonomy (NCBI): domain Bacteria; kingdom Bacillati; phylum Actinomycetota; class Actinomycetes; order Kitasatosporales; family Streptomycetaceae; genus Streptomyces; species Streptomyces sclerotialus. The sequence goes on along the minus strand of NZ_JBFOHP010000002.1, from coordinate 1,501,091 downwards.
CGCCCGCCGAGGACTTCGAACGCGCCGTGCTGCGTGCCCGGGCCGACGGCGCCTCCGCCGAACGCCTGGCGGCCCTGGAACGCGCCAAGCTGCTGGCCCTGCGGGTCCGTACGGAACTGGAGGGGCGCCGCCGCCGCGAGGCCGAGCTGTCCGCCCTGTACGAGACGGCCCACGACCTGGCCGGACTCCGCGACCTGGACGCGGTGCTGCGGGCCATCGTCCAGCGCGCCCGCTCCCTCCTCGGCACCGAGACCGCGTACATGACCCTCAACGACCCCGTCGAGGGCGACACCTACATGCGGGTCACCGACGGCTCGGTCTCGGCCCGCTTCCAGCAGCTGCGCCTGGGCATGGGGGAGGGCCTCGGTGGCCTGGTCGCCCAGACCGCCCGCCCGTACGTCACCGACAGCTACTTCGACGACCCGCGCTTCCAGCACACCCGGGCGATCGACACGGGCGTACGGGACGAGGGGCTGGTCGCGATCCTCGGGGTGCCGCTGAAGCTCGGCAGCGGCGTCATCGGCGTGCTCTTCGCCGCCGACCGCCGCGTCCGCGTCTTCGACCACGCCGAGATCGCCCTGCTGTCCGCGCACGCCGCGCACGCGGCCGTCGCCATCGACACCGCCAACCTGCTCGCCGAGACCCGCAAGGCGATGACCGAGCTGGAGGCCGCCAACGAGATCATCCGCGACCGCAGCGGCGTCATCGAACGCGCCTCCGAGGTCCACGACCGGCTCGCCGAACTCGTACTGCGCGGCGGCGGGGTACAGGACGTGACCGCCGCCGTCGCCGAAGTCCTCGACGGCACAGTGGAGTTCACCGACGCCGAACGGGTCCCGGCCGAGGCCCTGGAACGCTGCTCACGCGCCGACGGCCACGCCGTCCGCGACGGTGACGACTGGGTGGCCGCCGTCCGCTCCGGCAGCGAAGTACTCGGCGCGCTCGTGCTGCGCGGCCACCCCCGCCTGGACCCCGTCGACCAGCGCACCCTGGAGCGGGCCGCGATGGTCACGTCCCTGCTGCTGCTCGCCCGGCGCACCGCCGGCGAGGCCGAGCAGCGGGTACGCGGCGAACTGCTGGACGACCTGCTGGACGCGCCGGACCGCGACCCACGGCTGCTGCGCGAGCGCGCGGCGCGGGTCGCCGCCGATCTGGACGTACCGCACGTCGTGCTCGCGGCCCGCATCGAGGACCCGGCGGAAGACGGACCGGCCACGGTCACCACGGGCCCCGACGGTGCCGCGGCCACCGGCCGGCAGCGCCTGTGGTCCGCCGCCTCCCACCTCGCCGCGACCCGGCAGGGCTTGGCCGCCGCCCGGGACGCGGGCGTCGTGCTGCTGCTGCCGCTGGGCCGGGACGGCGAACCGGGCGAGGCGGCCCGGCGGGTCGCCCGCCAGCTCGGCGCCGCCGTCCACGCCCCCGTCACCGTCGGCGCCTCCGCGCCCGTACCCGCCCCGGCCGCCGCGCCTGCCGCGGTCGCAGCCGCCTACGCACAGGCCCGTCGCTGCCGCGAGGCGCTGCGGGTGCTGGGCCGCTGCGGCCAGGGTGCCGCGGCCGAGGACTTCGGCTTCCTCGGGCTGCTGCTGGCCGACGGCCGCGACGTGGACGGCTTCGTACGCCGCACCCTCGGCGAGGTCGTGGACTACGACACGCGCCGCGGCACGGACCTGCTGCGCACCCTGAACGCGTACTTCGCCAGCGGCATGAGCCCGGCCCGTACCAAGGACGCCCTCCACGTGCACGTCAACACGGTCGCCCAGCGACTGGACCGGATAGGCCGCCTGCTGGGTCCGGACTGGCAGTCGCCGTCGCGTGCTTTGGAGCTTCAACTGGCGCTGCAACTCCACCAGTTGTCCTCCGCGCTGGCGGAGTGAGACACGGAGCAGGGCCCGGTTGGAGTGCCCCCATGAGTACCGTCGGCCTGAGCGTGACGTACGCGTGCGCCGGGCTCGGCGCGGTGCTGGGCGCCGCACTGCGGACCGGCATCGCGGGGCCGGCCCTCGCGGCCCTGGCACTGGGCTGCTCATGCTTCCGCGGAGCGAGCTTCGCGGAAGCGGACGGCCTCGCGGACGTGGACCGCCTCGCCACCGTGCCCGGGCCCGGGGCCTGACAGGCCTGACAGGCCTGACGGCCTGGTCCGGGGCCCGGGCCGCGGGGCCTCAGGCCGTCTCCGCGCCCGCCGTCCCCGCCGCCCGCACGCCGTCACCGGCCGTCCCGGCCGCCGGCTCGACCGCCGCCAGGTCCCGGTTGCGGGTCTCCTTGGCCGCGTACAGCGCGATCAGCGTCAGCACCGCGGCGGCGATGACGTACAGCGCGATCGGCGTCGGGCTGTCGTGGTCCGCCAGCAGGGCGGTGGCGATCAGCGGTGCGGGCGCACCGGCCGCGACCGAGGAGAACTGCGCGCCGATCGACGCACCCGAGTACCGCATCCGCGTCGCGAACATCTCCGCGAAGAAGGCGGCCTGCGGCGCGTACATCGCCCCGTGGAACACCAGCCCGACGGACACCGCGAGCAGCAGCAGCCCGAAGTTCCGGCTGTCGACGAGCGCGAAGAACGGGAACGCCCAGACGGCCACCCCCACCGCCCCGATCAGATACACCGGGCGCCGCCCCAGCCGGTCCGACAGCGCGCCCCACGCCGGGATCACCGCGAAGTGCAGCGCGGAGGCGAGCAGGACGGCGTTCAGCGCGGTCTGCTGGGACAGCCCGCTGTGCTCGGTGGCGTAGACCAGGACGAAGGCCGTGAGGACGTAGTACGAGATGTTCTCGGCCATCCGCGCGCCCATCGCGATCAGCACGTCCCGCCAGTGGTGCCGCAGGACCGCGACCAGCGGCAGCTTCTCCGTCGCCCGCTCCTCGCCCTTACGGGCCGCCGCCTGCGCCAGTGCCGCCTTGAACACCGGCGACTCGTCCACCGACAGCCGGATCCACAGCCCGACCAGCACCAGTACGCCGGACAGCAGGAACGGTATCCGCCACCCCCACGACACGAACGCCGCATCCGGCAGCAGTGCGGTCAGCGCCGCCAGCACCCCGGTCGCCAGCAGCTGCCCGGCCGGCGCGCCGGTCTGCGGCCAGGACGCCCAGAAGCCACGCCGCCGCGCGTCACCGTGCTCGCTCACCAGCAGTACGGCACCGCCCCACTCACCGCCCAGCGCGAACCCCTGGACGAGCCTCAGCAGCGTCAGCAGCAGCGGTGCCGCCGAGCCGACCGTGGCATGGGTGGGCAGCAGCCCGATCGCGAACGTCGCGCCGCCCATCATCAGCAGGCTCAGCACCAGCAGCTTCTTACGGCCGAGCCGGTCGCCGTAGTGCCCGAAGACCAGCGCGCCGATGGGGCGGGCCATGAAGCCGACCGCGTACGTCAGGAACGACAGCAGCGTGCCCACCAGCGGATCGGAGTCCGGGAAGAACAGCTTGTTGAAGACCAGCGCGGCGGCCGACCCGTAGAGGAAGAAGTCGTACCACTCGACGGTGGTGCCGATCAGGCTCGCGGCGACGATGCGCCGCAGGCCGGCGGGGGTTGGCGGGACGTGCTCGGTGGCGGCCATGGTCTCACTCCGGAGCGGGAAGGGGACGTTGCGATGTCGCCACACGGTAGGAAGCGGGTGCCACACCGCGTATGTGGCCGGGCACCACACTTCCCGGGGAGGGTGTGCGGCCGACGTCCATGCCGGTCCGCGGGGTCCGCGGGGGACAACCATGCCGGTCCGCGGGGTCCACGGGCGTCAACCATGCCGGTCCGCGGGCGCGGACCGGTCCGGGGCCGGTTTCCGTGACCGCCCGCACGGGCACCCGCCTGATCTCACTCGTACCGCTGGGCGGGTGAGAAGCGGAAGACACCCGCCCTCTCCGGTCGCACACGCGTTGCCGCGGGGTGAGCCTGGAAGGGGACGGTATCCGCGTACGGCTCGACAGGAAGGTTGCACAGTGGACAGCGCGCACCAGGAGACGCAGGCGGAGCACGCAGCGGAGGTCACGGTCGAGTGCAGCGGATGCAGGCCGGAGGATGCGCAGGCGATCTTCACCGCGCTGCGGACGTCCTTCGCGTCCGACCGCGACGCGGACGACGCGCCCCGCGAGACGGGCGGCGCGGGACCGAGCGTGTGGACCGCGACCTTCGACGTCAACAAGACCCGTGACACGCCGCAGCCCACCCAGCTCTCCGCCCCCTGCACGGTCTCGCTGCAGGGCGGCTACCAGGCGGTCGACCAGCTGCGGAAGGCACTGCTGCCGGCCTTCGTGGTCTCGGTCGTCGGCACGGCGGCCGGCGACCAGGAGGAAGAGGTCCAGCTGCGGCTGGAGAGCCGCTGACGGAGACGGCACGGGGCCGGGACCGAAGCCGGTCCCGGCCCCGCCGCGTCCCAGGCTCGCGGAGCCCCGGCCAGGCGCAGCGCAGCACACGACTACCGTACTGACACCATGAGCGCGCACCTCTACGGCCCGGACTTCTTCCAGGACCCCTACGCCACCTACGCCCGACTGCGGTCCGCGGCCCCCGTGCACCCCCTCCCACCGCGCGGTGACGGCCCGCCGGGTTTCCTCGTCACCGGCTACTCCGCCGCCCGTGCCGCGCTCGCCGATCCGCGGTTGTCCAAGGACACCGCCCGCTACTTCGCCGGACGGCCCACCGGCCGCCGGCTGCACCCCGCGCTCGCGCACACCATGCTCGCCACCGACCCGCCGGACCACACCCGGCTGCGCCGCCTGGTGGCCCCCGCCTTCACCACCGGCGCCGTCACCCGGCTCCGCCCGTACCTCGACGGGCTGACGGCCGACCTGACGCGGGACTGGCGCACCGGCGACACCGTCGACATCGTCGCGGAGCTCGCCGTGCCGCTCCCGGTCACCGTCATCTGTCACCTCCTCGGCGTGCCCGAGGAGGACCGCACGCGGCTGCGGACCTGGTCGGACGAGCTGTTCGAGGCGGGCGCTCCGGACCGTACCGACACGGCCTCGCACGAGGTGGCGGAGTACTTCGGCCGGCTCGTCGCCGCCAAGCGCGCGGCGCCCGACGACGGCCTGCTCTCCGCGCTGATCGCCGCGCGGCACGGCGCCGACCGGGCCGACCGGCTCGAGGAGGACGGACTCGTCTCGCTCGCCGTCCTGCTCCTGGTCGCCGGACACGAAACCACCACGAACCTCATCGGTAATGCGACGCTCGCCCTGCTCGCCCACCCGGACGCCGCGGCCCGGCTGCGCGACCGTCCCGAGCTGGTGCCCGACGCGCTCGACGAACTGCTGCGGTACGACTCCCCGGTGTCGGTCGCGACCTTCCGGTACGCCACCGAGCCGCTGACGCTCGGCGGGACGGACATACCGGCCGGAGCGCCGGTGCTCATCTCACCCGGCGCGGCCAACCGCGACCCGGCGCGGTACGCCGACCCGGACACGCTCGACCTCGACCGGGAAGCGGCCGGCCACCTCGCCTTCGGCCACGGCATCCACCGCTGCCTGGGCGCCCCGCTGGCCCGCGCCGAGGCCGCCTCGGTACTGACCGCCCTGCTCACCCGCTTCCCCGGCCTCCGCCTCGCCGTCCCGGCCGCCGGACTGCGCTACCGCCACACCCGGCTGATGCGGGGCCTGGAAGCGCTACCGGTGACGCTGTGAGGCCGGCGCGGCGCCTCTTCGCACCGCACCGGCCCGGTCGGCGCCGCCGCACACTCCTTGCGGTAGCTGCCGCTCACTCCTTGCGGTAGGAGTACGCCTCTCCGGCCGCGGCGGCCACCGCGTCCAGGTCGGCGCCGGCCGAGGCCGTGACCACGGCGGCCACCGCCCCCTCCAGGAACGGCGCGTCCACCAGCCGGGTCCCCTCCGGCAGCTCGTCGCCCTCGGCGAGCAGTGCCTTCACCGTGAGGACGGCGCTGCCGAGGTCGACCAGGACGGCCACGCCGGCGCCGCGGTCGACCGTACGGGCGGCCTCGGTGATCAGCTCGGCGCTCGTTCCGAGGCCGCCGTCGGGTGTGCCGCCCGCCGCCGCGACAGGTGCCTTCGCATCGCCGCCCGCCAGCCCGACGGCCAGCTCCGCGACCGCTTCGGCCGCCGCGCCGCTGTGCGAGACCAGCACGATCCCGACGAGCGCGCCGGTGCCGCCGGCCGCGCCGTTCCCGGCCGGCGCCGCTGCCGTGCTCATGCGGTCACCTCCGCGAGCGCGGCGAACAACAACGCGGCCGAGGTCGCCCCCGGGTCCTGGTGCCCGATGCTCCGCTCACCCAGGTAGCTCGCCCGGCCCTTGCGAGCCTGCAGCGGAGTGGTGTCCACCGCGCCCTTCTCGGCGGCCTCGGCAGCGGCGGCGAAGGAGGTGCCCAGCGCCTCGACCGCCGGGTCCAGCGCGTCCAGCATCGTCTTGTCGCCCACGGCGGAGGCGCCCAGCTGGGCCACGGCCTCGACCCCGCCGCGCAGCGCGGCCTGCAGTTCCTCCGCCGTCACGCCCGGCGCGTCACCCAGTGCCTTGCCCGTACGGCGCAGCAGCGTCCCGTACAGCGGCCCCGAGGCGCCGCCCACGGTCGAGATCAACTGCCGTCCCGCGGTGGTCAGTACGGCTCCGGGCGTCACCGGCGGGTCCGTTTCCAGGGCCTTGGCGACGGACGTGAAGCCGCGCTTCAGATTGCTGCCGTGGTCTGCGTCGCCGATGGGGGAGTCCAGCTCGGTGAGGCGGTCGGCCTCCCGGTCCACCCGGGCGGCGGCAGCCTGCATCCAGCGGACGAAGAGCGCGGCGTCAAGGGCCGTTTCGGTCACGTGCTGCTCCTGAGATCTGCGGTACGGATACGAGTACGGGTACAGGTACAGGTACGGGTCATTCGCGGGCAGGCTCGCCGGCCGACCGGCCGACCGGCGGGCAGGCGGGCAGGCCGACAGTCGGGCAGTCGGGCCGGCGGGCAGTCGGTCCGGGCAGGTCAGCGCCCCCACCGTAGCCCGGGCGTCTGTACCGGCGCGTCGTACAGGCGCAGCAGCTCCTCGTCCGCCTGGCACAGCGTCACCGAGCAGCCCGCCATGTCGAGCGAGGTCACGTAGTTGCCGACGAGCGTGCGGGCCACCGACACGCCGCGCTCGCCGAGCACCCGCTGCACCTCCGCGTTGAACCCGTACAGTTCCAGCAGCGGTGTCGCGCCCATGCCGTTGACCAGTGCCAGTACCGGGCCCCTCGGCTGCCAGTCGTCCAGGACCGCGTCCACCGACGCGTCGGCGATCTCGCCCGAGGTCATCATCGGCCGCCGCTCGCGCCCCGGTTCGCCGTGGATGCCGATCCCCAACTCCAGCTCTCCGGCGGGCAGGTCGAACGTCGGGGTGCCCTTCGACGGTGTCGTACACGCGCTGAGCGCGACCCCGAAACTCCGCGAGGACTGCACGACCTGGCGGGCGACCGCCTCGACCCGTTCGAGCGGCTGTCCTTCCTCGGCCGCCGCACCGGCGATCTTCTCCACGAACAGTGTCGCCCCGGTCCCGCGCCGCCCGGCCGTGAACGTCGAGTCCGTCACCGCCACGTCGTCGTCGACCAGCACGCTGGCGACCTGTACTCCCTCGTCCTCCGCGAGCTCCGCCGCCATCCGGAAGTTCAGTACGTCACCGGTGTAGTTCTTCACGATGAACAGCACGCCCTGGCCGCTGTCCACCGCTGCCGCCGCCCGCACCATCTGGTCCGGTACCGGCGAGGTGAACACCTCACCCGGGCAGGCCGCGTCCAGCATGCCGGGCCCGACGAACCCTCCGTGCAGCGGCTCGTGCCCGCTGCCACCGCCCGACACGAGCGCGACCTTCCCGGACACCGGCGCGTCCCGCCGCACCACGACCCGTCCGTCGACGTCGACGACCAGCTCCGGATGCGCCGCCGCCATCCCCCGCAACGCATCCGCGACCACGCTCTCCGGCACATTCATCAGCATCTTCACGGGTACCTCCTGGTGAGATTAGCAGCCTGGCCTCTGAGCAGTGTTTCCGCTGGTCGCGGTACGTATGCCCAGCTCTCGATCTTGGCGGTCCATGTCGCTCCTGAGCGGCTTCCGGCGGGGCCGATGCTGACCCGATGCCGACTTCCCTGACATGCCGTCAGGGCAGTTTCCCGGCCCTGCACTGATCCCTCCCGATGCCGTTCAGCTCAGTATCTGCCCCATGGCGTTCGAGGTCACGGATCATGTCGGGAGGCGTTCCGGCGGCTGTGACCGGAAGTCCGCGAGGTGATCTCGACCGCAAGCTGTGGACGGGGCGGCCGGGCCGATCGGCCGGTCCAGGTCACGACCATCCGCAGCCGCCTCGCATCAGCTGCTGCGCCAGAGGCAAGGGGCGAGCGGCCGTAACGGAGCGTCTCCTGCGACCTGTTGCAGGTGGGGCGACAGCGAGGGGTTCGGCTCTTACGCTCCTCGCATCCGCGAGATTCGATCACTCGTGTGCCATCTCCAGCATGGGAGATAACGGTCCCGCTCCGTCATCCGCCGACGACCAAGAAACAGGGCAGGGCCAAACCCCCGAAGAACGGGTCGCCTGTTCCCGGAAGAGCGCCGAAGGCGACGTCGTGGCTGTAGGCAATGCCTCCGAGCCCGGCAGGGCCATCCTGACGCTCGCCGTGCAGGACTGGATCAAGCCCGAACACGGCGCCTCGCGCAACGCCCTCGACCTCGTCGATCCCACGGCGGCACGAGTTCGTGATGTTACCCAGCGCTCGGTACGCAACCTGGTCTTTACCGCGATGAGGGAGCGATCTCGGCAATCAGGCCCTCGATGCGGGACTTGATCTCGTCGCGGATGGGGCGTACGGCGTCCACGCCCTGGCCGGCCGGGTCCTCCAGCTTCCAGTCCAGGTAGCGCTTGCCGGGGAAGACCGGGCAGGCGTCCCCGCAGCCCATGGTGATGCAGACGTCGGAGGCCTGGACCGCCTCGACGGTCAGGATCTTCGGGGTCCGGGCGGCGATGTCGATGCCGACCTCGCGCATGGCCTCGACCACGGCCGGGTTGACGGTGTCGGCCGGGGCGGATCCCGCCGAGCGCACCTCGACCCGGTCCCCTGCGAGGTGGGTCAGCCAGGCGGCGGCCATCTGCGAGCGGCCGGCATTGTGCACGCAGACGAAGAGTACGGAGGGCTTCTCGGGCATCGGGTTCTCTCTTGTCTCGCGAGGCATCAGTGCGGGCTGGTATCAGCATCCGCTGATGTGAGAGTATCAGTGCATGATGACGTCAGTCGATACTGACCTGATCAGGGTTCTCGGTGACCCGCTCAGGCTCCAGATCGTGCAACTGCTTGCAAAAGAGACGCTGTGTACGACCCACCTGGTGGCGGAGACCGGCGCCCGGCAGACCAACCTCTCCAACCACCTGAAGGTGCTCAGAGAGGCGGGAGTGGTGGACACCGAACCCTGTGGCCGCTTCACCTACTACAAGCTGCGTCCTGACGTCATCGAGCACCTGGCCGGCCAGCTCGCGGAGCTGGCCGCGTCCGCCCGTACGACCGTCGACAGTGCGCGAAAGAGGCCCTGCCCGTGACGAGGACAGCATCCCCAGCCACCACCGAGGTGACCAGCACCGAGGAAGCGGGGGTCGTCGGCAAGCTGTCGACGCTCGACCGCTTCCTCGCCGTCTGGATCCTCGCGGCCATGGCAGTCGGCCTCGGTCTCGGCAGGGCCATCCCGGGCCTGGGTGACGTGCTCAGCAAGGTCGAGATCGGTGGTATCTCGCTCCCGATCGCCCTCGGCCTGCTGGTCATGATGTATCCGGTGCTGGCCAAGGTCCGTTATGACAAGCTCGACGCCGTCACCGGTGACCGCAAGCTGATGGTCTCCTCCCTGGTCATCAACTGGCTCGTTGGCCCGGCCGTGATGTTCGCGCTGGCCTGGATCTTCCTCCCGGATCTGCCGGAGTACCGCACCGGGCTGATCATCGTCGGGCTCGCCCGGTGCATCGCCATGGTGATCATCTGGAACGACCTGGCCTGCGGCGACCGCGAGGCCGCCGCCGTCCTCGTCGCACTGAACTCGGTCTTCCAGGTCATCGCCTTCGGCCTGCTCGGCTGGTTCTACCTCGACCTGCTGCCCCAATGGCTCGGCCTCGGGAACGGGCAGGGCCTGGACGTCCCGGTGTGGCACATCGCCCTGAACGTCATCGTCTTCCTCGGCGTACCGTTGCTCGCCGGTTTCCTCACCCGACGCATCGGCGAGAAGAGGCTCGGCCGCGAGCGCTACGAGTCGAATTTCCTGCCGAAGATCGGCCCCTGGGCGCTGTACGGCCTGCTGTTCACGATCGTCATCCTCTTCGCGCTGCAGGGGAAGACGATCACCACGCAGCCGCTGGACGTAGCCCGGATCGCGCTGCCGCTGCTGGTCTACTTCGCCGTGATGTGGGCGGGGACCTTCCTGCTCGGCAAGGGAATCGGTCTGGCCTACGACCGGACCGCGACCCTCGCCTTCACCGCCGCGGGCAACAACTTCGAGCTGGCCATCGCCGTCGCCATCGCCACCTTCGGCGTCACGAGCGGCCAGGCTCTGTCCGGCGTCGTCGGCCCGCTGATCGAGGTGCCGGTGCTCGTCGCGCTGGTCTACGTCTCGCTGGCCTGGCGCAAGAAGTTCGCGCCCGCCGCACGATGACGCGACGTACCGACGTAGTGGTGATCGGCGGCGGGCAAGCGGGCCTCGCCGCCGGTTACCACCTCCGGCGCCTGAACATCGACTTCGTCATCCTCGACGCTCAGGAGCGGCCGGGCGGCGCATGGCGACACACCTGGGATTCCCTGCACCTGTTCTCCCCGGCCGCCTACTCCTCCCTGCCCGGGCGTCTCATGCCCGGCCAGCCGGGGGAGACGTACCCGGACGCCGCACACGTCGTCGACTACCTCACCGACTACGAACGCCGTTACGACCTCCCCGTCCTGCGGCCCGTACGAGTGGAGGCAGTCCACCGGGACGGTGATGCTCTGCGCGTCGAAACCGGCTCCGGTACCTGGCATGCGAGGGCAGTGGTGAGTGCCACCGGTACCTGGTGGCGGCCGTTCCTGCCCGCGATTCCGGGCGCGGACGTCTTTCGGGGGACCCAGTTGCACACGGTCGGCTACCGGAGCCCCAAGGACTTCGAGGGCCAGCGGGTGATCGTGGTCGGCGGCGGCAACTCCGGGGCCCAGATCGCCGCCGATCTGGCAGAGCACACCGAGCTGACCTGGGTGACCAAGCAGCCCCCGCGCTACCTCGCCGACGACATCGACGGCCGCGCCCTCTTCGACGCGGCCACGGCCCGCCGCCGCGCGCTCGACGCGGGGGAGGGGGACACCGGCGGCGTGGCGTCCCTCGGTGACATCGTCGCGGTGCCGCCCGTACGAGAGGCGCGAGACCGCGGGCTGCTCACCGCCCGGCCGATGTTCGCGCGGCTGGCCCCGAAAGGCCCGGTCCGGGCCGACGGTACGCAGACGGAGGCCGACGCGATCATCTGGTGCACCGGTTTCCGCCCCGCGCTCTCCCACCTCGCCCCACTCGGCCTCCGTCAGAGCAACGGCAGGATCGCCACCACCGGTACCCGCGTGGATGCCGAACCTCGTGTGCACCTGCTCGGTTACGGCGACTGGACCGGCCCGGCCTCGGCCACCCTGATCGGTGTTGGCCGCCCCGCCCGGGAGATGGCCCGCGAGATCGCCGGCCTACTGGGCGTGACGACGCGCCGCTGAGTCCGTGGGCATCGTCCGTCGCGACCGAGGCAGGACAGTGCCCACGCACGTACATGTCAGCCGAATGCTCTGGCCTGAGCGGTGCCGATCTCGCCAGACTCCTTGCCAACCGCGATCGAGTGCTGTTGCCGAGGAGTTGTCAGGTGAGAAGAGACGAGCGAAACGTGTCCCGCCGGGGCTTTGTGAACGGAACCGTGGCCGGCGGAGTCGGAATGAGCCTGCCGGTCCTCGGCGCTGCCGCTCCGGCTTCCGCGGCAACATCTGCGGTCTCCGCAGCGACGCCCGCTCCGGGCGCCGAGCACGGCAGGAGCACGCCGGACCCCGACTTCACCGTGCGGTCGGCCGCGTTGACCCCCGACCGTACGGTCGCCACCGCCTGCCAGTTCTGCAATGCCAACTGCCGTCTTCACATCGCCCTCAAGGCCGATCGCGTGATCGCCGTACGCGGCGAGCAGGATGACCCGGTCCAGGCCGGCGGCCTGTGCGTGAAGGCCGACCTCATGCCCCAGCTCGTCTACAACCCCGAGCGGTTGACCGCTCCGCTCCGGCGGGTGTCCGGCAAGAAGGGCTCACCCGATTCCCGCTTCGAAAAGATCAGCTGGGACGAGGCGCTGACCACCATCGCCCGCAAGTTCCTCGAACTGCGTGACGCGGGGCAGGCCCATACGATCGCCAACCGTACGACCGGACGGATGCCCCGCGGCACCGGCTCGCTCGTCGCCCGGATGTTCGCCATGCTCGGCAGTCCGAACAACACCGATGTCGGCCCGGTGTGCAACGACGCCGGAGCCAACGCCCTCACCGCCTCCTTCGGCCTCGGCAACTTCACCAACGGCTACGGCGTCGACGGCGCCACCGGCAAGCAGGACCTCGGTGCCGCCCGCTACCTACTGCTCCTGGGGACCAACCAGGCCGAGACCCACCCGGTGACGTACGAGTACCTGCTGCGCGAGCGGAAGAAGACCGGTGCCAAGCTGACCGTCGTCGACCCCCGCCTGACGCCCACCGGCGCACAGGCCGACCGCTGGATCGCGCCCAAGCCGCACACCGATTACGCCCTCGTCCTGGGCATGCTGCACCACATCATCACCACCGACCGGCATGACCAGAAGTTCGTCGACCGCTGGGTCCTGGGCTTCGACGAGCTGCGCGAGCACCTGATCGACCACCGCTACTCCGCAGCCTGGGCATCCGAGGTGACCGGTGTCCCCGAGGCCACCATCAAAGCCATCGCCGAGGAGTACGCCTCCGCCGAGCCCGCTGCGATCTTCTGCAACGCCGGCATCTCCCACCAGCTCGGCGCCTTCGACACCTACCGCGCACTCACCTTCCTCGCGGCGGTCACCGGCAACATCGGCGTACCGGGCGGCGGTTGCAACTTCATGCACAACACCTGGCCCGGTGACCTGCACCTCCCGCCGCTCGAGGCCGAGACGCCCAAGCGCACCGATGCCCTGCCGGTCGGCCCCGACTATTTCGCCGAGTCCATCCTCACCGGTCGGCCGTACCGCCTGCGCGCGATCGTCTCCCAGGGCAACCCGCTCGTCTCCTCCGCCAACTCCAAGCGCGTCCGGGAAGCCTTCGAGCAGCTCGAATTCTTCGTCTGCACCGGCCTCTTCATGGAGGAGCCCGCCTACTACGCCGACATCATCCTGCCCGTGTGCAGCGGGCTGGAGATGGACGGCGTGTACATGCGGCGCGACGACCGTGCGATCCGCTGGCAGGAGCAGGCCGTTCCCCGCGTCGGTGACTCACGTCCGGACTGGGAGATCTGGATCGGCCTCGCGCACGCCATCGCCCGACTCGACAGCCGTCGCCCGGCCGATGAATGGCGGGAGGCATTCCCGGAGAAGTGGCTGGACTACCGCGAGCTGTGGTCCGCGTTCGTCCGGCACACCCCGGGCATGGCCGGCATGACCGCCCACCGCATGAGCCGCCGCGCCGAGCCGCTCCGATGGCCCTGCCCCAGCACGGACCACCCGGGCGTGAGCACCCTCTTCCTCGACCACCCGTCCTGGTACCAGGCCGCCGAAAGCCTCGGTCCCAAGTACAAGGGGAAGCGCTTCCTCACCCCGTCCGGCAAGGTCGAGATCTTCACCAAGGAACTGGACGACCGCCTCTCGACCGCCGGCCACGGCGCCCTGCCCGTCTTCTACACCCACCCGGAAGTCACCGGCGACCACCCCACCCTGCGCTACACGTCCTCGTTCGTCACCAACCCGATCAATCCGCAGGCACTCACCCACCCGGTGACCATCGGCGCTCGGCCCGACCGCGCCCCGCATGGTGCTTACCCCCTGATGGGCATGACGGGACGCCCCAGCGTCGTCCACTTCGCCGAGGTCACTCACTGGACGTACACCGGCAAGCAGCTCAACGGCATTCGCCTGATCCAGATCCATCCGCGCACGGCCCGGGCCGCGGGTATCGCCGACGGTGACCCGGTGAAGGTGGAGAGCCCACGAGGCGCGGTCACCGGCACGGCCCTGCTGTGGGACGGCATCCGCGAGGACACCATCTTCGTACCGAACACCTTCGGCCCCGCTCAACGCGTGGGAGACATCTTCGGCGCCCCGCGCTACGAGCCGGCCAACACGCTCCCCGACGACGGCTACTACGACAACCTCTCCGGGCAGCAGGCGTACAAGTGCTTCGCCTGCCGGGTGACGAAGGACGAAAAGGCGAGGTAGCCGCTGCCGAACCCGCTCCTCAGCCTCTCACCGTTCTCCACACGAAGCTCACCTTCGGAAGAATCTTGGGGATTTGCCTCATGCATGACAACCAACCGGGTCCCTCTTCCGGCCGGCCAAGTGCGGAACACCATGTGCAGCGACGACGGCTACCAGACGCCGCCGGCCCGGCACCAAGGGCCGGGAGTGGCTGATCGCCGATGTCGCCGTCAATGGCGAGCGCTACTTCTACGGGCAAGGCAACTGGTACGAGGCGGGTGCAGGCTTCCTGCAAACCCTGAAGGACGAGCTGGAGGAACTCTTCGCCAAGCCACCGACCGTCACCCTGCCGGCCTGCCCCAAGGGGAAGATCGTCAAGAAGCGGGGCACCCACGACGAGGACTGGTACAACCGAGCTCATCTGCGTCAGGAAGGCCACCTCGAGCACCGCCCCGCTCAACCACCTCTTTGCCCAGGCAGGGTGGCAGTCGAGACGCTGCGCAGTGACCTGGTGGTCCGCAACAAGTTCCTGGCGCAGGTGGAACGCAACACGCCGGACCATCGAATGCTCGACGACTTCGGCACACTGCGGATGGTCTTCGCCATCCTCCTCAAGGACGGCCAGGGCATCGCGGTGGACTCCCTCTTCGCCTTCGTTCGGGTGCCCCTGCTCCAGTCGGTCCGGCGACTGCGCGCAAGGAACGCGGAGGTCGAGATCGTCGCCATTCGGCGGTGAAGGCGGCAGCGTGCTTCAGCCGGCAGCGGTCAGCAGCTGACCCATGGCCGCCAGCACGCTGGGGGCGACCTTGTAGTAGACCCAGGTCCCGCGGCGCTCCGAGGTCAGCAGGCCGGCTTCCTTCAGCTTCTTCAGGTGGTGGGACACCGTGGGCTGGGAGACGCCGACGTCGGAGATGTCGCAGACGCACGCCTCGCCGTTCTCGTGCGAGGCGACCAAGGAGAACAGGCGGAGCCGCACCGGGTCACCGAGCGCTTTGAACATCACGGCGGCCCGGGCGGCCTCTTCCGCGGTGAAGGGGCGCTCGGTGAGCGGCGGGCAGCACGGCTCCACGCCAGAAGTGGCCTCCAGCAGTGGCAGCGCCTTAGCGTTCGACATGCATCTATGTTGACATACGTCGAACCAAGAGCCCAGGGGGTGCGTGACGTCCCCCATGAGGCAGTGTCAGTGAGCGAGGTGCGAGGCCAGGCGGCGGGCCGCACGACGGGCGTCGCGACCGACTCCGCGTATCGAAGCGGAGGAGAGGCTGCGCTGCCACTCCAGCCCGACATAGGCCAGGCGGGGAAGGGCCGTCGAGTATCCGTCGCGGTGGTGCGGATTTCCCTGGCCGTCCAGGGCGCCGAGAGGCGCGAGATGATCGAGATCAGGGCGGTAGCCGGTGGCTGCGATCGCTGCCCGCGCGCCCAGGCGGGAGCCGTCCTGGAAGGACAAGGCGAAGTTGTCGCCGTCGGCGCGGACGTCGGTCACTCGACGGCCGGTACGGATGTCCGCGTCGAGCCGGTCGGCATACCGCAGGAGGTAGTCGATCACTTCGTCGCGATGCGGGTAGCGATCGCCATCGCCCCGAAGGGCAGCCCGGGCAGGGAGTTGTACCGCGCCGGCGAGAACAACGTGAGGCTGTCGTAGTACCGAGGCCATGACCCGGCGGCCTGTGCGGAGGCTTCGAGCACCACCGGCTGCAGACCTCTTTCGCGTACAGCATGCGCGGCCGCAAGGTCCGACTGCCCACCGCCAATGATCGCGATGTCGAAATGTTCCATCGTGCCCACCGCCTACTTTGATGCATATCTATGTTGACGCATATCGAAGCAGGTGTCATGCTGACCGCACAAGACATAGACATGCATCAAAGCAAGGGGAACCGACATGACTGAGCCCGGCACCGCTCTGCCCACCGTGGTCGTCGGGGCCGGCCCGATCGGCCTGGCCGCCGCCGCGCACCTCATCGAGCGCGGTCTGGAGCCGCTCGTCCTGGAGTCCGGTACCAGTGCCGGCGCTGCGGTGCGGGAGTGGGGCCACGTCCGACTGTTCTCCCCCTGGGCCGAGGTCGTCGACCCGGCGGCAGAGAAGCTGCTTGCTCCCACCGGCTGGGTCCGGCCCGACGGCGCCGCCTGCCCCTCGGGCGCGGACTGGGCCGAGAGGTACCTCCAGCCGCTCGCAGACGTCCTCGGCGACAAGGTCCGCTTCGGTGCTCGCGTCACCGGCGTCTCCCGAGCCGGACGCGATCGTGTCGTGGACTCGGGCCGTGAGGACCAGCCCTTCACGGTCCACGTCACGCACGCCGACGGCGGCGAAGAGCGTCTGACGGCCCGGGCCGTGATCGATGCCTCCGGCACCTGGTCCATGCCCAGCCCGCTCGGCGGCAACGGTCTTCCTGCCCTCGGTGAGCGTGCGGCCGCTGACCGGATCTCCTACCGCGTCCCCGACCTCGAGGTCCCGGCCGTCCGTGAACGGTACGCCGGCAAGCGCACCGCCGTGATCGGCTCCGGTGCCTCCGCGTTCACCGCCCTTGCCTACCTGGCCGACCTCGCCAAGGACGCCCCCGGTACGCACGCCACTTGGATTCTGCGGCGCGGCCTCAGCGGCTCCACCTTCGGTGGCGGCGAGGCCGACCAGCTGCCCGCACGTGGCGCACTGGGACTGCGCGCCAAGGCCGCCGTGGACGAGGGGCACGCCGACGCGGTCACCGGCTTCCGTACCCGGGAGATCGAGAAGGCCGGCGAGCGGCTCATCCTCGTTGCCGAGGACGGCCACCGCCTTGCCCCCGTCGACGAGATCATCGCCCTTACCGGCTTCCGTCCCGACCTTCGCTTCCTGGAGGAGATCCGCCTCGGCCTCGATGAGCGTCTGCAGGCCCCGGTGGAGCTGGCGCCCCTCATCGACCCCAACGTCCATTCCTGCGGCACCGTCCACCCGCACGGCGTCAAGGAGCTCTCCCACCCCGAGCAGGGCATCTACCTTGTGGGCATGAAGAGTTACGGCCGTGCTCCGACGTTCCTCGCGATGACCGGGTACGAGCAGGTCCGCTCCGTTGCCGCCGCCTTGGCCGGCGACCAGGAGGCCGCCGAGCGCGTCGAGCTGACCCTGCCGGAGACCGGGGTGTGCGGGGGAGCGGGACTCTTCGACGAGCCGGAGGCCGACCAGTCCGGCGGTGGCTGCTGCGCCACCCCGACCGCGCTCCAGATCGGCGTCGGCGCGCCCACCTCTTCTGGCGGCTGCTGACCGCGGTGACCCGCCTCGATGCGCCGGAGGCCGTGACCGGGAACGATGCCCGGGCGTGGCCCCGCGCCGCCCTGCCCGCGTTGTGCGCCACCCAGACCACCGCCACTACTTCAACGTCGTGAACATCGACGGAAGGTGGTCTTCCTGGACTTCCAGCAGGGCAAGGCCGATCCGGCAAAGCCAACGTACGGTAGCTACTACCTCATGAGGACCAACTGACATGCTCGACCGGGAAGAAGCCGAGCGCAGGGCCGCAGAGTTCCTCGCGGAACGGAGCAGGGCGTGGGGGCCGTCCTCCGACGTGAGGATCGTCCCTGAGTACTGCTTCACGGCCCAGGGGCGGTTCGTCGCTCCCTACGACCATGTCGACTACCTCGATCACGGCCGTGACGATATGCAGCTGGGCGGAAATCTCCCCGTGGCGGTCGACCTGAGCACCGGATCGTGCTCCTTCCTCACCTGGGAGGAGGCTGAGGACATGATGGAGCGCGACCTGCTCTGAGGGACACCACACCAGGTTCAGCGGTCCCCGGCGATCACCGTCGCGGTACGGGACCTTCCTTGATTCGGAGACCGGTAAGGTCGGTCACTGGTCTGAAGGCGAAGGGGGCAACGTCGACCGCTCGCCCCCCCGCCATGCGCCGGTGAACAGTTTCGGTGCGGGTGAGTCCGAGGATGCCGAGCTCTTGGCCGGCGGCATCGCAGCAGTCCGGACAGAGCAGGCGCCACCGGTCCGTACTCGGAACGTCGCATCCGTTGTTCATCAGCAGGATCGCCCGGAGGTCATCGGGTATCGGAGCACCGTTGCCTGCTTCCGTGGCGCGGATCATCTCGGCATCCGCCGGCGGAGCAAGCTGCGCAGAAGTCCGCGGAGTGTTCCGTTCGATGCCCGGCGCCCGGCGCCGTGCAGCCTCGGTATCGGCCCCTTGGCGGGCGAGGTCACGGAGCGTGCCGTACGGCGCACCCCGGGGACGTGACGGAGGTCACTTGTGCGTGGCGGGGGTGCGGGGGAGGCGGGTGCGGGGGAGTGAGTTCGCGCAGGTTGAGGGCGCGTGCGGGGTGTGGCGTGCGGGCTGCCGTGGTGGGGAGGCAGTGATTCCGCCTCAAGGCGGTATGAATTCGGGCCAATATTGCCACTCGGTGCACCGAGGGCCCTGATACCGTCAACCCGGTTGACGATCACCTGTGAGACGGGGGGAGGGGTCTTCAACATGCCTGCTCGACCACTGGACCCATGCACCATCGGCGCGCTGCCGGACATCGTGCCGACCGGCGTCGAAGTGGCTCAGTCCACCTGCGATCTGACCTCGGGGGCCACGGCACGCGAAGTGGCGTCGCTCGGGTGGGCAGTGCCCGCGCGGCGGGCCGAGTTCGTGACCGGCAGGGTGCTGGCGCGGAGGGCGCTGGCCGCGGTGGGTGCGCCCGCGACGGACCTGGTGCGGAGGGCTGACGGAGCACCGGCCTGGCCGCCGGGGTTCACCGGCTCGATCACCCACTGCTCAGGGTTCCGCGCGGCCGCCGTGGCGGCTCGTCGCGACGTACGTGCGCTGGGGATCGATGCCGAGCCGCACCGTCCGCTGGTCACCGAGCTCGTCGGTGCCTTCGCCACGCCCGGGGAACGGCACGCGTGGCCGGTCGTGTCCGGTCTCTGTGCGGAGACGGTTGCCTTCTCCGCTAAAGAAGCGGCGTGCAAGGCCTGTTACGGGCTGGGGTCCGGGCTCCTGGACTTCTCCGAGTTCCGTGTCGAGCTGGGGGAGCCGGACCGCCTCGGCACGGATGCCTGGCGCGGCACGTTCGACGCCCACCTGCATCCCGCCCGCCGGGCGCCGGGCCTGCCGGCCGCCGTCAGCGGGCGCTGGCTGGTGGCTGACGCGCTGGTCCTCACCGCGGTCGTCCTGGAGACGGCGCCGGGCACCGGGCGGTGCGCATGACGGGCGCCCCCGTGACGTGGACAGCCGCGGACGTCGCGGAGTGGATCGTCACCTACGTCGGTGAGGAACTGGCCGTACCGGCACAGGAGGTGGACCGCGACGCCACCTTCTCGTCGCTCGGGCTCAGCTCCCAGGCCGGCGCGGCCATGGTCGGGCGGCTGGGACTGCGCCTCGGCCGGGACCTGCCCGTCGCCACGCTGTGGGCCTTCCCGACCGTGAACGGACTCGCCGCCGCGGCGGTGTCCGCGGAACAGCACACCGGCACGCCGGGCGGTGGACGGAGACGCTTCGGCGAGGACCCGGCCGAACCGCTGGCGGTTGTCTCCATGGCGGCGCGTCTGCCGGGCGCCGACTCCGTCTCGCAGTTGTGGGAACTGGTCCTGGCCGGCCGGGACATGATCGGGCCGCCGCCGCAGGGCCGCTTCCCGGACGGGCAGGCGCCGCCGCTCGACGCGGGCTACCTGCGGCAGCGACTCGACGAGTTCGACCACCGCTTCTTCCACCTCACGCCACGCGAAACGCTGGCGCTGGATCCGGTACAGCGGCTCTTCCTGGAAGTCTGCTGGGAGGCCGTAGAGGCGTCCTCACTGCTCCGTACGGGCCTGCGGGGCAGCGCCACGGGCGTGTACGTGGGCAGTATCTGGAACGAGCACGGCGCGCCGTCCCGGCCGGGGCAGCACACGATGCACACCGCGACCGGCTCCAGCCTCTCGATGGTCGCGAACCGTGTCTCCTACCTCTACGACCTGCACGGACCGTCGGTCACACTGGATTCCGCCTGCTCCTCTTCCCTCGTGGCCGTGCACCTGGCCGCCCAGGCCCTGCGCCTCGGAGAGATCGACGCGGCCATCGTGGGCGGCGTCAACCTCCTCCAGTCGGCAGCCACCACGGCCGACCTCATCGCCTTCGGCGGGCTCGCGCCCGACGGGCGCAGCAAGGCCTTCGCCGCCCAGGCGGACGGCTTCGGCCGTGGCGAGGGCGCGGCAGCGCTGGTCGTGAAGCGGCTCGCCGACGCCGAGCGGGACGGCGACCACATCTGGTGCCTGCTGCACGGCAGTGCGGTCAACAACGACGGGCACACCAACGGGCTGACGGCGCCCAGCCCCGGTGCACAGCAGGACGTCATCCGGGAGGCGCACACGCGGGGCCGCACCGATCCGGCGCGGGTGCGTTTCGTCGAGACGCACGGCACCGGTACGCCGCTCGGCGACCCGATCGAGGCGACCGCCCTCGCCGGCGCCCTGCGCGGCGCGGCGGCGCCTGTCCAGCTCGGCACGCTCAAGGCGAACATCGGACACCTCGAAGGGGCAGCGGGCGTCGCGGGGCTGGTCAAGGCCGCCCTGGTCATGCACCACGGCATCGTCCCGCCGTGCGTCCTGTCCGGCGAGGTGAATCCGCACATCGACCTGGATGCACTGAACCTGGCCGTGCCGCACGAGCCGGTCCCGTTGCCGTCCGGTGAGTCCGTCCTGGGCGGGGTCAGCAGCTTCGGCTGGGGCGGGACCAACGCACACGTGGTGGTCGGGCCGTACGAGCCGGACGCCGTAGCCACAGGCCCGACCCCGGCTCAGGACGGTGCCCGGCGCACCCCGCCCGGCGGTGAACAGCGGGACCGCGACGTGGCTTTCGTTTTCTCGCCCTTCGGCGGCCAGTGGACGGGCATGGCCCGCGACCTGCTCCGGACCGATGCGGTGTTCCGCGCCGCGGTCGCCGAGTGCGACCGCGGGGCGGCGCCGGTGCTCGGCCTTTCCTTACGGGAACTGATCGCGTCCGGAGCCGACCTGGAACCGTACGGCGTTGCCGTGTGCCAGCCCGCGATCCACGCGGTCCAGGTGGGTCTGGCCCGGAGCCTGGCCGCCCGTGGAGTACGTCCCACCGTGGTCGTCGGGCACTCGCTCGGTGAGATCGCCGGGGCCGTCGCCGTCGACGCGCTCACGGCGTACGAGAGCGGTCGCGTCGTGGCCCACTACGCGGCGGCGCAGCAGCGGCTGGTGGGCCGGGGCGGTGGCATGGCCGTGGTGGCGCTCCCGCTCGCGGAGCTGGCGCCCTATCTGGAGGCGCGGCCCGGCATCGTGGTCGCGGGCATCAGCTCGGCGTGCTCGACCAATCTGTCAGGCCCGGCCGCCGTGCTCGACGAGCTCGTCTCCGTGCTGTCCGGTGAGGGCCACAAGGCCAGCCGCATCAACGTCGGTCTCGCCGCGCACAGCCCCGCCATCGACGACGTCCGCGACGACCTGGTCGAGGCGCTCGGGCAGCTCGACCAGTACCCACCGGCGCTGCCGATGATCTCGGCGCTCGACGGGCGGCCGATGACCGCCGGTGCGTTCAGCGCCGAGTACTTCGCCACCGCGCTGCGCCGCCCGGTCGACTTCGCCGGGGCGTTGGCGCACCCAGCGCTGAGCGCCCCGGACGTCGTGGTGGAGATCAACGCCCACCCCATCCTGGGCAGCGCCCTGCGTGACAGGTACGGCGACCGGGCCACCGTCCTGCCGGCGTACTCGCGCTCCGGCAGCCACCTCGCCGACGTCGCCGACGCCTGCGGGGCGACGGTGAGCCCGGCCAGGGAGACGCTGCTGTCGCTGAGCGGTCACACCCCGGCGGCGCTGGCCCAACGGTGCCGGGACGTGGCTGAGTGGTGGCCCGAGGACAGTGCGCCCGCGGCCGTCGCACCCGCTCTGGCCGGCCTGGCGACCCTCCCGTACCGGGCGAGCGTCGTCGCGGCCGACCGGGACCGGGCAGTGACCGAGCTCGCAGCGCGCGCGGACGTTGCGGTCACCGCCGGTACGGCGCCCGCCGCGGCACAGGCTCCGCGTACCGTCTTCGTCTTCCCCGGCCAGGGCGGGCAGTGGCGGGGCATGGGCCGGGGCCTGTACCACCGCGACCCGGTGTTCGCGCGGCACGTGCGGCGCTGCGACGCGGCGATGCGTCAGGCCTGCGGTGTGCAGGTCCTGCAGCTGCTGCTCGAAGACACCGACGACGAGACGTTCACCAACGTCGCGACGGCCCAGCCCCTGCTGTTCGCGGTGCAGGTGGCGTTGGCGCGGACGCTGGAGCACTACGGGGTGACGCCGCACGCGGTGATCGGCCACAGCATGGGTGAGGCCGCTGCGGCGCACCTCGCCGGGGCGCTGTCGCTGCACGACGCTGCCGCGATCATCGGCCGCCGCTCCGCACTGATGGACGGCCTGACCGGTACCGGCGCCATGCTCGCGACCGAGCTGACCTTCCAGGAGGCCGAGGCGGTGTGCGCCGGCAACCCGGCGATGTCCGTCGCCGTGAGCAACTCGGCCCGCTCGACCGTACTTTCCGGGGCCGCTGCCGAGATCGAGCGGACAGCGCGGGAGCTCACCGGGCGCGGCGTCTTCAACCGGCCCGTACGGGTCCAGGTCGCATCGCACAGCCCCCAGATGGATCCCCTCCTGCCGGCACTGCGGGAAGCCCTCGCGGACATCGTTCCTGCCGCTTCGGTGCTGCCCGTCTACTCGACCGTCCTGGGGCGGGTGGCCGACGGGACGGAACTGGACACCGAGTACTGGGTCAGGAACCTGCGCGACCCGGTGCTGTTCGCGGCCGCGACGACCCGGTTGCTGGACGACGGCTACACCTGCTTCGTCGAGATCAGCCCGCACGCGGTACTCACTCCGGCGGTCGAGGAGACCGCGGCGCAGCGGAACGCCGACACGCTGGTGGTCCCTGCGCTTCGTAAGGAGCAGCCGGAGTGGCCGACGCTGCTGGGCGCGCTCGGACGGCTCTACGACGGCGGTGTCCCGGTGGACCACGCCGCGGTGAACACCGCGGGGCAGGCATTCCCGGTGCCGCTGCCGTACCCGTGGCAGCGGTCCTCAGCGCCGGTGCTGACCGGTGCGGCGCACCGCGGGAACGCCGACCCGCTCGGCGTGCGGACGCAGCTGCCCCACGACCCCGCGCTCGCGGTGCACGCCGGCCGGCTGGATTCCCTGACGTGGTCCGTCGCGGACCACGTGATCGACGGCCGGGCCGTGGTCCCCGCCGCCGCCTTCGCGGCCGCAGCGGTGCACGTGGCCGGCCCCGTCCTGGGCTCCGGCCCGGTCACGGTCCGGAACCTGGAGCTGCGCGCGTCCCTGGAGGTGTCCGGAGGGGACACGGCCCTGCAGACCACCGTGCGCAGTGACGGAGCGACGGCACGGACCGAGTTCTTCGGGCGGGAGGGCGACACCTGGGTGCAGGTGGGGTCGGCCACGGTCGAACGAGCGGCGGCAGAGACCGCTCCCCTGAAGCCCGTGGAAGGTGACCGGGCCGCGGCGGAGGACCTGTACGCCCGCTTCGCCGAGCGGGGGCTGGCCTTCGGGCCGCAGTACCGGCGGATCCGCCGGCTCTGCGTCGACGCGGCAGGCTCGACCGCGGAGATCGACTGGGACCCCCGGCACGCCGACGGCCACCTGCCCGTCGATCCGCGGGTGCTGGACGCCGCGCTGCAGGCCGCCGTGGCGCCGCTGCTGGCCGGACCGCACCCCGTCGCCACCGGCATGGCCGTACTGACGACGGCTGTCCGCGAGGTGACCGTACTCTCCGCCCCCGGTGCCGACCCGCGAGCGGTGGCGGCTGTTTCCGCCGGGCCCGCTCCGGGGTCCTTCGTCGCCGACGTGGACCTGGTCGGTGACGGCCGCGTCGCACTGCGAATCCGGGGCGTCGAGATCCGCCAGGTGCCGGTGGCCGCGGCAGCCGCGGCCGACGACGGCGCGGGGATGCTGCGGGAACAACTGCCGGCGCTGCCGGCGGCCGAGCGCACCGACCGGATGACCGAGGTGGTACGCGGTGTGGTCGGAGAGGTCACGGGCGTCCCGGCCGCCCAGGTCGAGCCCGCTGAGCCGTTCCACAGCCTGGGGCTCAACTCGATCATGGGGCTGGAGCTGCGCAACCGTCTGGAGCGCCTGCTCGGCATGGTGCTGTCCCCGACGGTGGTGTGGAACTACCCCACCGTGGAGGCCCTGGCCGCCGAACTCGCCGGCCGGCTGGCACCTCCCGAGGCGGCGGAGGAGGACCGGCCGGGGGAGCCGGTCCCGCCGCACACCGCGGAAAAGGACGTCCCGGGTGCCGCGCCCCGCGCGGACGAGAGCGACCTGGACGCCCTGCGACGAGAACTGACAGAACTGGAAGCACTGGTGGGGGAGATATGACCGAGCAGGGTGAGTCCGACAGAGCGCTGACCACCGCCCTGACGGCCGTCAGAAGCCTGCGTGCGCGGGTCGAGGAGCTGACGCGTGCACGGCGCGAGCCCATCGCCGTCGTCGGCCTGGGGGTGCGGCTCCCCGGGGGGATCACCACGCCCGCGGCTCTGCACGAGGCGCTGGCCACGGGCGTCGACGCGATCAGCGAGGTGGGTTCGGACCGGTGGGA
This sequence comes from Streptomyces sclerotialus, assembly GCF_040907265.1. Lineage (NCBI taxonomy): Bacteria > Bacillati > Actinomycetota > Actinomycetes > Kitasatosporales > Streptomycetaceae > Streptomyces > Streptomyces sclerotialus. The sequence continues at coordinate 1,476,239 of NZ_JBFOHP010000002.1, read as the reverse complement.
CCACGCGGAGTTCTACGACCCGGACCCGGACGCGGTCGGCCGCACGCACATGCGGCACGCCGGCCTCATCGACGACGTGGACGCCTTCGACGCCGCCTTCTTCGGAATCTCCCCGCGCGAGGCGGCACACATCGATCCGCAACAGCGCCTGCTGCTCGAAGTCGCCTGGGAGGCCTTCGAGGACGCCGGAGTGCCCGCCGACCGGCTGGCAGGGACGAACGCCGGGGTCTTCGTCGGCGCCAATGCCAGTGATTACCTGACCATGCAGCTGGCACGGCCGGAGTCCGTCGACCTCTACACCGTCGTCGGCGGCACCAACTGCATCATCGCCAACCGCCTCAGCTACCAGCTCGACCTGCGCGGCCCCAGCCTGTCCGTCGACACGGCCTGTTCCTCCTCGCTGGTCGCCGTGCACCTGGCGGTGCAGTCACTGCGGTCGGGGGAATGCGACACTGCGGTCGCCGCGGGGGTCAACCTCCTGCTGTCACCCGCCAGTACGGTCGCGCACTCCAAGGGGCTGCCGCTGTCACCGGACGGGCGGTGCAAGACCTTCGACGCCGCTGCGGACGGCTACGTCCGGGGCGAGGGCGTGGTCGCCGTCGTCCTGAAGCGGCTGTCCGACGCGGTCACCGACCGGGACCGTATCTATGCGACCATCCGCGGCTCGGCCGTCAACCAGGACGGCCGCACCAACGGCCTCACCGCACCGAGCGGGCGCGCGCAGCAGCAGTGCATCACGGCCGCGCTGAACAACGCCGGCGTCAGCCCCTCGCAGGTCAGCCTGGTGGAGGCGCACGGCACCGGAACCAGCCTCGGTGACCCGATCGAAGTCGAAGCACTGGCGTCGGTCTACGGCACGGCGTCCGGGCCGACCTGCCATCTGGGCTCCCTCAAGACCAACATGGGCCACCTGGAGGCCGCCGCCGGCATAGCGGGACTGGTGAAGACCGTGCTCGCCGTGCACCACCGGTCGGTCTACCCGTCCCTGCACCTCAAGACGGTCAACCCGCACCTGCAACTCGACGGTACGCGGCTGGGCCTCGCGAGCGGCCGGGTACGGCACTGGGAGGGCGACGACGAGCAGCGGATCGCCGCCGTCTCCGCGTTCGGCGCCGGAGGAACCAACGCGCACGCCCTCGTGGGACCGGCCCCCGCCGTGCGGCCGGAGGAGGAACCGGCCGCGGCGCTCGGCGGGGCACCGCTGACCCTGCGCATCTCGGCTGCCGCTCCCGCCGCCCTGGCCGGCCTCGCAGGACGGTACGCGGACCTGCTGGACGGGGCGGACGCCTCGTACGTCAGGACCGTCGCCGAAGTGGCCGACCAGCGCAGGACCCTGCTGCCCAGCCGGCTGTCGGCCTCGGCCGCCACACCGGCAGACCTGGTCGCGGTCCTGCGCGAAGCGGCCGACGGCGCGCCCGGCCCGGCCGGTGTGACCGGGGCGGCCCGAGGCACCGGTGGCACGGTCTTCGTCTTCCCCGGCCAGGGCCCGCACTGGATCGGCATGACGGCTCGGCTGCAGGACTCGAACCCCGCGTTCGCCGCGGCCGTGCGCGAGGTCGACGAGGCCATGCGCCCGGTGCTCGGACACAGCGTGCTCGACCTGATCGAGCACGGCGCCGACGGCGGACTCGCCACCCAGTTCGTCCAGCCGGCACTGTTCACGGTCGCCGTCGGACTCGCCGCGATGTGGCGTGCGGCGGGGGTGCACCCCGACGCCGTCATCGGACACAGCATGGGAGAGGTGGCCGCGGCGTACGTCGCCGGTGCCTTGTCGCTGCCGGACGCGGTGACGGTGATCTGCGAGCGTTCCCGGCTGCTGGCGCGCATCGCCGGCGCGGGCCGCATGCTCGTCGTTGGCGTCGGCCACGAGCAGGCCCGGAAGCTGTGCGAGGGGTACGGCGACATCTGCGTGGCGGTGGTCAACTCGCCGCACTCCACGGTGCTGTCCGGGGCCCACCGGTCACTGGAGCGGGTCGCCGCCGGGCTCGCGCGCGACAACGTCTTCAGCAGGTTCGTCGCGGTGGACGTCGCCTCGCACAGCCCGCAGGTCGACGTGCTGCGGACCGAGCTGCTGGGTGCCCTCACCGGCATCAGGCCGACGGCCCCGCAGGTCACGATGGTCTCCACGGTGTCCGGCAGCGATCTGACGCAGGCCCCGGAGCCCGCGTACTGGTACGCCAACATGCGCGAGCCCGTCCGCTTCTCCCAAGGCGTGGGGGCACTGCTCGCCGGCGGCCACGACACCTTCATCGAGATGGCGCCGCATCCCACGCTCGTCGACGCGCTCGACGGACTGTGCGCCGAGGCCGGCGGACCGGCCGCTGCCACCTGGTCGCTGCACCGGGAACTGCCCGACGACGTCGCGGTGGAGCGGGCTTTCGGCTTCCTGTTCGCCCATCGTCTCCGGGGCCCGTGGCCGCACCGCTCCGGCACCCGGCAGCGCCCTCCCGTCCCCATGACGACGTTGCCGACGTACCCCTTCGCCCGGGAGCGCCACTGGTTCACCCACGACCAGTGGGCGAACCCCTGGGCCGACCGGGCAGGCGCCCCGGCACCCGCGCCGGCCCCGACCGGGCCGGGCATCCCGCCGACGACCGGCGCCTGGACGGAGCAGGAGGTCACGGCCACCGTCGTCCGTGTCGTGGCGGAGAGCCTGGGCCTGGACCCGGACGAGCTCGACACCGACGCCGGCTTCTTCGCCCTGGGCATGGATTCCATGCTCGCCACCCGGGCCAAGGACCGACTGGCCAGGACCTTCGGGCTGACGCTGTCGAACCGCCTCATGTTCGAACACCCCACGGCCGCGGAGCTCGCGAGGTTCCTCGTGACGTCGGTGTGCGCGGGCGAGCAGGAGCGCGAACGCGTCGACACCGAACCACCCGGGCGCGGGGCCGCGGCGCAGCAGCCCGCCGGGCCGGACGCACTCGCCGACGACGAACTCATCAGAGCGCTCGAGTCCGAACTCGGCCGCTCTCACCAGCCGATGCCCGGGGGACAGTCATGACCACCCACCTGCCGGACGACACGCGCAAGCTCCTGCACTCGGCGCTGGAGCGGATCAAGTCACTGACCAGTGAACGGGACGCCCTGCGTGCCGAGATCACCGAACCCGTCGCCATCGTCGGCATGAGCGCGCGGATGCCCGGGGGAGCGGACGACACCGCGGCCTTGTGGGAACTGCTCGCCGAAGGCCGGGACGCGGTCGGACCGTACCCCTCCGCACGGCTGGACGACGTCCCCGGCGGCTTCCCCGGAGGCGTGCCCATGGGCGGCTTCCTGAAGACCGTCGACGGGTTCGACGCCGAATTCTTCGGCATCTCCGCGCGGGAAGCCCGCTACCTCGACCCTCAGCAGCGACTGCTGCTGGAGGTCTCGTGGGAGGCCCTGGAGAACGCCGGTGCCAGGCCCACGACGCTCAAGGGCAGCAAGGTAGGCGTCTACGTCGGAGTGACCAACAACGACTACATGCAGTCGTTGCTGACTCATGTGGCCCCGGAGGATCTGGAGGCGTACGCCCTCACCGGCAACGCGTCGACCTTCGCGGCAGGCCGGATCGCCTACTGGCTCGGGGTGCACGGCCCCAGCCTGTCCGTCGACACCGCCTGCTCCTCGTCCCTGGTCGCGGTGCACCTCGCCGCACAGGCGCTGCGCAGCCGGGACGCCGACCTCGCGCTCGCCGGCGGAGTCAACGTCCTGCTCTCGCCCGAGTGGTACACCGTGCTCGGCAAGGCGAACATGCTGTCGCCCGACGGCCACTGCAAGACGTTCGACACCTCCGCCGACGGCTACGTCCGTTCGGAAGGCTGCGGCGTGGTGGTACTGAAGCGTCTGTCCGACGCACAGGTCGACGGGGACCGGATCCTCGGCGTCATCCGCGGCAGCGCCGTCAACCAGGACGGGCGGGCGAGCGGCATCACCGTGCCCAACGCGAAGGCACAGCGGGACGTCGTACGCGCCGCGCTCGACGCAGCCGGACTGGCGGCCGCCGACATCGACTACGTCGAGACGCACGGCACCGGGACGCCGCTCGGCGACCCGATCGAGGTGAACGCGCTGGCCGATGTGTTGTGCCCGCCGGACAGGAGCACACCGCTGCTGGTCGGATCCGTCAAGACCAACCTCGGCCACCTGGAGCCGGCGGCCGGCGTCACCGGCCTCATCAAGGTGGTACTCGGCCTGAACCACGATCTGATCCCGCCCCACCGCGGCCTCTCGGAGATCAACCCCGAGATCGACCTCGACCGGCTGAAGATCGCGGTACCGGCCGACGGCCTGCCGTGGACCCCGGGGGAACGGATGCGGCGCGCAGGCGTCAGCTCGTTCGGCGCGAGCGGCACCAACGCCCACGTCATCGTCGAAGAAGCACCGGCCTCGGCAGCGGACGACCTGCCCCGGCAGGACCCCGGCACCTGTGTGCTGCCCTTGTCCGCCCGCACCGCGGACGGCGTCACCGAGCTCGCCCGGCAGTACCTGGCACGCCTCGATCCGGCCCGGGTGACCGTGACCGAGGAGACGCTGACGGACCTGGCCTTCACCGCCGGCACGGCCCGCGATCACTGGCCGGTCCGCCACGCCGTCGTCGCCGCCACCCCGTCGGAGATGCGGGACGAGTTGCGGCGGGTGGCCGACGGGCAGGTCGCGCTCGCGGGCCCCGCGAAGCGCCGGCAGGGCCGGACCGCCTTCCTCTTCACCGGTCAGGGCTCGCAGTACCCCGGTATGGGAGCCGGACTCTTCCCGTCCTCACCCGTCTTCCGCAGCAGCCTGGAGCACTGCGCCGGGCTGGTGGACGGCCTGCTCGACCGGCCGTTGCTCGACGTCATGTTCGCCTCGGACGGCTCTGCCGTCCACGACACCCATTACGCGCAGCCGGCACTGGTGGCGCTCGAATGGTCGCTGGCACAGATGTGGCGCGCCCTGGGCATCGAGCCCGACGTCGTCGTCGGGCACAGCGTGGGCGAGATCGCCGCGGCCGCGGTGACCGGGGTCCTCGACATCGCCGACGCACTCGCGGTCGCGGCCGCCCGTGGCCGGCTGATGCAGGAACTGACCGCACCGGGCGCGATGGCGGCGGTCTTCGGGCCGGTGGAGGCGGTACGCGAACTGCTCGACGGGACGCAGGGGAGCGTCGGCGTCGCCGCGGTCAACGGGCCGGAGCACGTGGTGATCTCGGGCGACCCCGACGGCGTACGCCACGTGTGCGAACGTGCGGCCACGCGAGGGCTGCGCAGCAAGCAGCTGGCGACCGGCCGGGCCTTCCACTCCCCGCTGATGCGGCCGATGCTCGACGCCTTCGAGAAGGAACTGTCCGGCATCACCTTCGCCGCGCCGTCCGTCCCCCTGGTCTCGTCGCTGACGGCGGCACCGGTGGCGGCACAGGACTGGAACGCCGGGTACCTGCTGGAGCACGCACTCCGGCCGGTCGACTTCTTCGGCGCCATGACGGCCGTCATGGACACCGGCGTCGACCACGTCCTGGAGATCGGGCCGACACCGACGCTGCTGGCGATGGCCCGCAGGTTCGTACCCGAGCAGCGGCGTTCCGGACTGTGGGGCATGTCCTTGCGGCCGGGCCGCCCCGATCGTGAGGTCGTGGCGGCCACTGTGGCCGAGGCCTACACCGCCGGCCTGGACATCGACTGGCTGGCGCTGTGGTCGGGGCGGGCCGCCAGGATCACCGATGCTCCGACGTATCCGTTCCAGCGGTCCCGTCATTGGTACGAGCCGACCCGCAGCATCCAAGGCCCCGTGCCGCAGCGGCAGAGCACCGGCGTTCAGCTGCCGGGTGCCGCCTCGCTGCTCGGTACCCGGGTGCCCACTCCGGGATCGGGAGCCGCCTTCCTCGCTTCCCTGGACAGCGCGGCCGACCCGGCACTGGCCGACTGCGTCATCGGGGGTGAGCCCATCGTCAACGTGGGCTTCTTCCTGGAGGCCGCCGTCCAGGCGGCCCGTGCCGTGACGGAGCGGGAGACCGTCGGGCTGGAGGACGTCACGGTGCTCCAGCGCCTGGGGTACGACGGGGACCGGCGGCCGACGGTCATGCTCACCCTCGACCCGGCACACGACGGGACACTGGGCTTCGCCTACCGGTCCGATCCCGGGGACCCGGCCCTGGCCTGGCCGGTGCACTGCCGTGGCCGCGTCGCGGGGACCGGCGCGGTGCCCGCGGCGCACGCCGAACTGCCCGGCGAGCTGCCGCACCGGATGACCGGCGGCGAGTTCTACCGTCACATGTGGTCCCGCCGCCTGTATCTCGGCGACGGTGCCAAGTGGGTCGAGGAGGTCGCCTTCGGCCGGGACCACGCCTCGGCCCGCGTCCGGGCCGCCACCCGCGCGGAGGCGGACCGCTACGTCGTGCCGCCCGGGCTGACCGACGCGATGTTCCAGGTGCTCTTCGCGCCGTTGATCGCGCGGGGCACGTCGGACAGTGCCTTCATGGTGGTCGGCATCGACGCCTTCACCGTACGGGCCGGAATGCCGGCCGACGCGATGCAGGTACGGGTGCTGCTGCGGGCGGGACCGGCGGACGCGCGCACGGTCGTGGCCGACGTGTCCCTCCTGGACGCCGCCGGCACGTGCTGGGTCGCGGCGTCGGGCGTCACGCTCGCCCGGGCGCAGGCACAGCCCCGGGCGGCCGGCCCGCTGCCCGGCGCACAGGCCTGGCAGCCGCTGGCGGCGGCCGTACCGCACGAGGGCCCTGCCGTGCCGGACCAGGCGCCGGAGACCCCGCTCAAGACGGTGACGGACGCCTGCGCCCGGTCCCTGCGTGCCGATGCGAGTCGGCTCCCGCAGGACGAACCGGTGCAGAACCTCGGCCTGGACTCCCTGATGGCCCTGGAGATCAAAGAGGCGATCACGGCCCGCTGCGGTGTGGCCGTCCCCCTGGCGATGTTCCTCGACGGGGCGAGCATCACCGAGGTCGCGGCCTACGTGCAGCAGCAGATGGCCGACGACGCCGGGCACCTGCCGGTGCCCGCCCCCGACCGGACGCCCGCACAGCCGGCCGAGGTCTCTCCGGCCGCTCCCGGCCAGGGCCAGGAACTGGTCGTCGACCCGGACGGCCGGTACGAGCCCTTCGGCCTCACCGACCTGCAGCAGGCCTACCTCATCGGGCGGTCGGAAGGCATCGAGCTCGGCGGCGTCTCGACCTTCTTCTTCCTCGAGGTCGACCTGCGCGGCCTGGACTGCGAACGCCTGGAGTCCGCCCTCAACACGGCCATCGGCCGGCACGACATGCTGCGCGCGGTCATGACCGACGACGGCCGGCAGCGGGTCCTCCCGCAGGTCGAGCACTACCGGCTCGACCGCCTCGACCTCAGCTCGGTACCGGCCGAGCACCTGCAGGCACGGCTGGCCGAACGGTCCGGGCAACTGTCGCACCAGGTCTTCGACCCGACCGTGTGGCCCCTGTTCCATCTCGCCGTCACCGAGCTCCCGGACGGGACCACCCGGCTGCACGTCGGCATCGACGCGCTCATCATCGACGCCTGGAGCACGGCGCTGCTCTTCGCGGAACTCGCCCAGACGTACGGCGGACACGACCAGGCCCCCGTCGAGCTGACGTTCCGCGACTACGTCCGGCACATCCGCGCCCTGGAATCCGCACCGGCGTACGCCGCGGCACGGGCGTACTGGACGGACCGGATCGCGACGCTGCCGCCGGCCCCCGAACTGCCGCTGGCCGCCGACCCGGCGGCGATCGGACGCCCGGAGTTCGCACACCTCAGCGGAACCGTCCCGCCGCAGCAGTGGGAGCGGTTCAAGGCGCACGCGAACGCCGCGGGAGTCACTCCCTCGGCAGCCGTCGCCGCCGCGTACGCCGAGACCGTCGCCCGCTGGTCGGCGAACCCGCACTTCACCCTGACCCTGCTGTTCTTCAACCGCACCCCGGTGCACCCGCAGGTCGGCGCGGTACTCGGTAACTTCTCCACCACGACCCTGCTGGAGGTCGACACCCGCGGTCCGGCGGACTTCGCCACCCGTAGCCGGCAGCTCCAGCGCCAACTCTGGAGCGACCTGGAACACAGCGCGTTCAGCGGCGTACAGGTCCTGCGCGAGCTGGCCACCCTGCACGGCTCCGCGCGGGCCGGCCGGGCGCCCGTGGTGTTCGCCAGCACGCTCAACTTCTCCTCGGGCGAGGGCCCCGCGTCCAGCGCGCTCACCGACCACCTGGTCGCGCTGACGGGCGACGGGGAGGAAGTCTCCTCGATGATCCGCACTCCTCAGGTCTGGCTGGACCACCAGGTGATCGAGGACGCCGACGGACTGCGCCTGAACTGGGACTACGTGTCACAGCTGCTGCCCGAGACAATGGTCGCGGCCATGTTCGCGAGCTACCGCGGACTCATCGAGACGCTCTGCGACGACGCACACGCCTGGGACCGCACACCCGACGTCGAGCTGGCCGAGCAGGAACTCGCACCGCGACGACAGGCCAACGCCACGGAGGCGGAGCGACCCACCGGCCTGCTCCACCACGGCTTCGAGCGTGCCGCGGCGCAGTCCCCCGACGCGCTCGCCGTCGTGTGCGGCGAGGAGACCCTCACCTACGCCGAACTCGACCGGCGCGCCGACACCTTGGCCCGCCACATCGTGGCCGGCACGGGGACCGACCCCGAAGAGCTCGTCGCCGTACTGCTGCCCAAGGGCACCGCGCAGATCGTGGCCGTGCTCGCGGTACTGAAGGCCGGCAAGGCGTACGTGCCGATCGCCGCCGACCTGCCGGCGGACCGCGCGCGCCGGACGCTGGAGCTGTCGGGAGCCGCGCTGACCGTGGTGGACCACGAGGCCCGCACGGCACATCCCTGGCTGAGCGCGTTCCCGGTGCTGGACGTGGCGGCGGCCACCGGCACACCGCCCGCCGACAGCCGGCCCGCCGCCGTGGCCGAGCCCGGCAACGTCGCCTATGTCATCTTCACCTCCGGTTCCACCGGTCAGCCCAAGGGCGTGGTGATCGAGCACCGGGCCGCCCTGGGAACCCTCCAGGACGTCGGCCGGCGGTTCTCGATCGAGGCCACGGACCGTGTGCTCGGCCTCTCGGCGCTCCACTTCGACCTGTCGGTCTTCGACGTCTTCGGCGTCCTGGCGGCAGGCGGCACACTGGTGCTGCCACGGCCGGAAGAGCTGCGTGATCCGCAGGCGTGGTACGAGCTGGTGCAGCGGCACGGTGTCACCGTCTGGAACTCGGTCCCCGCCCTGCTCCAGATGATGGTCGACCACCTGGAAGGCCAGGAGGTGGTCCTGCCGTCCCTGCGCACGGTCATGCTCAGCGGCGACTGGATACCCACCGAACTGCCCGGCCGGGCACGCCGGTGCGTGCCGGGAGCGGAGATCCATTCGCTGGGCGGTGCCACCGAGGCCGGTATCTGGTCCATCACCTACCCGATCGGCACCGTGGACCCCGCGTGGCCGTCGATCCCCTACGGGAAGCCGCTGGAGAACCAGAGCTTCCACGTGCTGGACGACCGGCTGAGGCATCGGCCCACGGGCGTCCCGGGTGAGCTCTACATCGGCGGCGACGGCCTCGCACGCGGTTACCTGGCCGACCCCGAGAAGACCGCCGCGAGCTTCGTGGACACGGTGCACGGCCGTCTCTACCGCACCGGCGACCTGGGCAGGTACCTCCCGGACGGCAACATCGAATTCCTGGGCCGCGAGGACGGTCAGGTGAAGATCCAGGGGTACCGGATCGAGCTGGGCGAGATCGAGAGCGCGCTGAGCCGGATGCCCGGGGTCCGCGGCGCGGTCGCCACCGCCATCGGCGAAACGATGGGTGCCAAGACCCTGGCGGCCGGCGTGGTGCTCGATGCGGCGGAGACCACCGTCGAAGCGGTCGCCGACGCACTGCGGACCCAGCTCCCGGCCTACATGGTCCCGAGCCGGATCGTCGCACTGGACGCCGTGCCGATCACCGCGAACGGCAAGGTGGACCGGCGCGCCCTTGAGGACCGTTGCCGCCGGTCGGTACGGCACACGGCAGCCGAGCCGCCGCGGGACGACACCGAGAAGTACCTGGCCGGCCTGTGGACCCAACTGCTGCCGAACGCCCCGCTCGGCAGGGACGACGACTTCTTCGCGCTCGGCGGGAACTCCCTGCTCGGCGTGCGGCTGATGTCCCGCGTCCGGGCCGACCTGGGGAAGACGGTCCCGCTCTCCGTACTGTTCACGCACCCCACCCTCGCGGCCATGGCCGAGGCGGTCCGTGACGGCGCGGGCAGGCGTACGACGCTGGTACCGATGACGACCGGCGGGACGGGCCCCACGTCGTACTGGATCCATCCCGTGGGCGGCGACATCGTCTGCTACCGCGACCTGGCGCACTCCCTCGGAGTGCCGGTGACCGCGGTGCAGGTACCGGACGAGGTGACCGCCTCGGCAGGCCTCACCGAGCTCGCCGACCGCTACGCCGACGCCATCGCCGAGGACGTCACCGGCCGCGACGTGCGCATCGCCGGCTGGTCGATGGGCGGCGTACTCGCGCTCGAGGTGGCCGAGCGGCTGACCGGGCGCGGACTCGCCGTGGCGCCGGTCGTCGCCGTCGACCTGATGGAGCACCCCGACGAACACGGCGAGAGCCCGTCCCGCGCGCGGCTCCTCGAATGGTTCGCCCGCGACGTCGCTCAAGTGGCGGGCGCGCCGGACCCGTTGGCCGGGTACGACCTCGGCGCGGCCGACGATCCCGACGCCGTACTCGCCGAACGGCTGCGCGCCAGTGGGCTGCTGGGCAGCGACACCGACCAGGAGACGATCGACGCGCTCCTGTCGCGGTTCGTCACCAACGCCCGTGCGCTCGCCGGCCACCGGCCGGGCAGCTACGCGACGCCGGCCGTGCTGATCCGGGCGAGCGAGGGCGCCTCCGAGGCCGTGACCTCGGCGTGGGCCGCCCACCTCACCGGACACGTCACCGTCCACACCCTCGTCGGCGACCACTACTCCCTGCTCCGGCCCGGCCGGCTCGACGCGCTCGTCTCGACGGTGCGCGCCGCCTGGGGCACTTCAGACCACCGGACGGCGAACCCGTCGCCCGGCTCACACAGTTCAGAGAGGAACCCCTCATGACCACGTTCACCCGCCACGACGTCTCGTCGGCTCCGGAAGGCGCCCGTCCCATCATGGAGAACACCGCCAAGGGCTTCGGTTTCGTGCCCGCGCCGGTGGCTCTGATGGCGGAGTCGCCGGAGCTGCTCGAAGGCTTCATGAACGGCAACGCGCTGTTCAACAAGACCACCCTGAGCCCGCTGGAGCGCGAGGTCTTCATCCTCACGATGGCCACCACGGTGGAGTGCCACTACTGCGTGGCGATGCACAGCGCGATGCTCAAGCGCACCAACGCCGACGAGGCCCTCATCGAGGCCCTGCGCGCCCGTAAGCCGCTGGAGGACGAGAAGCTGGAGGCGATGCGCGTCTTCACCCTCGCCGTGATGGAAGGCCACGGGCATGTGGCGGACGAGAAGATGAAGGCGTTCTTCGACGCCGGCTACACCCGGCGCAATGCCCTCGAGGTCGTCCTGGGCCTGGGCGTCTACACCATCTCCACCTACGCGAACCGCATGACCGACGCGCCGGTGGACGAGCCCTTCAAGGCCTTCGAGTGGCACGCCGAGCACTGAGCACCGACACACCACGGGGGGACAGACCGATGATGAAGAATATGCGTTCGAGATGGTCGCTGGGCCTGGCGCTCAGCGTGGCCACACTGCTCGGACTCGCGCCGTTGGTGTCGGCGAGCGACGCCGACGGCGGCGAGTCCGCGCAGCCGGTGGCGGAGTCGACCAGCTTGCCGGCTCTGACGTCGTTCAACAAGGTCTCGCTCGGCGACGGCTTCGTCGAGACCTTGTACGCCACCGACGACGCCAGGCACCCGAAGGTGCTCGCCGTCCGGGTCAACGCGGCGGCCATGAGGTCGCTGCCGTCGACGCCGAGCCATGACGGGCAGACATGCTTCGACAAGGGCGGCGACGGCATCGACCTCGAGACCGATTGTGCGAGTGGCCACGAGCGTGACCTGTGGTTCCCGAAGCTCAACGGACTGCCGTTCTCGTGGCTGATGTTCAACTGGCAAATGCATGGCCACGGGCCGACGCACGTCTTCGATAAGCCGCACTTCGACATGCATTTCTTCATCCAGGATTTCTCGGAACGGAATAGGATACGAACAGGACCGTGCAATCTCGTCATCAATTGCGATGACGACGCAAAGGCGAAGAAAACCGTGCCGGCACCCTATGCCCCCGAAGGCTGGGGGCTGCCCGGAGCCGCCGGACGCATGGGGAATCATCTCATCGACCCCAATGCGGCCCCGGCCAATGGTGAACCGTTCACCCAGGCTTTTGCCTACGGCACGTGGGACGGGCACATCAGTTTCTGGGAGCCGGTGGTGAACAAGGACTGGGTCGTCGCGACGAAGCCGTCGGCGGCGTGCCGGCCGATACCCCAGACGCCGGCGGTCGAGGTGTCCGGGTACTACCCCACCCAGATGTGCACGCGCTACGGCTCAAACGGTGACATGACGTTCACCTTGGAGAAGTTCGAGGCGCGGACGGCCCCGGCCGGGGCCGAGGCGCCCGCCTGGGCGACCGACACCCGCACGGAGTCCGAGTCGGTGCAACAGCATCACTGACGACTGCATTCGTGCAGCGTGCCCGTGCGGCTCACCTGGTGTGAGCCGCACGGGCACGTGCCGGTACAGCGCCGGTCAGGCGCCCAGCCATCCGGCGATGCGCTCGATCCCGTCGGAGTCGGACCGGCCCACCTTTTCCAGCGCGTCCTCGACCAGGGTCATGTCTTCTTCACCGACCATCGTGGCCCATTCGTCGCGCAGTTGGTTCAAAATGTCGCCCGACAAGGTGAGTGCTTCCACGCCGCGCTCCGTCAGGCTCACCTCGGTCTGACGCTGGTCCTTTACGCTCGCCTGCCGCTGTACATAACCGAGTTTCTCCAGCCCGGCCACCGTCTTGCTGGCGGCCTGCTTGGACACTCCCAGCCGTCGGCCGAGGTCGGTGATGCTCCCGCCGCGGCTGATCATTTGCATCGCGATTCCGTGCGCCGGGCGCAGTTCGGGGTGCCCCAGGTCGGCGAGGCGCACGTGCAGTTCGTCGATGAGGACGCGGAATGCCGTGAGAAGGAGAAAGGGAAGCGCGTTCCCCGGGCGTTGGGGCGGCATATGAGACCTCAGGGTGATGTTCGCTCGATCGCAAAAGGACCTTACCAGCCGGTGGACAGCGAATGCCGGTCTGTATACCAAGTGGCGTACGGCACCGGTCCCTTGCGGCTCGGCCGCCTTCCCTGGCGGTATACCCCCGCGGGGTATATGGTACTCGGCGAGTCGATGAGAGGGGTGGGGTGGATGTCCGGTGACGGCCGGGGCGGTGTGGCCGTCCGTGCGTGGCAGGCGGCGCGCCGGGCTGCGGGTGATCCCGTGGTGCGGATGGTCGTCGTGGCGCTCCTTCAGGTCGCCGCCGCGCGGGTCGAGCAGTCGGGCGGCCCGGTGTCGGCGCGGCGTGACTGTTCGGGAGGCGCCTGTAAGGCGGGCCGACCGACCTGACATGGCGAGCCGGCCGGACTGGTTCCGGCCGGCGCTGCACAGAAAGGCCGCCGATACCCCAGGGGGGTATCGGCGGCCTTTTGTTTCAGAGGTTTCCTTCCAGGTCTCCTTCCGGGCCTCCTTCTGGGTTCCATTACCCCCCGGGGGTATGCTACGTTCCCCGTCGCAAGTACCCCCCGGGGGTATACGACCGAGAAAGGGTGGCGCCATGTCTGCCGTCAATCCGCGGCGCTGGTGGGCACTTGCCGTGCTCGCGGCCGCACAGTTCATGGTCATCATGGACACGTCCATCATCGGAGTGGCGCTGCCCGAGATGCAGCGCGATCTCGGGTTCTCCCAGGGCGACCTGCAGTGGGTGTTCAACGCCTACGTCATCGCCTTCGGTGGCCTGCTGCTGCTCGGCGGCCGGCTCTCCGACCTGCTGGGCGCCCGCAAGATCTTCGTCAGCGGCTGGGCGGTGCTGATCGCCGGCTCCGTCGTCGCGGCCGCCGCTTCCACGGCGTGGGCCGAGATCCTGGGCCGGGCGGTGCAGGGCGTCGGCGGCGCGCTGATCGCGCCCGCTTCCATGACCCTGCTCATGATGCTCTTCGGGCACAACCCCAAGGAGCTGGGGAAGGCGATGGCCTTCTACGGAGCCGCGGCCCCGGCCGGCGGCACCGCGGGCGTCTTCCTCGGCGGCGTCTTCACCGAATGGGCCAGCTGGCCCTGGGTGTTCATCATCTACATCCCGATCGGCATCGTCACTCTCGCCGCCACCGGGCTGCTGCCCGCCGTCGCGGGGAAGCGGGGCTCCGTGGACCTGCTCGGCGCCGTCGCCGTCACCGCCGGCCTGGCGCTCGCCGTGTTCGCCGTGGTCCGTGCCCCGGAGGTCGGCTGGGGTACGACGGAGACCGTCCTCGGACTCGTCGGCGCCGCCGTGCTGATCGGCCTGTTCCTGGTGATCCAGCGGTCCGTCAAGGCGCCGCTCATGCCGCTGGGTGTGTGGCGCACTCCGGGCCTGGCGTCCTCGAACCTCTCGATGATGCTGCTCGGCGCGGCCTGGATCCCGATGTGGTACTTCCTCAACCTGTACCTGCAGCAGGTCCTCGGCTACGGCGCGTTCGCCAGTGGTGCCGCGCTGCTGCCCATGACCGTGCTGCTCATGATCTTCATGACGGTGATCACCGCCAAGCTGCTCGGCAGGTTCGGTCCCAAGCCACTGATCGCCGGCGGTCTGTTCGTCCTGGCGGCCGGTCTGGTCTGGCTCTCCGCCGTCGAGCCGACCGGCGCGTTCCTCGTCGACGTCCTGCCGGCCTCGCTGGTCGCGGCGCTCGGCATGTCGCTGGCGTACATCCCGGCCATGATGGCGGCGATGTCCGGAGTGCCGCAGGAGCAGGCGGGGCTGGCCTCCGGCATCGTCAACACCACCTACCAGGTGGGCTCCGCGCTCGGCCTGGCGGCCCTCACCGCGCTCGCCACCTCGCAGGGCGCCGGCAAGCTCGGCGACCTGCCCGCGCTGACCGACGGGTTCAGCTCCGCCTTCCTCGGCGCCGCGGGCGTCGCGGCCGTGGGTGCCCTGCTCACGCTGGTGTTCATGCGCGGCCGTGCGCCCCGGGCCGAGGCGCAGCAGAGCGGTGCGCCGGCGGGCGAGAAGGTCGTCGCGTAAGCCGTACGGCCGGCAGTCGTTCCGGGGTCGTGCAGTGCCCGCGCAGGGGCACTGCACGGCCCCGTCGCCGTAGTCACCCATCTGGCCAATTGGTCCGTCCTGGAAGGGGATTGGAATGGCGGAGGACCGAGACCTCGGAGCACTGCACCTGGAGACCCGCGCGGTCCATGTGACGGCCGCGGCGGCGGATGCCGTCCCGGGCGGTGCGAGACCGCTGAGTACGCCGATGGTGAGGTCGTCGGCGTTCGCGTACGACAGTGCCGACGCGCTCGCGGCGGCGATGGCCGCACCCGACGGGGACTTCGTCTACAGCAGGCGCGGCAACCCCACCGTACGCACGCTGGAACGCGTCCTCGCCGGGCTCGAAGGCGGTTCCCGGGCGCTGGCGGCCGCGTCCGGGATGGGGGCGATCAGCAGCACCTTGCTGGCTCTGCTGCGCCCGGGCGACCATGTGATCGCGCAGAGCTGCCTGTACGGCGGTACGTACGCGGTGCTGTCCGACCTCGCCGAGCGGTTCGGCATCGAGGTGGAACGGATGTCCGGCGACGACGCGGGGGAGCTGGCGGCGCTCCTGCGCCCGGCCACCCGGCTTCTGGTGCTGGAGACACTGGCGAACCCGACCGGGGAAGTTCCCGACCTGGCAGGCCTGTTGAGCGTGGCCGGGCGGGCCGGGGTCGTGAGCATGGTCGACAACTCCCTCGCGTCGCCCGCGCTGTGCCGTCCGATCGCGTTCGGCGCGGATGTCGTGGTCCACTCCACGACCAAGTACCTGGGCGGGCACTCGGACGTGATCGGGGGAGCGGCTGTCTTCGCCGACCCGGACCTGTACGAGCGGGTCTGGCGGCGCGCCGTCGAACTCGGCGCCACGGCCGACCCGTTCGCCGCCTGGCTCACCCTGCGCGGCATCCAGACGCTGCCGCTGCGCATGCGTCAGCACTGCCGCAACGCGGCCTTCCTCGCCGCCCGGCTGGAGCTTCACCCGGAGGTGGAGCGGGTCTACTGGCCCGGTCTGGTCACGCACCCCTCCCACGAGCGTGCCCGCCGGTTCCTCTCCGGCTTCGGCGGAATGGTCTCCTTCGAGCTGGCCGGCGGGCGGGACGCCGGCCGCGCCTTCGCCGAGCGGCTGCGGGTCGCGCAGCTCGCCCTGTCGCTGGGCGGCGTGGAGACGCTGGTGACCCACCCGGCCAGCACCTCCCACCGGGAGCTGGACGACCGGGCGCTGCGGGCGGCGGGGGTGGGGGCCGGGATGGTGCGGATGGCCGTGGGGATCGAGCACCCCGAAGACCTGTGGAACGACGTCGAGCAGGCGCTCCCCGCGGGCGCGGGGTCGTCGGCAGCTCTTTCTGAATCCATAGATTTGGATTGACAAAATAAACGGCCCGATCGTAAGTTGTGGTGTGCCAAGGGCTGTTGGGTCTTCAACGAGGGGATGGCACACGCATGCGTTACTTCGAGGACTTCCGCGCTGGTGACGTTCACGAGTTGGGGACGGTCACCGTGACCGAGGAGGAGGTGCTGGAGTTCGCCGCGCGCTTCGATCCGCAGCCGTTCCACACCGACCGGGAGGCCGCCGCGCGCAGCCCGTTCGGCGGGCTGATCGCCAGTGGGTTCCACACCGCCGCGATGTTCATGCGGTGCTACGTGGACGGCCTGCTCGCCTCCAGTGACGGGCTCGGCTCGCCCGGCATCGACGAGGTCCGCTTCGTCCGGCCCGTACGGCCGGGGGACGTCCTCACCGCCCGGCTGGAGATCCTCGGCTCCCGCCCGTCCCTCGGCAGTCCCGCCACCGGCATCGTGCAGCCCAAGTGCTCGCTGGTGGCCGAAGACGGGACGGTCGTGTTCAGCATGGTCCTGCACAGCATCTTCCGGCGCCGCTCCGCCGCCCAGCCCCCGTCGAAGACGGCGGCGGAGGACCCGGTGCCCTGCGTGCGCGGCTGACGCCGGACACGACCGTCCTCTCCACCCCGTGCCCGTGTTCCGGGCCCCGGCCGGGACCGGACACCGGCTCTCTACCGAAGGAAGGACCTCCAGTGGAGGCCGTATCCCGCACCGCACAGTGGACCGCCGCCGCCCGGGCCCTCGAATCCGAGCGCCCCGACCGGCTGTTCAACGACTCCTACGCACGCACCGTCGCCGCCGACACCGGATTCGAGCTGCTCGAACGGTACGCGGGCGCCGGCACGGTGCCCTTCCTGGCCATCCGTACCCAGTACCTCGACCAGGCCGTCACACGGACCGTCGCCGAGGGCGGCATCCGCCAGGTCGTGTTCATCGCCGCCGGGATGGACACCCGCTTCTACCGGCTGCCCTGGCCGGACGGCGTCACGGTGTACGAGCTCGACCGGCCGGCCCTGCTGGACGCCAAGGCGCGGATGCTCGCCGACGAACCGCAGCCGGCCGGCCGTACCCGGCACCCCGTCGCCGTCGACCTCACCGGGGAATGGACCGGCGCGCTGAAGGAAGCCGGCTGGCAGAGCGAGCGGCCCACCCTGTGGGTCGTCGAGGGCCTGCTCTTCTTCCTCCCCGAGGACGCCGTACGCACCCTGCTCGCGACCCTCGCCGACGTCAGCGCCCCGGACTCCGTCCTGGCCGGCGACGTCATCAGCCGGGCCGCGCTGGAGAACCCGCTGTCCCGGCCGTTCCTGAAGGCCCTGGCCGACGACGGCAACCCCTGGCTGTTCGGCACCGAGGAGCCCGAGCAGCTGCTGCTGGACACCGGCTGGGCGCCGCGCGAGGTCAGGCAGCCCGGTGAGGAGGGCGCCGACTTCGGCCGCTGGCCCTACCCGGTGCCGCCGCGCAGCGTGCCCCGCGTACCCCGGTCCTTCCTGTTCACCTGCGACCTGCGATCCGCGAACCGGCGAGGAGCGCAGCACATGGCTGAGGAGCCCAGATCATGAACGCCGTCCTGCAAGGTGTCACCACCGAAGAGTTCCACCAGCGCGTCATCACCGACGCGGCCGCCGCCGTACGCGGCCTGACCGTCGCCCTCGGCGAGCGCCTGGGGCTGTACCGGGCGCTGGCCGAGCACGGCCCGCTCACCCCCGAGGAGCTGGCCGAGCGCACCGGCATCAGCCCGCGCTACGCCGAGGAATGGCTGCACGCCCAGCTCAGCGCCGACTACGTCGAGCGCCACCCCAGCTCCGACCGCTACACCCTGCCCGCCGCACACGCCCCGGTCCTCGCCGACCGCGCCGCGGTCACGTACACGGCCGGCTTCTTCACCGCGCTCAAGGCCCTGTACGCGACCGAGGACCTGCTCGTGGACGCGTACCGCACCGGCGAGGGCGTCGGCTGGGCCGAGCACGACCCGGCGCTGGACACCGGCATGGGCAGCTTCTTCCAGCCAGCGTACGAGCACCGGCTGATCCCCGAGTGGCTGCCCGCGCTCGACGGGGTGACGGACAAGCTGCGCAACGGCGGCCGGGTCGCCGACGTCGGCTGCGGCGTCGGACACACCACGCTGCTCATCGCCAAGGCGTTCCCCGAGGCCACCGTGCACGGCTACGACTACTCCGAAGAGGCGATCAGCATCGCCCGCCAGCTCGCCGACGACGCGGGGCTGAGCGGCCGAGTGGTCTTCGACACCGCCTCGGCCGACGACTACCCGGGCCGCGACTACGACCTGGTGACCTTCTTCAACTGCCTGCACGACATGGGCGACCCGGAAGGAGCCGCGGCGCACGTCCGCGGCACGCTGAAGCCGGACGGCACGTGGATGCTGGTGGAGACCAACGCCTCCGCCGACGACGTCACCGCGCACGGCACGCCCGCCGCCCGGATGTTCATGAGCTTGTCCGCCGTGATGTGCCTGCCGGTCGCGGTCGCCCAGCGCGGCCCGTACGCCCTCGGCAACCACTCCGGCGAGACGGCCTTCCGGCGGATCGCCAAGGCCGGTGGCTTCTCCCGCTGGCGCCGCGCCACCGAGACGCCCGTCAACGCGGTCTACGAGGCCCGTCCCTGACCCGCCCGGCACACCGGACCACGTCGCACCGGATCACGTCACACCGGACCCCACCACTGGAGGGACGACCATGGCCGCCCCGGCCCTGCCCATCACCGACCGCTTCCAAGAGGTCCTGGAACGGCTCTCGACCAAGTCCATCGAGGACTACTACAACCCGTACCAGCAGTTCGACTGGCCCGACCGGCTCGACGAGGACCGGATGTGGATGAGCCCCGAGCTGCTCACCCCGTACGGCACCCCGCACTTCGACACACTCGGCGAGGAGACCCTGCGCCGGCTGTCCAAGTGGGAGAGCATCAACTTCTACAGCCTCAACGTGCACGGCATCCGTGAACTGCTCATCGAGGTCGTCAACCGCATCCACATGCCGGGATTCGAGATCCCCTCGGACTTCTTCCACCACTTCATCGGTGAGGAGAACGAGCACATGTGGTTCTTCGCCGAGTTCTGCCGCCGCTACGGCGACAAGATCTACCCCTCCACGGCGATGCGGGCCACCTCCGACTGGGAGCCCGAGGTGGAGAACTTCCTGGTCTTCGCCCGGATCCTGTTCTTCGAAGAGCTCGTGGACTTCTACAACATGCACATGGCGCAGGACGCGTCGCTGTGCGACACGATCCGGCAGGTCAACCGGCTGCACCACCAGGACGAGTCCCGCCACATCGCCTTCGGGCGCGAACTGGTCTCCCTGCTGCACACCCGCATGCGCGAGACCATCAGCGAGGAGCGGCACGCCGAGGTGGAGGCGTACCTCAAGCGGTACGTCGTCTTCAGCATCAACTCGCTCTACAACCCGCACGTCTACCGCGACGCCGGCGTCGCCGACCCGCTCGCGCTGCGCAACGCCCTGCTCGCCGACGACCGCCGCCGCGCCCTCGAGCGAAAGTCGGTCCGCAAGCCACTGGCGTTCTTCCTGAAGACCGGGATCTTCACGGACGACGTGCTGCCCGTCATCTGACCCGGACCGCCGTCCGGTCGCCACCGCGTTCTACGCCCCAAGTGAGGTACGCATGTCCACACCCACCGAAGTCCGCACCCCACCACCCACCGACCACAGGGCCGGACTGCCCACCCTGGGCCCGGAGGGCACCGCACTGCTGCGGCTGCTCGACGACACCTTCGAGAGCTGGGGCCACGCCGCGGGGGCCGGCTCCATGACGGCGCCTCCGCTCCTGCCCACCCAGGACCTGGCCCGCCTCGACTACTACGAGAACTTCCCCCACCAGGCCGTGGTGGTCTCCCCGCTCAACCTGGACAGCGCCCAGGGCGGCTCCGGGCTCTGTCAGGAGACCGGCTGCTTTCCCTGCGACGCCCTGCAGCCGGCCTCGCTCGGGCTGCCCTCGGCCTCCTGTTACGGGGTCTACCTCAGCCACGAGGGCCGGCAGCTGGCGGCCGACACCCTGGTGACCGTCGTCGGCTGGTGCTTCCGCAAGGAAGAGCGGTACGAAGGGCTGCGCCGCCAACTCGGCTTCCGTATGCGGGAGATCGTCGCACTGGGTGGCCAGGAACACGCCGAGCAGCACCTCACCACCTTCGGTGACCGGATCACCGCGTTCGCCGAGGCGCTCGACCTGCCGCTGCGCAAGGAAGCGGCGTGCGACCCCTTCTACGACAAGGGCAGTTCCAAGGCCGTGCTGCAGCGCCTCGTGCCCGTCAAGCACGAATTCCTCTTCGAGGACCTCGCCATCGCGTCCGTCAACACCCACCGCAACTTCTTCGGTGACCGCTGCGACATCACGCTCGCAGACGGCGGGGGACCGGCCTTCACCAGCTGTGTGGCCTTCGGGCTGGAACGCTGGCTGTCGGCACTGACCCGCCGGTACGGCGACTGGGACGCGGCGGCCGACGCGGTCGTGCGGGCGAGGTCGGTGCTCTGACGTGCCGGCCCAACCCGCCCCCAGTGGCCCGGGCTGGGCACATCTCGGCATGGACATCGTGTCCGTCACCCGTGTCCGGCGCCTCCTCGACGAGCACGGCGAGGACTTCTTCACCCGCATGCTCGTCCCCAGCGAGCTGGCCGACTGCCGCACCTCCACCGGGCTGGACGTGCTCAGCCTCTGCGGACGCATCGCCGCCAAGGAAGCCGCCTTCAAGACCTTACGGGTCCGCAACCGTTTCCTGCCCTGGCTGGACATCGTGGTGCAGCGCGCCGACGGCGGCTGGCCCCTGGTCGACCTGCGCGGCGCGGCCGGCCGGATGGCAGCCGCCTCCGGCATCGCGCAGATCACGGTGAGCATCAGCCACGACGTCGACTACGCGGTCGCCGTGGCCGCGCCCATCCTCACCGAACACCGAAACTCGTGAAACATTAAGGAGTAACCCCATGACCAGCCCCATCGCCGACGGAATCGACCAGGTCAAGGCGTGGATCGTCAAGCGCCACCCGGACCGCGAGGACATCGCCGGTGACCTCGACCTCATCGAGAACCGCCTCATCGACTCGCTGTCCTTCGTGGAGTTCGTCTTCCTCCTGGAGCAGGTGAGCGGCCGCTCCATCGACATGGACACCCTGGAGGTCGACTCGATCCGCACCCTGGACGCCATCGAGCGGCACTTCTTCGCGGCCCGGGTGAGCTGACATGAGCCTGCGCCTCTTCACTTCGGAATCGGTGACCGAGGGACACCCCGACAAGATCGCCGACCGGATCAGCGACTCCCTTCTCGACGCGCTCCTGAAGGAGGACCCCTCGTCCCGCGTCGCCGTCGAGACCTTGATCACCACCGGCCAGGTGCACGTGGCCGGCGAGGTCACCACCACGGCCTACGCACCCATCGCCCAGCTCGTCCGGGACACCGTCCTCGCCATCGGCTACGACTCGTCGGCCAAGGGCTTCGACGGGGCCTCCTGCGGCGTGTCGGTCTCCATCGGGGCCCAGTCGCCCGACATCGCCCAGGGCGTGGACACCGCGTACGAGCAGCGCGTCGGCAAGGGACCTGGCACGAGCGACGAACTCGACCGGCAGGGCGCCGGCGACCAGGGGCTGATGTTCGGTTACGCCTGCGACGACACGCCCGAACTGATGCCGCTGCCGATCACTCTCGCGCACCGCCTCGCCGCCCGCCTCACCGACGTCCGCAGGGACGGGACCGTCCCGTACCTGCGGCCCGACGGCAAGACCCAGGTCACCATCGAGTACGACGGCGACCGGGCCGTACGGCTCGACACCGTGGTCGTCTCCTCCCAGCACGCCTCGGACGTCAGCATCGACGGCCTCCTCGCGCCCGACATCCGCGAACACGTCGTCGAGCCGGAGCTGGCGGCCCTCGCCAAGGCCGGCATCAAGCTGGAGACGGAGGGGTACCGCCTGCTGGTCAACCCCACAGGCCGCTTCGAGATCGGCGGCCCGATGGGGGACGCGGGCCTGACCGGCCGCAAGATCATCATCGATACGTACGGCGGCATGGCCCGGCACGGCGGCGGCGCCTTCTCCGGCAAGGACCCGTCCAAGGTCGACCGCTCCGCCGCCTACGCCATGCGCTGGGTCGCCAAGAACGTCGTCGCGGCCGGCCTCGCCGCCCGCTGCGAGGTCCAGGTCGCCTACGCCATCGGCAAGGCCGAGCCGGTCGGTCTGTTCGTGGAGACCTTCGGCACCGCCACCGTCGACCCGGCACGGATCGAGGAAGCCATCAGCGAGGTCTTCGACCTCCGCCCCGCCGCGATCATCCGTGACCTCGACCTGCTCCGCCCGATCTACGCCCGGACCGCCGCGTACGGCCACTTCGGCCGCGAACTCCCCGAGTTCACCTGGGAGCGCACCGACCGCGCCACAAAGCTGCGCACCGCGGCGGGCTGCCAGTAACGGCACGGCAGGACACCGAAGCGAGAAAGGAGCACATCGTGCGGACAGTCGTGACCGGTTCCATAGCCACCGACCATCTGCTGACCTTCCCGGGAAGTTTCACCGATCAGCTCATCGCGGGGCAACTGGACCGGGTCTCACTGTCCTTCCTCGCCGACCGGCTCGACATACGCCGCGGGGGAGTGGCAGCCAACATCTGCTACGGACTGGGCCTGCTCGGACAGCGCCCCGTCCTGGTCGGCGCAGCGGGCACCGACTTCGAGCCGTACCGCGTCCACCTCAAGGAACACGGGGTCGACACCGACTCCGTACACATCAGCACCGACCTGCACACGGCCAGGTTCGTCTGCACGACCGACCGCAGACAGAACCAGATCGCCACCTTCTACGCGGGAGCGATGGCCGAAGCCCGCACCATCGACCTGTGCGACGTGCTCGCACGGGTCGGCCGCCTCGCCCTGGTCGTCATCTCCCCCGACGACCCGCAGGCGATGCTCCGCCACACGGCCGCCTGCCGGCAGCTCGACATCCCCTTCGCCGCCGACCCCTCGCAACAGCTCGCCAGGCTGAACCGCGCCGAGGTCCGGCAGCTCGTCGAAGGCGCCCGCTGGCTGTTCAGCAACGAGTACGAAGCGGCCCTGCTGCAGGAACGCTCCGGATGGACCGCCGAACAGATCCGCGCCCGCGTGGGCTGCTGGGTCACCACCCTGGGAGAGGGCGGCGTACGCCTCCAGAGCGAGGACCACTCGCCGGTCGTGGTCCCGGCCGTGCCGGTCGACGGCGTCGTCGACCCGACCGGAGTCGGCGACGCCTTCCGGGCCGGCTTCGTGGCCGCGGTGACCTGGGGCGTTCCCCTCGCCGACGCCGCCCGCCTGGGCTGCGCCATCGCCGCCACGGCTCTCGACTACATCGGCACCCAGGAGTACCGCCTCTACCGCGACCCGCTCCTGACCCGGCTCCGCACCGCGTACGGCTTCGCCGTACCCGCCCGCATCCTGCCCCACCTGAGGGAGCTGACGTGACCACCACCCCGCAACGGGCCGAGGAACTGCGCCAGGCCCTCGCCTCACGCGTCGTGGTCGCCGACGGAGCCATGGGCACCATGCTCCAGGCCCAGGACCCCAGCCTGGATGACTTCCAGCAGCTGGAGGGCTGCAACGAGATCCTGAACCTCACCCGCCCGGACATCGTGCGCTCGGTGCACGAGGAGTACTTCGCGGTCGGTGTGGACTGCGTGGAGACCAACACCTTCGGCGCCAACCATGCGGCGCTGGGGGAGTACGACATCCCCGAGCGGGTGTACGAGCTGTCGGAGGCCGGGGCGCGGATCGCCCGCGAGGTGGCCGACGAGTTCACCGAGAAGACCGGGCAGCAGCGGTGGGTGCTGGGCTCGATGGGCCCGGGCACCAAGCTGCCCACGCTGGGCCACGCCCCCTACACCACCCTGCGCGACGCCTACCAGCAGAACGCCGAGGGAATGATCGCCGGGGGCGCTGACGCGCTGCTGGTGGAGACCACCCAGGACCTGCTGCAGACCAAGGCCGCGGTGCTGGGGGCCCGCCGCGCGCTGGAGGCCACCGGCACGAACCTGCCCATCATCTGCTCGGTGACGGTGGAGACGACCGGCACGATGCTGCTGGGTTCGGAGATCGGTGCGGCGCTGACCGCGCTGGAGCCGCTGGGCATCGACATGATCGGCCTGAACTGTGCCACCGGCCCGGCGGAGATGAGTGAGCACCTGCGCTATCTGGCCCGCCACTCCCGCGTCCCGATCTCCTGCATGCCCAACGCGGGCCTGCCGGTGCTGGGCAAGGACGGCGCCCACTACCCGCTCACCGCGACCGAGCTGGCCGATGCGCAGGAGACCTTCGTCGCCGAGTACGGGCTGTCCCTGGTGGGCGGCTGCTGCGGCACCACCCCTGAGCACCTGCGCCAGGTCGTCGAGCGGGTGCGCGGCACCGCCCCCACCGAGCGCCGGCCGCGTCCGGAGCCGGGTGCGGCCTCCCTGTACCAGACCGTGCCCTTCCGCCAGGACACCTCCTACCTGGCGATCGGGGAGCGCACCAATGCCAACGGTTCCAAGAAGTTCCGCACCGCGATGCTGGAGGGGCGGTGGGATGACTGTGTGGAGATGGCCCGGGATCAGATCCGCGAGGGCGCGCACATGCTGGATCTGTGCGTGGACTATGTGGGCCGGGACGGCGTGGCGGACATGACCGAGCTGGCGGGGCGGTTCGCCACCGCCTCCACGCTTCCTATCGTGCTGGACTCCACCGAGGTGCCTGTCATCCAGGCGGGGCTGGAGAAGCTGGGCGGGCGTGCGGTCATCAACTCGGTGAACTACGAGGACGGTGACGGGCCCGACTCGCGTTTTGCGAAGGTCACCGCGCTGGCGAAGGAGCACGGTGCGGCGCTGATCGCGCTGACCATCGATGAGGAGGGCCAGGCCCGTACCCCCGAGCACAAGGTGGCCGTGGCCGAGCGGATCATCGCCGATCTGACCGGCAACTGGGGCATCCGCGAGTCCGACATCCTCATCGACACCCTGACCTTCACCATCTGCACCGGTCAGGAGGAGTCCCGTAAGGACGGGGTCGCCACCATCGAGGCGATCCGGGAGTTGAAGCGGCGCCATCCGGAGGTGCAGACCACGCTGGGTCTGTCGAACATCTCCTTCGGGCTGAACCCGGCCGCGCGCATCGTGCTGAACTCCGTCTTCCTGGACGAGTGTGTCAAGGCGGGGCTGGATTCGGCGATCGTGCATGCGTCGAAGATTTTGCCGATCGCGCGGCTGGAGGAGGAGCAGGTCCAGGTCGCCCTGGATCTGATCTACGACCGGCGGTCCGAGGGGTATGACCCGCTGCAGAAGCTGATGGCCCTCTTCGAGGGGGCGACGGCGAAGTCGCTGAAGGCCGGGGCGGCCGAGGAGCTGGCGGCGCTGCCGCTGGAGGAGCGGCTGCAGCGGCGCATCATCGACGGTGAGAAGAACGGCCTGGAGGCCGACCTGGATGCGGCGCTGGCCGAGCGTCCGGCGCTGGACATCGTCAATGACACGCTGCTGGCGGGCATGAAGGTGGTCGGGGACCTGTTCGGCTCCGGTCAGATGCAGCTGCCGTTCGTGCTGCAGTCCGCCGAGGTGATGAAGAGTGCGGTGGCCTATCTGGAGCCGCACATGGAGAAGGTGGAGGGCGATGAGGGCAAGGGCACCATCGTGCTGGCCACCGTCCGCGGTGATGTCCATGACATCGGCAAGAACCTTGTGGACATCATCCTGTCCAACAACGGCTACACCGTGGTCAACCTCGGTATCAAGCAGCCGGTCTCGGCGATCCTGGAGGCCGCCGAGGAGCACAAGGCCGACGTGATCGGGATGTCGGGGCTGCTGGTGAAGTCCACGGTGATCATGAAGGAGAACCTGGAGGAGCTCAACCAGCGCAAGCTGGCGGCCGACTTCCCCGTCATCCTCGGCGGCGCCGCGCTGACCCGCGCGTATGTCGAGCAGGACCTGCACGAGATCTACGAGGGTGAGGTCCGCTACGCCCGCGACGCCTTCGAGGGCCTGCGCCTGATGGATGCCCTGATCGCGGTCAAGCGGGGCGTGCCCGGGGCGAGCCTGCCGGAGCTGAAGCAGCGCCGGGTGCCGCACCGGCGGACGGCACTCGAAGAGCCCCAGGACACCGGCGGCCGCTCCGATGTGGCCACCGACAACCCGGTCCCGACCCCGCCGTTCTGGGGCACCCGCGTGGTCAAGGGCATCCAGCTCGCCGACTACGCCTCCTGGCTGGACGAAGGCGCGCTCTTCAAGGGCCAGTGGGGCCTGAAGCAGGAACAGATCGCGACCGACGGGCGGCCGCGGCTGCGGATGTGGCTGGGCCGGCTGCGCACACAGAACCTGCTCCAAGCGGCCGTCGTGCACGGCTACTTCCCCTGCTACTCCAAGGGCGACGACCTGGTCATCCTGGACGAGCACGGTGCCGAGCGCACCCGTTTCACCTTCCCCCGGCAGCGCCGCGGCCGCCGCCTGTGCCTCGCGGACTTCTTCCGCCCGGAGGAGTCCGGCGAGACCGATGTGGTCGGTCTTCAGGTCGTCACCGTCGGCTCGAAGATCGGCGAGGAGACCACCAGGCTCTTCGCGGCCGACTCCTACCGTGACTACCTGGAGCTGCACGGCCTGTCCGTCCAGCTCGCCGAGTCCCTCGCCGAGTACTGGCACGCCCGCGTCCGCACCGAACTGGGCATCGCCACCCACGAGCCGGAATCGCTGGAGGGAATGCTGCGCACCGAATACCAAGGCTGCCGCTACTCCCTGGGCTATCCGGCCTGCCCGGACCTGGCGGACCGCGCAAAGATCGCCGACCTGCTGCGGCCGGAGCGCATCGGCGTCGTCCTCTCCGAGGAATTCCAGCTCCACCCCGAACAGTCCACCGACGCCCTCGTCGTCCACCACCCCCAGGCGGGCTACTTCAACGCCGGGAGGCGGGCGTGAAGACGACGAACCCAGGGCCCACCTTCTCCTTCGAGTTCTTCCCTCCGAAGACACCGGCGGGCGAGCAGGCGCTGTGGCGGACGATCCGGCGGGCGGAGGCCCTGTCCCCGGACTTCGTATCCGTGACGTACGGCGCCGGCGGCTCCTCCCGTGACCGTACGATCGCGCTCACCGAACGCATCGCCGATGAGACGACTCTCCGGCCGGTCGCGCATCTGACCGCCGTCGGCCACTCGGTCGCCGAACTACGGGCAATCATCGGCCGGTACGCGGACGCCGGCATCCGCGACATCCTCGCCCTGCGCGGTGACCCTCCCGGCGACCCCAAGGGCACCTGGACGCCGCACCCGCAGGGCCTCAGGTACGCGTACGAGCTCGTCGAACTGGTCCGCTCGCTGGGCGACTTCACCATCGGTGTCGCGGCGTTCCCTGAGCGCCACCCGCGCTCGGCGGACTGGGAGAGCGACATCCGGCACTTCGTCGCCAAGTGCCGGGCGGGTGCCGACTACGCCCTCACCCAGATGTTCTTCCACGTCGAGGACTATCTGCGGCTGCGGGACCGGGTGGCGGCGGCCGGGTGCGACACCCCCATCATCCCGGAGATCATGCCGGCCACGGACGTCCGCCAGATCCGCCGCTTCGCCGAACTCAGCGGTGCCGCGTTCCCGGAGGAGCTGGCACACCGCCTGGAGGCGGCACGCCACCGCCCGGCCGACGGCCACCGCATCGGCGTCGAGTACGCCACGGAAATGGCCACGCGCCTTCTCGCCGAAGGCGCCCCCGGACTGCACTACATCACCCTCAACCGCTCCGCCGCGGCCCTCGACATCCATCGCAGCATCCAGACCTCAAGGAGTGCCCGTGCCTGCTGAGTCCATCGATTTCAAGGTCGCCGACCTGTCCCTGGCCGCCTTCGGCCGCAAGGAGATCACCCTCGCCGAGCACGAGATGCCCGGTCTGATGGCCCTCCGTAAGGAGTACGCCGCCGCCCAGCCGCTGGCCGGCGCCCGGATCACCGGTTCGCTGCACATGACCGTGCAGACCGCCGTGCTGATCGAGACCCTGGTCGCCCTCGGTGCCGAGGTCCGCTGGGCTTCCTGCAACATCTACTCCACCCAGGACCACGCCGCAGCCGCCATCGCTGCGGCCGGTGTCCCGGTCTTCGCCTGGAAGGGCGAGACGCTGGAGGAGTACTGGTGGTGTACGGAACAGGCGCTCAGCTGGCCCGGCGGGGCCGGCCCGAACATGATCCTGGACGACGGCGGCGACGCCACCCTCCTGGTCCACAAGGGCGTCGAGTACGAGAAGACGGGCGAGCTGCCCGCCGCCGGCAACGATGAACTCGCCGCGATACGCCGCCTGTTGGAGAACAGTTCCCTGGACTGGGTGAAGCTGGCCGCCCAGATCCGTGGTGTGACGGAGGAGACCACGACCGGTGTGCACCGGCTGTACGAGATGCACCGTGACGGCACCCTCCTCTTCCCGGCGATCAACGTGAACGACGCCGTGACCAAGTCGAAGTTCGACAACAAGTACGGCTGCCGCCACTCCCTCGTCGATGGCATCAACCGGGCCACCGACGTCCTGATCGGTGGCAAGACCGCCGTGGTGTGCGGTTACGGCGATGTGGGCAAGGGCTGTGCGGAGTCGCTGCGCGGCCAGGGCGCCCGGGTGATCGTCACGGAGGTCGACCCGATCTGCGCGCTGCAGGCGGCGATGGACGGCTACCAGGTCACCACCCTGGACGAGGTGGTGGAGACGGCGGACATCTTCATCACCACCACCGGCAACAAGGACATCATCATGGCCTCGGACATGGCCAAGATGAAGCACCAGGCGATCGTGGGCAACATCGGCCACTTCGACAACGAGATCGACATGGCCGGTCTGGCGCAGATCGAGGGCATCGTCAAGGACGAGGTCAAGCCGCAGGTGCACACCTGGACCTTCCCCGACGGCAAGGTCCTCATCGTGCTCTCCGAGGGCCGGCTGCTGAACCTGGGCAACGCCACCGGGCACCCCTCGTTCGTGATGTCCAACTCCTTCGCGGACCAGACGCTGGCGCAGATCGAGCTGTTCACCAAGCCGGAGCAGTACCCGACGGACGTGTACGTTCTGCCCAAGCACCTGGACGAGAAGGTGGCCCGGCTCCACCTGGATGCGCTGGGCGTCAAGCTCACCACGCTCCGCCCGGAGCAGGCCGCCTACATCGGCGTCGAGGTCGAGGGTCCCTACAAGCCCGACCACTACCGCTACTGATGGCCGGCGAGCGAGATCCTTGGCTGCCCGGCCGGCTGCTGCGTACGGAGCGGGACGCGCTGATGCCGCTGCTGCGCGGTACGGAACCCAGCCGCTTCGCCGCTCGTACGGCGTGCCCGGGCTGGACCGTACGTGACGTCCTGGCCCACTGCGGGGCGGCGCTCGTGCGCATCGTCGAAGGGCGGCTCGACGGTGCCTTCACGCCGGAAGCCAACGCCGCCGACGTACGCGAGCGTGCCGACTGGACCACGGCACAGATCCTGGACGAGCTGGAGCGTGGTCTCACCGAGGCGGGCCCGGTCATCGCCGCGTCCGACGGTGAGCTGGACGTCATCGCGTTGGGGGAGTGGGTGCATGCCGGGGACGTGCGCGAGGCGCTCGATGAGCCCGGTGCGTACGGAGGCAGGGGGGCGGCGGACGCGCTCGCGATCCTGTCGGTGACCAGCCGGGTGCGCCACACGCCGCGCCTCCATGCGGTCCTGGCCGGGCACGACGCCCCACTGGTGCTCGGCAACGAGGTCGACGGGCGTCCCGCGGCCTCACTGAAGGCCGATGTACCGACCCTCATCCGGCTGTACGCGGGCCGCCCACTGGTCCGTACGCGCTACGAGCTGCACGGTGCGACGGAGAGCGAGCTGGTCATCTACGGCTGACCGGCCCCTCGGACACAGGCTCTCAGGCCGTGTCGACGACCTGGAACGCCTCGGCGAGGCGTCCGGGCGGCAGTCCGCCGGCCCGGGCGTGTTCGCCGAGCCAGGAGCGGAGCAGGCCGGCGAGGTCGTCGAAGTGCGCGGTCTGGGAGGTGTGGATGCGCAGGGCTTCGACCTTGCGGTCGAAGACCGCGGTGACGTCGACGTACTGGTTGGGGCGGGGGCCGGTCATCAGCCACGTTTCCGGGACGGTCCAGGGGCGCAGGCCCTCGTGCTTGAGGAGGGAGGGGTGCGCGAAGGGGTTCCGTGCCTCGGGGTAGATCGCGCGGAGCGCCGCTTCCCCCACGGCCCGGTGGTCGGGGTGGACGTCCGCGATGCGCGCCCAGTTGATCTCCGGGCTCGGGATGATCGCGCGCTGCGGCCTCGTCTCGCGGATGACCCGGCACAGGTCGCGCCGGAGGTCGACGCCGGGCTCGACGAGGCTGTCGGGATAGCCGAGAAAGCGGACGTCCTGCACGCCGCTGAGTTTCGCGGAGTGCGCCTGTTCGGCGCGGCGCAGATCGGCCATGGCCTGCCGGGGCAGCCGTTCGTCGTAACCGCCCGCGCCGCCGTCCGTGACGATGCAGTACGTCACCTCGGTGCCGCGTTCGATCCACTGCATGACCGTTCCGCTCACGCAGAACTCGATGTCGTCCGGGTGCGCGGCGACCACTAACAGCCGCTCGGGCGCGCTGCGTCGGTGCGGTCCGATGGGGGAGTCGCTCATGCGATCAGCGTGCGGTGCGCCGGTGTGCCGGGCAAGGCGGCGGCCGTGGCCGGTTCACGCCATTGCACTGACGCGCCACCACAAGAATTGGTAGATTCAAATCATTGGGTGCATCCAGTGAGGCTGTTGATGCCGGTGTCAGGGCCCCGGGCTCGGAGGTAGTCGTCATGTGCAGGATCTGCGGAACGTTCGCCACCAGGGCCACCGGCCAGGAGCTGGCCGCCGTCTCCGGGCGGCAGCGGCACGGCGGACCCGACGCCCACGGCGTCGCACGCGGTCCGGGCTGGTCGCTGGGGTGCAACCGGCTCGCCGTCACCGACCCCTCCGGAGGCGGCCAGCCGTACCGCCTCCCCAGCGCGCCCGGCATCGTCGCCGTGCTCAACGGCGAGATCTACAACCACCGGCAACTGCGGGCACAAGTACGGGCCTTGGGGCACGTACTGCCCGACGACTGCGACGGCACGGTGATCCCCGCGCTGTACGCCGAGCACGGGCCGGGCTTCGTCGGCCTGCTGGACGGCATGTTCGCCCTCGCCGTCGTCGACCTGCGCCCGGAGGAGCCGCGGCTGCTCCTCGCCGTCGACGACCACGGCATGAAGACGCTCTACTACCACGCAGCCGCCGACGGTGGCGTGCGCTTCGCCTCCGAACTGCCCGCACTGCTCGGCTTCCCGCAGGTCCCGGCCGAGCACCGCGAGGAAGCCCTCGACGAGTACCTCACCACCCGTACCTGCCTCGGCCAGCAGACCGCCCTGCGGGGCATCCGGACCCTGCCGCCCGGCGCGACCGCCCTGGCCACCAGGGGAGGCGGACTGCGCCTGCACCGCCGGCCGCCCCACCGGAGCCCCAGCGCACCGCTCGGTGTGCGGGACGCACTCCGCCATGAGGTGCGCCGGCTCGCCCAGGCCGACGTCCCGGTCTGCGCCATCACCAGCGGGGGCCTCGACTCCGGCCTGGTGACCGCCCTGGCAGCGGAGGACAGCAACGCGTCGCAGGCGCCGCCGCTGCACACGTTCCACCTGACGTACCGCGGCGAGTGGCCGAACAGCGAGCACGGCTTCGCCCGCGCCGTCGCGAGGCGGAGCGGCACCGTGCACCACCAGATCGAGGCCGACCCCGCCGAGTTCGCCGACCTGCTGCCGCGCACGGTGTGGCACCTCGGGCAGCCCAACGCCGACCCGATCACCCTCAGCACCTACGCGCTGTTCCGGGCGGTGCGCAACGAGGGCTTCACCGTGGCCCTGACCGGTGACGGCGCCGACGAGCTGTTCGGCGGGTACGACCGGATGCGTACGGCCCTGGCGGCACCGCCCGGCCCCGGCTGGGTCGCCCCCTACGTCGCCGCGCTCGCCGCCGTGCCCCGCTCCCTGCGCGAGTCGCTCTACACCCCCGACTACCGCGCCTGCCTGGCCGACCGGGGGACCGCCGAACAGCGCCTCACCGACCGGCTGGCCTCGGCGGACAGCGACCGGCACGCCACGCTGACCGCGTTCGAGACCTTCCAGCGGCTGCCCGCCTACCACCTCAGGCGGCTGGACCACCTCAGCATGGCCTGGGCGGTCGAAGCCAGGCCGCCCTTCCTCCAGCCCTCCGTGACCGGTCTCGCCGCCCGCCTGCCCGCCCCGCTGAGGACCGGCAAGAGGGCCCTGTACGAAGCCGCTCGGGGACTGCTGCCGGAGGCCGTGATCCGGCGGCCCAAGCAGCCCTTCCTGCTGCCCGTCGCGGCGATGCTGGTACCGGGTACGCCCCTGATGGCGCTGGCCCAGGACGTGCTGGCCGCCGGGCCGCACCTCGACCCGCGGCTGTCCCCGCGCGGCCTGCGCGCACTCTTCACCGCCCACCTGCGCCGGCCCACCGGCACCAGTGCCATGGCCCTCTGGGCACTGCTCGTGCACGAGCTGTGGCGGCAGGAGCTGCGCGCCCTGCGCCCGGCGGCACCCCGTACCGCCGCGCCGTCGCCCGCACTCGCCGGAGCCGCCGCGTGAGCGCACACCTCGCCATGGCCGAGGGCGCGCCGGGGCCCACGCTGGTCCTGGACGCGTCCGAAGCCCCGGCCGGCGAGGAAGAGTTGGCCGAGTTCCTGTACGAGGTGCGGAGGGGCCTCCGGGCCGGCGGGTGGGGAGACGTGCTGAAGTATGCGCTCGTCCGGCGCTCCCGGTGCCCCTTCTTCGACCTGGAGTACCGGTTCGTGCAGGGGCTGGCGGGGCGCGCCGACGGGTTCGCCTTCGGGAGCGCATGCGGTCATTCGCTGCTGGCGGCCGTGGCCGTGAGCGGCTTGGGCGGTACCGTCCGCGTGCGGACACGCACTCCGGACGGCACCGGGGCGGTGGTCTGCGAGCAGGCCGCCGACGGCACGTACACCGTGCACTTCCTGCCCGCCATGCCGCGGCCGGCGGACCTGCTGCCCACCGGCAGCCCCGAGGACGTGCTCGGCACCGCCGACGGGGTGCACACGGTGTCGCTGGTGCGGTTCGGCAACCCGTACGTGTTCGTCGACGCCCGGGAACTCGGGCTGGACGGGCGGTCGGCCCTGTTCGCGGCCGGGAGCGCCGACTTCGGCCGGCTGCGGCGGCTGAGGGGCGCGGCGCGGTCGGTGCTGGGCCTGCCGTCCGGTGGCGCCCTGCCGAAGATCGCGGTCGTCGGGGCCGGCGGAGCGGGACGCCTCGTCGTCCGCGCACTGACCGAACCCGGCTGGCACCCCTCCTTCGCCATGACGGGGCTGACGTGCCTGGCCGCGGCCACGACCGTCGCCGGCACGGTGCCGTACCGGCTGGCCCGCGCGGCCGGCTGCCCGCCGCACGCCCTCCTCGTGGCGAGTCCCGCGGGGCCCGCGCGGGTCACCGCGACCGTCACGGGCGCACCGGACCCCCGGCTGGCCCGCGTCAGCGTCCCCGGCAAACGGGTACGCGTGCTGGAGCGGCACGTCGCGCTGCCCTGGCGTACCCACGCCACGGCGTGAACCTGCCGCCGTTTACCGCAGACCTTTCCCGTTCCGTCTGCCAGGCTCGTTGAACGGTCCAGCCGATTCAGGAGAACGGGACAGGATGACTTTCGAGAACCTGCGTGTCGTGGTGACCGGCGCCTCGCGCGAATTCGGGCGATCACTTGCCGTGGGATTCGCACACCTGGGAGCCGAAGTATTCGTTTCCGCGCGGACCGTCGAAGCGGCGGAACGTACCCGGACGGAAGTCCTCGGAGCCGCGCGCGACCGAATTCACGCATTCGGCTGCGACTTGAACCGCCCGGCCGAGATCCGGGAATTCGCCCGGAAAGTGGGCGAGCACAGCGAACGCGTCGATCTCCTGGTGAACAACGGCGCGCGCTGGCTCGACGGCGACGAGCTCGACGACGCCTCGGACGACCAGATCGTCGAGACCATCGGCTCCACCGCGGGCGGCACCGTCCTCATGGTGAAGCACTTCCTGCCGCTGCTGCGCAGATCCCACCGGCCGGACATCGTGAACATGGTGGCGGTACGGGGCGGTGCGGGAGCCGCCAGGACCTCCGCGCACGACGCCTTCTACGCGGCGAAGAACGCGCAGGCGGGGTTCGCCGACATCCTCTCCCACCGGCTGCGCCCCTCCGGCGTACGCGTCTTCTCCCTCTACCCGCCGGACTTCTCCACGGCCGACCCGCGGTCCGTGGAGTGGGCCGGACTCGGTGCCGACCCCGACGACAAACTCACCGGCCAGGCGCTCTTCGACTGCATCGTCTACGCCGTCGAGCAGCCGCGGGACTGCTTCATCCGCTCCTTCCACTTCGAGCCCCACTAGAGCCTGTCGCATGGCACAGGCCCCCCAGCACACCAAGGAGGTCCGCCCGTGAGCGTCCCGCTCTGGATCACCGCGACCCCGCCCGCCGCCCACGGCGAGCTCCACATCGGCCACCTGGCCGGCCCGTACGTCGCAGCCGACGTCCTCAGCCGCGCCCTCCGCGCCGACGGCAGGCCCGTCCTCTTCACCACCGGCACCGCCGAGCACGGCAGCTCCGTCGAACTCCGCGCGCTGCGCACCGGCCGCAAGCCGGAAGAGGTGGCGGAGGGCTACCGCCAGGCCATCTGCGCCGACCTGCTGCGCGCCGGAGTCGTCTTCGACCGCATCGTCCACCCCCGCACCGCCGACGGTTACGCGAGCTGGGTGGGGGACCTCTTCACCCGGCTCCGCAACGAGGGCGTCCTCGCGGCCCGCACCCGGCTCATGCCGTACTGCGAACCCTGCGGCCGCTGGCTGCACGGCGCGCACGCACACGGCACCTGTCCGCACTGCGCGCTGCCCTGCGACGGCAACGCCTGCCCGTCCTGCGCCCGGCCCAACAGCGGCGGCGAACTGCTGGAGCCGCGCTGCGCGCTCTGCGACACCCCCGCGACGATGCGCCGCTGCCGCCGGCTCCACCTCCCGCTGGAGCCCTTCCGCGACCAGCTGGCCGACTACTGGGCGGCCGCCGAACTGCCGCCCCGCCTCGCGGCACTGTGCGAGCAGCTCGCCGAGGACGGACTGCCGGACGTCGCCGTCTGCCACCCGGGGGAGTGGGGCCTGCCCGTACCGGGTGAGGACTTCGCCGGACACCGCATCGACGCGTGCTTCGAAGCCGCCGCGATCCACCTCTTCGGCTACCGGCTGGACCTCAACGCCGCACCCGAACGGACCGTGCACTTCTGCGGCTTCGACCACGCCTTCTGCCAGACCGTGCTGCTCCCCGCCCTCATGCTGGCCCAAGGCATCAAGCTGCCCCAGGGATTCTGCGTCAATGAACCCCTGGTGCTGGACGACGGCATCGTGCCGGGCGAACAGCCCGGGACCGTATGGGCGCTGGACCTGCTCACCGAGTTCGGTTCCGACTCCCTGCGGCGGCACGTGCTGCAGTCCCGCCCCGTCGGGCGTCCGGTCCACTTCAGCCGTACGGACCTGGAGCAGGCCCGCCGGACCCTCGACGCCACCTGGAACAGCTGGCTGACGCGGCTCTTCGCCCAGATACGGCAGGACTGCGCGGGCCGGGTGCCGGACGCCGAGCCCGGCGGCGCCGGCTGGCCGCGGCTGCGCGAGCTGCTGCTGCGTACGGCCGAGGACCTGGCCGTGGCGTACGCGCCGGACTCGTTCGACCCGCGGCACGCGGTCGCCCTGCTGGACGAGACCGTCCGCTCCGTCGACGACTTCGCCCACATCAACGCCCACGAAAGGCGCCGCCCGACAGGCCACGGCCGCGGCACGGCCGCCCTCGTCGCCCAGCTGGAGGTGGCCGGTGCGCTGTCGGCGTGGGCCCGGCCGGTGATGCCGGAAGGCGCCGACCGGCTGGCGGCGGCTCTCGGGCTGCCCGCCGGCCGCGCGATCACCGCGGCCGCGCTCGTGGCGCCTGCGCCCGGCACCAGGCTGTCACCCCCCTCAGGCCCCGTCTTCGGGTTCTGATCCCGCTACCCGCCCGCCCCGGTCCGCCCGGTCCGTTCCGGACCGCACGCGGATCGTGTCCCCACCGGCCCCGGCGCATCACGCACCGGGGCCGTCCGTCTGCCGCGTGCGCCGCCGGGTCCCGTACGGACACTGTGCCGCTACGGCAGCGGCGGGGCACGTGGCCCCCTCGAAGGAGACCACGTGCCCCGCTCCGCTTCCCGGCCGCCTCGCGTCGCCGTGCTCAGCGTGCACACTTCGCCCCTGCACCGGCCCGGCACCGGCGACGCCGGCGGCATGAACGTCTACATGGTGCAGCTGGCCCGCGCGCTGGCCGCCAAGGGCGCCGAGATCGACGTGTTCACCCGCTGCCGCGGCGAGGGCCTGCCGGCCCGCGTCCGGCTCGCCGAGCGGGTGACCGTTCAGCACCTCCACGCCGGCCCCTGCGGCCCGCTCGCCAAGGAAGCGCTGCCGGGCATGCTGCCCGCGTTCTCGCGCGACCTGCTCCGGGCCGCCGGCGAACGCCGTCCGTACGACGTCGTCCACTCCCACTACTGGCTGTCCGGCCAGGTGGGCCGGGCCGTCGCCGGCCGCTGGCGGGTGCCGCTCGTGCACACCATGCACACCCTGGGCCGGGTGAAGAACGCCTCCTTGGCGCCGGGCGACGACGCCGAACCCGCCGTCCGCATCCTGGGCGAGCACCAGGTCGTCGACGCCGCCGACCGGCTGATCGCGAACACCGCCGACGAGGCCGCCGCGCTCCGCGACCTCTACGGAGCCGAGGCCGCCCGTATCGACATCGTCCGGCCGGGCGTCGACACCGGCACCTTCAGCCCCGGCGCCGGCCGGCAGGACGCCCGCCGCCGTCTCGGCCTGCCGCCGGACGCCTTCGTGCCGCTCTTCGTCGGCCGGATCCAGCCGCTGAAGGGGCCGGACGTACTGATCAGAGCCATCGCCGAACTCCTGGACCTCGCCCCCGAGCTCCGTACGCGTCTGCTGGTCCCCGTCATCGGCGGGCTCAGCGGGAGCGGCACGCACGCGCCCGGACTGCCCGCCCTGTGCCGCCGGCTGGGCGTCGACGGTGTCGTACGCAGGGAGCCGGCGGTGCGCCGGCGGGCGCTGGCCGACTGGTACCGGGCCGCCGACGTCCTGGTCGTCCCCTCGCGCAGCGAATCGTTCGGGCTGGTGGCGGCGGAGGCGCAGGCCTGCGGCACGCCGGTACTCGCGGCGCGGGTGGGCGGGCTGCCGACGGCGGTCCGGGACGGCGTGACCGGGCTCCTGGTCGACGGTCACCGGCCCGCGGACTACGCACGGCAGTTGCTGGCTCTGGCCCGTGCTCCGCGCCGTGCGCGCGCGATGGGCAGGGCGGGGGTCCGGCACGCGGCGGGCATGACCTGGGAGACTGCGGCGGAGGCGACGCTCGCCACCTACGAACGAGCTGCCTCGGACCGTACGCGAGGGGTGGGCAGGGGCGGCGGCACGCCCCCGCCCGGGCGGGACCACGCCCCTGGAGGTGCTGAGTTCCCGCCGGTTCAGGGAGAGTTCGCCTCTATGATGCCGCATTGGTGACCGTACCATAGATTTGGTTGCCCCAAGAATGTGCGTGTGGTGCGGAGAATTGAATTCCGGAAAGGTCCCCGGAACGCGGACCGGAGAGGGGTGCATTCCACTTCCGGTGGTCGTGACGCACTCACGCCATGGCGCGGGCACGACGTCGCGAAAGCTGGATCGGCCGGTGGTCGGACGGGATTATTGAAGAGTCAGCCCGAGGAAATCCCGGCGGCACGGGAACGGGCGGCAAATCCCTTTCGAACTCCCTGGAGGATTCATGTTCTCGTACGCCGGAATTCGTTGCGCGCTCCGTCGGTTCGCCGTCGCGGCGGCTCTGTGCACGGCGGTCGCCGTGCCCGCGGCGGCCGCCGGCGCGGTGGACCGGGAGGCGGGCCCGGCGACCTTCCTGGCGAGCGAGATCGACTGGCCGCCGGCGGTGTCCGGGGCCACCGTCGTGGACCCGCAGATCGACTGGCCCCCGGCCGGTTCCGCGGTCTAACGGCACTCCGGGCACTCGCCCTTGTACACCAGCTCGGCGGCGTTCATGCGCCAGCCGCTCAGGCCCTTGCGCGACGGCGCAGGGGCCTGGACGTCTATGTTGACCACCCGGCCGCACCGGGTGCACAGGGCGTGGTGGTGCGGTTCCGCTGCCGCTTCGAACACCGCGGGAAAGCCGGGCCGGTCGAACTTCGTCACCAGACCCGTGTCCAGGAAATGCCTGAGCATTTCGTAGACCGCCTGGCTCGTGAGGGTGCCGAGCCGCTCACGGGCGATCGCGGTGATCTCCTCGACGTCCAGGTGCCCGCCCTCGCGCAGCACCTTGAGGACTTCCAGCCGCGGTCCCGTCACCCGGAGCCCGACATCGCGCAGCTGCTGCATCGCCGCTTCGCGCTGCTCCGGCAGTACATCGCGCTTCATGTCTCCGCCACCTGGTCAGGCCAAAAGTTTGACCCCATCGTACCTGTAGTCGGGACGGCCGACGCCGGCTGCTAGTCCAGCCAGCCCATCCGGGTGGCGCGTACGCCCGCCTCGAAGCGGCTGCCGGCGCCGAGGGCCTGCATGACCTCCGAGAGGAGACGGCTGACCGTGCGGAGGGAGACGCCGAGATTGCGGGCGATCTTCTCGTCCTTCATGCCGTCGGCGAGCATGCGCAGCGCGGCCCGCTGCTGTTCGGTGAGGCCGTCGCCGCCGCGTTCGGGGTCCTCCTCCTCACCGAAGGCGGCGGAGGTGTGCCAGCAGTACTCGTACACGGCGAGGTACGAGCGGACCAGCGCCGGGCCCCGCGCGAGGATCGCGCCGGCGGTGTGGTCCTCGGGGTCCGCCGGCAGGAGGGCGAACTGGTGGTCGCCCAGAATCATGTTCATCGGGACGACGGGGGAGAGGCGGACCTCGACGCCCACGCCCGCCTGCCGCCGGAAGAATTCCGCGAGCGCGGGCACGGAAGCGAAACGCTGGTTGTAGATGACGCGGACGCGGACGC
Source organism: Streptomyces sclerotialus (assembly GCF_040907265.1). Classification (NCBI taxonomy): domain Bacteria; kingdom Bacillati; phylum Actinomycetota; class Actinomycetes; order Kitasatosporales; family Streptomycetaceae; genus Streptomyces; species Streptomyces sclerotialus. The sequence continues at coordinate 1,436,717 of NZ_JBFOHP010000002.1, read as the reverse complement.
CTTCGTCCACCATGCGTTTGTCGCGGCTGAGGGAGCGGTCCAGAGTGGCCGTGTCGATGGCGCCGGGATGCATGGAAGCGATGCTGTCGTGCACGACGTCGAGCACGTCTTCCACGACTTGCTGAATACGGCGGTAGTCGGTGAGAACCTCGACTTCCACCTCGGAATTCGAAACGGCACCGGCTCGCAGAAATCGTCCGGCCAGCATTTCCAGCCGGCTGTACGCCTCGTCGGTCTGCCGGAGCCTTTCCCGCAATGTGGTCTGCTCGTGCTCCAGGAGCCGTAGCAGTGCGACTTCCGGGTCGATGGCCGCGACCGTGTCATCGGCCTTGTCGTGCACCCATCCGGGATTGGTGTCCAGACCGGCGGTGTGTACCGGGTCGGTGGGGACGAGCAGTCCGAGCTGTTCCAATTCGGCGCGCAGTGCGCCGGCTTCCGCGGGGGCGAGCCCTAACTCCCGGGCCACGGCGGAGAAACCCGCTGCCCCCCGGGAGCGCAAGGCCTGGTAGAGATCGAACGCAAGGTCCTCGCTACTGCCACCGGAACCGGATCTGGACACGTTGCGGCCATCCCCCTCAGTCATAAGCCGCGCCCCTCAGCGACTCGTCACATTCCTGACCGGCGGCCGCTGTCCACCGATCAAGCCATGACCGCCGTCACCTCATCATGGGGCGGTACGGCAAATCAAGAGCACATGGTCCGTGGCACGGGCGATCCGGTGCGGCTTCCGCTGGGCCACCTGCAGCCCGGCGGCCTGGATTTCCTGTGCCAACCAGTCGGTTTCCACCAGCCACTTGTGTGTCCTGAGCACGCTGCGGTGCGTCCGGTGGCCCACCGTGCGTGCGCAATGATAAGTGATCTCTTCGGTCCCCTCCGTGAGGTCGAAGACCTGCCGTGCCACGACGCGTTCGGTCACGTCGTCACAGCGCGGTACGTCGAACGCCCACGTGCGGACGGGCTGTTCCGCGAGAGCGCGCACGGAGTGCTCGGCGTAGTCCAGGGCCAGGAGACCGCCCGTGCCGAGATGCGCCGCGATGTGGCGGAGCAGCCGCCCGCGTGCGGCCGGCGGCACCGCCATGATCATCGATCCGGCCAGCACCACCAGCCGGTAGTCCTGCCGGAGCCGCAGTTGCGTGAGGTCGGAGCGGACCGTGGTGACCAGCGCCGAGGTGCTGCTGCCGAGCCGGTCCGCCCAGCGCCGCAGCCGCTTCAGGCTGGGGCCGTCCCGGTCCACCGCCGCGACGGCGAACCCGTGCCGCGCGAACGGTACGGCCAGCCGGCCCGGGCCCGACCCCAGGTCGAGCACGGGACCGCCGGTCCGGCGCGCCAGCCGGAGGTAGCCCACGATGTCGGCGCTGTGCGGGCCGAGCAGCGCCTCGTGCAACCACACGTCCTGCGCGTCCTGCGGCGCGACGCTCTCCAGGCCGGGCAGCCACAGCCCGCCGGTGAGCTCGTCCGCGGTCCAGGACGGCACAGCGGTCGCGTCGAGGGTGTCCTGCGCCGAGGAGAGCAGGGAAGACGTCCGCGCGTCCGGGGCATCGCGCAACGCCGTAGGGGCGGTTCTGGTTCGCACGTCCATGGCTCCTCCAGGGTCCTTCGGGCGGACACTGCCGACCGGGACGGCACCCGTGCCGCCGGGGCCGTACCTGGGGAAAATCCTGTCCGGGAAGGGGCGCCGCGAGCTATGGCCGACGGCTGCGTGTCCACGCGATGGCGTGAACGCGCCACGGTGCCGGACGGATGGTGCGGTGCTTTCTCACACGGCGCGCGCGTACCGGGGCCGGTCCGCGGCGCTCTCCTCGGCGGGCCGGAAGCCGTGCCGGCTGAGGAAGGGAACGGCGGGGTCCTGGGCGGCGAGCAGGGAGATCCGCTGCTGCCGCGCTTCGTTCTTCAGCTGCTGGTCCGTGACGGCGGTCAGGAGGGAGCTGCCCACGCCATGACGGCGATGGGCCCCGGTCACGCACAAGGAATACACCTCGCCCGAACCCGCCTCGGCGATGCCGCCGGCCGCCGCACCGATGACCGTGCCGTCCGCCGTGGTGGCGACGAGCCAGCCCAGCCAGCCGGGCCCGCTGCCCGGCGCTCCGATTTCCGTACGAATTCGAGCCAGCGAACATTGCTGACTGACCAGGCGCTCGACGGCGGATTTACCGAGCAGGTCCGAATAGCTATTACGGAGTGATTCGGCGACGATGCGGGACACCGCCGGAGTGTCCGACTCGACCGCCAACCGCACGTCCACCTGGCCCATGGAGCCTCATCCCTCCCGCGGGCGTAGCCGCCCCACTGCGGTCCACCATAGACCTCAAGTCGCTTATGCAATCAGCCTTCCCGGCGATTTCGCAAGACCGCAATCATTCCACGGAAATATCTGCCGGCTGTTCCGCCGCGCACCCGGGGAATACGAATTTACGTAGTAAGTAAGTAGATCGCGGCGGCGCCTACAGCACACAGCACGTCACCAGGAGCGGAGCGGCGGCGAGTCCGCACCCCAGCACGGTGAGCGCACCACGCGCCGCGGCCCGGCGAGGCCGTTCGGTGGTCAGGAGACGACGGACCCGCACGGCGGTGGAGGAACCGCTCAGCGAGAGGGTGCCCTGGGCCGCCTGCCCGGCCGCCATCTCGTACAGGGCCGCCGCCAGCGCCTGCCGCGACCCGTGCCGCAGCGCGCGGTCGTCGGCCGCCATCTCCAGCAGGAGCGGTACCTCGCGGAGCAGACGGCGGCCGAGGGGCAGCCACCGGAAGGACGTGCCGAAGGCACGCGCGGCGGCGCCGAGCCAGTGATGACGGCCGCGGAGGTGCGCCCGCTCGTGGGCCAGCGCCACGTCCAGCTGCCGCTTGCTCAGCGTACGGACGGCCCCCGAACTCACCACGATCTGCGGTGACCGGCCGGGCAGGCAGTACACCGTCGGCACCGCGTGGTCGATGACCACCGCGCCCAGCGGTGCGGAACGCCGTCCCACCAGCCGCAGCAGATCGGCGTGGCGCGTCCGGGCCCGCCGGGTCCTGCGGTGCTCCCTGGCCAGGGCCTGTACGGGCGGGAGCGCGGCCGTGGCCAGCGAGCCGGCCAGCAGGAGGTACAGCCGGCCGCTGGGCTCCGCCGCGCCGCCCTCCGCGGTCGCGCAGGCCACGATCAGGGCCAGTGCGTCGTGCGCCCCGGCCAGCGGCAGCAGGAGCTGCGCCAGGCCCAGCCCCACCGCGGCCGTCATGAGCACGGCCAGGGTGAGCCAGCTCGCGATCGCCAGGCGCGGGGCGTGCGGGGCCCAGCGGGCGCGAGCCAGCAGACCGGGCGCGAGCAGGGCACTGCCCAGGGCGATCCCCAGCGGCAGTACCAGGTGATGCAGCATCGGTCAGTCCGGCTGCCGGGTGGAGCGGAGCGCGGCGTTGAGCGCTTCGACGTCCTCCGGCGACATGCATTCGACGAAGTGCAGCAGTGCGGTCCGCCGGTCCTCGGTGTGCCCCAGCGCCTCCTGCATGAGGGCCGCGGTGTACTCCTCGCGGCTGTGCGCCGGCTCGTACACCCACGCCCGGCCGCTCTTCTGCCGGCGCAGCAGACCCTTGCGGTGGAGGATGTCGGCGACGGTCATGACGGTCGTGTAGGCGACGGTGCGCGTGCGGTTGATGTCGTCCACCACGTCGCGCACGGTGGCGGGCCGGTCCCATCGCCAGAGCCGGTCCATGATCTCAGCTTCCAGTTCCCCCAGCCGGCGCACGCTGTCCCCCTTCCGCGGCATGACGCCGCCACATGGCCGTGGCACATCGTACGACGCTTGTGCGCCCGGTGACCGTACGAGGCCTCATGACCGCACGAGACGGGCGATGGCCGCCGAGGCCTCGGTGACCTTCTCCCGCGCCTCGCCCCCGCCCCTGCCGATCGCCTCGGTGACGCAGCAGTTGAGGTGTTCGTCGAGCAGCGCGAGAGCGCAGGACTGCAGGGCCGCGCTGGTCGCGGAGACCTGTGTCAGTACGTCGATGCAGTAGGTGTCCTCGGACACCATCCGCTGGAGTCCCCGCACCTGCCCCTCGACGCGGCGCAGCCGGCGCAGGATGTCGTCCTTGTGGTTCTGGTAACCGGTCACTGACGCCTCATCTCATCGGAACGTGCCGGATCGTCCGCCCGTACCGGGCATGACCTGCCGGAGCCGGCGGGGGCCGGAGCGGGAAGTCTCCGGCCCCTCGCCGGCCGGGCGTCAGGACTGGGGCGTGAAGCCGCGCAGCCGCAGGGAGTTGCCGACCACGAAGACCGAGGAGAAGGCCATGGCGGCCCCCGCGATCATCGGGTTGAGCAGGCCGGAAGCGGCGAGGGGGAGGGCCGCGACGTTGTAGGCGAAGGCCCAGAAGAGGTTGGACTTGATCGTGCCGAGCGTCTTGCGGGAGAGCCGGATGGCGTCGGCCGCGGCACGCAGGTCTCCGCGTACGAGGGTGAGGTCGCCGGCCTCGATCGCCGCGTCCGTGCCCGTGCCCATGGCCAGGCCCAGGTCGGCCTGGGCCAGCGCGGCGGCGTCGTTGACACCGTCACCGACCATGGCCACGCTCCGGCCCTCGTCCTGGAGGCGCTTGACGACGTTCACCTTGTCCTCCGGCATGACCTCGGCGATCACCTCGTCGATGCCGACCTCGGCGGCGACCGCCTTGGCCACCGCCTCGTTGTCGCCGGTGAGCAGGATGGGGGTGAGCCCCAGGGCACGCAGCCGCCGGATGGCCTCGGGGCTGGTCTCCTTCACGGCGTCGGCGACCTCCAGCACGGCCCGCGCCTCACCGTCCCAGGCCACCGCGATGGCCGTGCGGCCCGCGGCCTCCGCCTCGGACTTGGCGCGCGCCAGCCCGTCGGGCAGCGCGATGGCCCACTCGGCCAGCAGCTTCTCGCGGCCGACGAGGACGGCGTGGCCGTCGACGACCCCCTGCACACCGAGGCCCGCGACGTTGGCGAAGTCCTCGGGAGCGGGCAGCGTGCCCACCTTCTTGGCGGCGCCGTCGGCGACGGCGCGCGCGATCGGGTGCTCGGAGGAGTGCTCCAGCGCACCGGCCAGCCGCAGTACGTCGGCCTCGTCGGCGCCGGGCGCGGTGTGGACGGCGAGCAGGGTCATCTGACCGGTGGTGACCGTACCGGTCTTGTCCAGCACGATGGTGTCGACCTTGCGGGTGGTCTCCAGCACCTCGGGGCCCTTGATCAGGATGCCGAGCTGGGCGCCGCGGCCGGTGCCGACCATCAGCGCGGTCGGTGTGGCCAGGCCCAGGGCGCACGGGCAGGCGATGATCAGTACGGCGACGGCTGCGGTGAAAGCGGCCGTCAGCCCCGCGCCGTTGCCCAGCCAGAAGCCGAGCGTGCCCAGCGCGAGCGCGATGACGACGGGGACGAAGACGGCGGAGATCCGGTCGGCGAGGCGCTGCGCCGCGGCCTTGCCGTTCTGCGCGTCCTCCACCAGCTTCGCCATCCGCGCCAGCTGGGTGTCGGCGCCCACCCGGGTGGCCTCGACCACGAGCCGGCCGCCGGCGTTCAGCGTGGCACCGGTGACCGCGTCGCCGACCGAGACCTCGACGGGTACCGACTCGCCGGTCAGCATCGACGCGTCGACGGCCGAGGAGCCTTCGACGACGGTGCCGTCGGTCGCGATCTTCTCACCGGGACGGACCAGGAAACGGTCCCCGACCTGCAACTCGGCGGTCGGGACGGTCACTTCCCGGCCGTCGCGCAGCACGGTGACTTCCTTGGCGCCCAGCTCCAGCAGCGCCTTCAGGGCGGCGCCGGCCTTCCGCTTGGAGCGGGCCTCGAAATAGCGCCCGGCCAGGATGAAGGCGGTGACCCCGGCCGCGGCCTCCAGGTAGATGTTCCCGGCGCCGTCGGTGCGGGCGATGGTCAGCTCGAAGGGGTGCGTCATGCCGGGCGTACCGGCCGTACCGAAGAACAGCGCCCACAGCGACCACAGGAACGCGGCCGTCGTACCGACCGAGATCAGCGTGTCCATGGTGGCGGCGCCGTGCTTGGCGTTGGTCCAGGCGGCGCGGTGGAAGGGCCAGGCGGCGTACGTCACGACCGGGGCGGCGAGCGTCAGGGACAGCCACTGCCAGTACTCGATCTGCAACGCCGGGACCATCGCCATCGCGATCACCGGCACGGCGAGCGCCACCGCGGTCACCAGCCGCTGGCGCAGCGGCCGGAGCTCGTCGGGCTCGTCCGCTCCCTGCTCGCCCTCGGGAGCGCTGTCGGTGCGGGGCGGAGCCGGCTCCTGGGCGGTGTAGCCGGTCGCCTCGACGGTGGCGATCAGGTCGGTCACGGAGACGTCCGCGCCTCGGTAGCTGACCTTGGCCTTCTCCGTGGCGTAGTTGACGGTGGCCTCGACCCCGTCCATGCGGTTGAGCTTCTTCTCGATACGGGCCGCGCACGAGGCGCACGTCATGCCACCGATGGCGAGCTCGACCTCGTGGGATTCCGCGATGGTAGTCATCACTGCTCCTCAGTTGCGTCAGGCCGCCGGGCCCGCGCGGTAACGCGGGCCCGGCGACGGGGCCTGGGTCAGGCGGCCCGGCCGGTCAGTTCGTATCCGGCCTCGTCGACGACCTCGGCGATCTTCGCGTCGTCGAGCTCGTCCGCGCTCACGACGCTCGCGGTGCCGGCTTCGACGTCGACCTCGACGCTCAGCACGCCGTCGACCTCGCCGATGGCCTTGGTGAGCGTTGCCTTGCAGTGGCCGCAGGTCATTCCGGCGATCGCGTAGACCGTGGTCCGGCTGTCGGCGACGGCGGTCGCGGTGGTCTGCGCGCCGTCGGTCTGGCAGCTGCCGTCGGGTGTACAGCAGTTGGACATGGTTCCTCCTGGGAAGCGATCGACTCTGGGATACACCAGCCGTTACCCGCATACCCTAGGGGGGTATCGGCGGCGGCCCTGTCATGTATACCCCCACCCCGTATCCATGGCAAGCGCTCGACCGGGGCTTGCATATACCCCGAGGGGGTATATGCTCCGTGGCTACGTGCAGGTCGGCCGCGCGCTCCACGGCGTACGGCCGGCAGTGCGCCCCAGCCGCCCGTCAGCGGTGACCGACGCCCGGACGTGGTGACCGACGATTCGAGGAGAAGCCCGATGAACACCCCAGCGAAGATCACCGCCTTCGTCGCCGCGCTCGCCGCCTCCTTCGGGGCCGCGTACGGAGTGGGCAACGCCGTCGCCCCCATCGCGGCCCCCGAGCCCGCCGCGCACGCCGGACAGCACGGCGACGGCGCGGCGGAAGGCAGCGGTGAGCACGAGAAACAAGCCGGGGGACACGACATGCCGCCCGGCGGCCTGCAGATCTCCCAGGACGGCTACGCGCTCGACCTCAAGACCCCGCGCGTCCCCGCGGGTGAGAAGTCCGCGCTCCGCTTCGCCGTCCGCGACGACTCCGGCCGGCAGGTCACGGCGTTCCGGCGCGAGCACGGCAAGGAACTGCACCTGATCCTCGCCTCACGGGACCTGGGCACGTACCGGCACCTGCACCCCACCCGCGCGGCCGACGGCACCTGGAGCACGGACGCCGAGCTCCCGAAGGTCGGCGGCTACCGCCTCTTCGCCGACTTCACCCCGGCCGCCAAGGGCGCCGACGGCCTCACGCTGGGCGCAGACCTGGCCGTCACCGGGAACTACCGCCCTGCAGCGCTGCCCGCCCCCGCCAAGGTCGCGAAGGTCGACGGCTACACCGTCACCCTCGACGGGCGGCTGCGACCGGGCGCGGAGGACGAGCTGACGCTGAAGGTCAGCAAGGACGGCCGCCCGGTCACCGACCTCCAGCCCTACCTCGGCGCCTACGGCCACCTCGTGGCGCTGCGCTCCGGCGACCTGGCCTACCTCCACGTCCACCCCAACGGCGCCCCCGGCGACGGCAGGACGAAGCCGGGCCCTGAGGTCTCCTTCACCGCCACGGCGCCGAGCCCCGGCACGTACCGCCTCTTCCTCGACTTCCAGCACCAGGGCAAGGTCCGCACGGCGGCCTTCACGGTACGCGCGGAGGGCACGCCCGCCGGCACGGCAGCCGAGGAGACGGCCGAGCCGGAGTCCGGGTCGCACGGCGGCCACGCGCACTGACGGAGAACGCGACGGCGAGGCCGGGCGGCGCCGTTCTTCGGCGCCACCCGGCCTCGCCTGCTGTCGGACCTGACGTCCGCCGTCCTCGGCCCCGCGTCAGCTCCTTGAGGGCGATGTCGAGCCGGAGAATGTTGATCCGGGGCTCGCCCACGAAGCCGGCGATCCGGCCCTCGGTGTGGTCCTCGACCAGCTTCAGGGAGGAGCGGCTAGCGGCCGATGTCGCGGCTGCTCATATCGGCCAGCGTTTCGCGGCGTACGAGAAGCCGCGCCTCGCCGCCCCTCACGGCGGCCACCGGGGGACGGCCGACGAGGTTGTACGCGGAGGCCATGGACAGGTGGTACGCGCCCGCCACCGGTACGGCGAGGAGATCGCCGGGCCGGACGTCACCGGGCAGCGGCACACCGGACGCGAGGACGTCCCCCGCCTCGCAGTGCCGGCCGACGACGGTCACCGGGGCGGGTTCGGCGCGCGAGAGCCGGCCGACCAGCCGGGGCGCGTAGCGCACCCCGTACAGCGCGGGCCGGGGATTGTCGCTCATCCCGCCGTCCACGGCGACGAAGGTGCGCGACTCGGTGCGCTTGACGGCGAGCACCCGGTAGAGCGCGACGCCCGCGGGGCCCGCGATGGCCCGGCCCGGTTCGATGACGAGCCGGGGCACGGTGAGGCCGGCCGCCGCACAGCTCTCGATCAGGGCCGCGCGTACCTTCCTGGCGAGCGCGGGAACGTCCAGTGCGGGCTCGCCCGGCCGGTAGGCGATGCCGTGCCCGCCCCCGAGGTCCAGCTCGGGCGGCACCACGCCGTGGGTGCCCCGGATACGGGCCATCAGCCCCACCATCCGGCGCACCGCCGCCAGATAGGGCTTGCTGCTGGTGATCTGCGAGCCCAAGTGGCAGTGCAGGCCGGCCAGTTCGAGATCCGGCTGGGCGAGCACCCGGGCGATGGCGTGCTGCGCGCTGCCGTCCGCGACCGACAGGCCGAACTTCTGGTCGGCGGTACCGGTGCGGATCTTCTCGTGCGCGCCGGCGGTGATGCCGGGCACCACCCGGACCATGACCTTCAGGCGGGTCCGTGCGCTGCCGGCGGCGGCCGCGAGGCGGGCGATCTCCGACGGGCTGTCGATGACGATGCGGCCCACGCCGAGCCGTAGCGCGGCCTCCAGGTCGTGCGGGCTCTTGGCGTTGCCGTGCAGCACGACGCGCTCGGGCGGTACGCCCGCCGCGGCCGCGAGCTCCAGCTCGCCCGCCGAGCAGACGTCCAGGCCGAGCCCTTCCTCGGCCACCCAGCGGGCCATGGCCCGGCACAGGAAGGCCTTGGCCGCGTACCGGATGTCGGCGTCGGGGAAGGCCTGCGCATACGTACGGCAGCGGGCCCGCACCTCGCCCTCGTCGAGCAGGTAGACGGGCGTACCGAAGCGCTCGGCGGCCTCGGAGAGCGGCACCCCGCCCACCGCCAGGTCACCGGAGGGCAGCGGGACGGTGGAGGAAGGCCAGACGGACAGCGCGGCCGACCTGGTGGGGGCGGTCGCGGTGACCGTGGTGGACGGCAGGTCGACGGTGGTCATGCGGCGCGCCCCCGGAGGAGGTAGGGCGCCGCCGGTGCGGTGGCGCGCTTCGGTACGGGCGCGGCGCCCGGGGAGGGGGAACCGCCGAGGGCCGGCGAAGCGGCGGGCGTGACGGCGTGTTCAGGTGCGGGGGAGTGATGAGGCGTGGCACGGGGGTTCGGGGCGGCGAAGCGGGCGTCGACGGTGACGCGGGTGACGCCCAGCGGGGCCACGAGGGCGCGCAGCGCCGGCTCGGCGAGCCGGATCCACGGCACTCCGGGGCCGAGCGCCGACACCAGCCGTTGCTCCGTCGTGAAGCCGACGGCCGTGCGGCAGCCGAGGGGTGTACGGCACAGGCGGGCCGCGTAACCCATGGGACCCGGCCGGACCGGCACGTAGAGCGGTCCGGCCGGGTGTTCGAGAGGTTCCGGGTCTTCGGTCAGCAAGGTGTCCGCCATGGCGTTCTCCCAGGTGGTGCGGGTCTGAAGGCAGCGGTCCCGGCGCGGTGAGGGCGGGCCGGGACCGCTGCCGACGGTATGCCCGGGGCAGCGGGCGGCCCGTGGGTCCATGACGGGACGCTGACGGTGAACGGGCCGCTTCTGACGGAATGCTGACGCGACATGGGCCCGTCGGGGTGTCGCGGCACGCCCCGTGGGGGCGTCGGTGAAAAGGTGCTCGCCCGTGACTGCTGACGGGCGGCTCGGCAAGGGGGCGCTCGGCTGATCCTCGGCACGTGCCCGGGGCTCCTGGGGGAGCGGCGGGCCTGGCCGGGAGCGCCCTTGCGATGCTCAGGGTGTCCGGGCCACGGGAGGGCGCAACTGCCTCGTCCCGCCCGCCCGGACGGCGGGCTCACCGGTCGCGGTGCCGCTCCGCGTCCCGGCTCTCGTCCTCGCCCTCCGCCTGCGACGGCGTGGTGCGGGGTGCCTCGCGGCCGCGCTCGGGGCCGTCCTGCCGCCCACGGGTGTTCTCCGGGCCTCGGCGCTCGCCCTCCGCCTGGGAGGGCGTCGGCTCGTTCATCGGGTCTGTGTCGCGCATCTGCGCCTCCCGGTCTCGCCGGTCCGTTCCGGCCTGCTGCCGGAGCGATCATCGAGTACCCGGTGGTTTTCGGTGCAAACCGGAGCAAATACCTGGATAGCGCACACATGCCGGGCGTGCGGCCGCGTACTCGGCGGGCCGTGCAGGCCCTCGTCGTGACGCCGCGTGCTCGTCATGCCTCCGCGAGCGCCTTGATGCCCTCCAGCGTCGCGGTCATCCCCGTACGCAGCTCCGCGAGCCGGGCCTCGATCAGCTGCTCCTCGCGGTCGGGCATCCGGGCGATGACCGCGCTGAGCCCGGAGGCACCGGGGCCGATGCGTACGGAGTGCCGCAGCCGGACGCCCTCGGGTGCGGAGTCCAGTGTGAAGCGCCAGGTCGCCAGGGCGTGCGCGGGGTCCGTCACCGGTGCGCCGAAGCGGCCGGCGGTGTCGAGGACGGCCCAGCCGAACTCGTGCCCGGCGTCCGCCGTGACGATCTGCGAGACGGTCCGCCACTCACCGATCTTCGGGTGGCGGTTGTGCCCGGCGAAGCGAGCGCCCACCGCGGGCGCGGTGGCACCGTCGAGCCATTCCACCCGCTGCAGTTCGGGGCTCAGCCGGGCGGGCAGGCCGATGTCGCTGACCAGCTCCCAGATCCGTGGCGCGGCCGCCGCGATCCGTATCTCGCACCGGGCCGCCGGGCCGTCGGCATAACGCATCGTCTCTCCTCGTCTCCTCCGGTCGGGGAGACGGTACTTGCCGGACCCGTCGGCTTCTCGATCTTCACAGATTTCACAGAAAAACCTTTTGCTGTTCGAGGTGTTCGATAACCTGAGTGTCTGCCGAATCCTGCCGGGGTTCGGCCCGACATCTTGAGGATGCGCGTTGCTTCGTATACGTACGCTCGCCGCCGCAGTGACCGCCACCGCGTGTGCCGGGATCCTTGCGCTGCCCGCACAGGCCCAGGCGGCCGGCTCGGTCCACCTGTACAAGATCTACTACGACAGCCCGGGCAAGGACACCCGCTCCAATTCCAGCCTGAACGCCGAGTACGTGCAGATACGGAACAGCACCGGCAGGAGCGTCAGCCTGAAGGGCTGGACGCTGGTGGACGCCTCGCGGCACAAGTACACCTTCGGCACGTACACGCTCGGCTCCGGCAAGACCGTGACCGTGCGCACCGGCAGGGGCGGCAACACCCAGTCGACCCGCTATCAGGGCCGGGCCGCGTACGTCTGGAACAACGACAAGGACACCGCGACGCTGCGCACGTCCACCGGCCGCGTCCAGGACACCTGCTCGTACAACTCCCCCCGGTACGACTACAAGATGTGCTGAGCCGGGCGTGCCGCCCCGGTCCGCCGGGTGTGCCGCCAGGCGCACCACGGCGTACGGCGGCGGCGCGGGGCACGGTCGCCGTGCGCCTCCGAGGGGCTGCCGCGAGCGTTGCGGGACGCCTCGGGGCGCGTGATGATGGCTGCCTGGAGCGGCATCGCCGGACGCGGCGTGTCGGTCACAAGGGAGCGAGCCATGACCGAACCCGGTGACCTGCGGCAGACCTACGCATTCAGCTGCACCGGATGCGGTCACGCCTGGAAACAGACCTACGAGATCGTGATCGTCGCCGATGCCGACGGCCGCCGCTCCCAGACGTACCGCATCGAAGGGCGCACGGTGCGCTCCCCGCTCACCGCGCCCGTCTGCCCGCACTGCGAGAGCGGGCGGGTGCACGCGGTGCCGGTGGGGCTGGCCGATCGGGCCCTGGCGGCGGGCACCGCACCGCAGCCGCGTCCCGAACGCCATGAGCGCGCGCACCTGCCGCACGCACCCCATCTGCACCTGCGGCGCCGCTCCGCCCGGACGGGCACGCAGGACACGGCGCGCGCTCAGGAACGCATTCCGGACCGCACCCGCGTGCAGGACCGTGCGGACACGAAGGACGACCCGCCGGCGAGGTGACGGCCGTGGGCTCGTCCCGAGGCGCGTCGGTGAGTCCGCCCTCATGCTCCGACGTCCGTCCGGAGGACCGCTGCGGCGTCTCACAGGGTCCTGCTCCGCTCCGCGGAGGCTCTCTCAGGGGCTGACGGCCAGGACCAGGTACGCGGCCAGCAGGGCGAGGTGGACGCCGCCCTGGAGGGGCGTGGCGCGTCCCGGGATGACCGTCAGGGTGCCGACGACCACCGTGAGGGCCAGCAGCACCATGTGGGTCGCGCCGAGCCCGAGGACGAGCGGGCCGCTCAGCCAGATGGAGGCCACGGCGACGGCGGGGATGGTCAGCCCGATGCTCGCCATGGCGGAGCCGAGCCCGAGGTTCAGGCTGGTCTGCACCCGGTCACGGGCGGCCGCCCGTACCGCAGCGATGGTCTCCGGCAGCAGGACCAGCAGCGCGATCACCACGCCGACCACGGAGGACGGCAGGCCGGCGGCCTGCACCCCGGCCTCGATCGTGGGCGAGGCCGCCTTGGCCAGCCCCACCACGCCCACCAGCGCCAGGGCCAGCAGCCCCAGGCTGGTCAGGGCCACCCGCCGGGTGGGCGGATCGGCGTGGTCGTCCTCGTCGATCACCTTGCCCGAGGAGGTGACGGGGAGGAAGTAGTCCCGGTGCCGCAGGGTCTGGGTGGCCACGAAGAGCCCGTAGAGCACGACGGCCGCGAACGCGGCGAACACCAGCTGGGCCGGGGCGAACTCCGGGCCCGGCTTGCTCGTGGTGAACGTGGGCAGGACGAGGCTGAGCCCGGCCAGCGTGGCCACCGTCGCGAACGCCGCCCCGGTGCCCTCCGGGTTGAACACCGCGACCCGCCTGCGCACCGCGCCCACCAGCAGGCACAGCCCGACGATGCCGTTGCAGGTGATCATCACGGCGGCGAAGACGGTGTCCCGGGCGAGCGAGGCGGCCTTGTCGCCGCCGTCGGTCATCAGCGTGACGATCAGTGCCACTTCGATGGTGGTCACCGCCACCGCGAGCACCAGGGACCCGAACGGCTCACCCACCCGGTGGGCCACCACCTCGGCGTGGTGCACCGCGGCCAGTACGGCACCGGCCAGGAAGCACGCCACGAGGGCGACGACCGGTCCGGGCAGTGCACGGCCCCAGGTGAACGCGAGCAGGACGACGGCGAGTACGGGAAGGGCGGCGGTCCAGTCGCCGGCGACCGCCCGGACGGTACGCAGCATGGCTCGACCCTCTCAGATCACCCGGCGGCCTGCGCGCGGAAGAGCGCGCGCCTGCCCCTTCCGTATCACTGGAACACGTTCTGCCGTGCGGGCGACCCCACGGACCGCAGGACCGGGCCAGGGAGGCGCCGGCGCTCCGCCCTCAGCCCCCAGGACGCCTCCGCCGTCATCTTCACCTTCGGCGGCGGCAACAACGAGATCCAGCGGGAGATCATCTCGTGGGTCGGTCCGGGGACGCCCCGCGTGCGCAGATGATCCCGTATGCGCGCTGCTGTGGCAGCAGGTGGCCTCCATGGCGTACGAGGTGCTCCCCTCGTATGCGCACGAGCTGTACGGCAGTCCGGTGCCGCTGCCGGAACACGTCCTCCGCGCGGTGGCCGGACTCGGACCCGGCACCCGCCCGTCGGCCTACAAGCCGTGCCGCCCGGCCGCCATACTGAGGGCTCACGGTGCTCAGGGGGAGCCACGGGGCTGACAACGGGGACGGGGGCGGCGGCAGGCGATGGGGGAGAGCAGGCTGATCCACGGCCGTTACCGGCTGATCGATCTGATCGGACGCGGGGGCATGGGGGAGGTGTGGCGGGCCCGGGACGAGTCCCTGGGCCGCCGGGTCGCGGTCAAGTGCCTCAAGCCGCTGGGGCAGCAGCAGGACCCGTCGTTCATGCGCGTGCTGCGCGAGCGGTTCCGCCGCGAGGCGCGGGTGGCAGCGGGCCTGCAGCACCGCGGCATCACCGTCGTGCACGACTTCGGCGAGGACGACGGCATTCTGTACATCGTCATGGAGCTGCTGGACGGGCGTAATCTCAGCCAGCTTCTGGAGGACAACCGCCGGGACCCGCTGCCCGTACCGGACTTCGTCGACATCGCCGACCAGGTGTCGGCGGCGCTCGCGTACACGCACGAGCAGGCGGTCGTGCACCGGGACCTGAAGCCGGCGAACATCGTCCGGATAGCGGACGGTACGGTGAAGATCTGCGACTTCGGCATCGCCCGGCTCGGCCACGACATCGGCTTCACCGCCCGGCTCACCGGCACCGGCGTCGCCATGGGTACGCCGCACTACATGTCGCCCGAACAGATCGCGGGCGGCACCATCGACCACCGCAGCGACCTGTACTCCCTGGGCTGCGTGCTGTACGAACTGGCCACGGGCGTGCCGCCGTTCGAGTTCGACGACGCCTGGGCGGTGCTCGTCGGCCACCGCGACACCGCACCCCAGCCGCTCCGCAAGCGCCGCCCGGACCTCCCCGAGCCCTATGAGCGCATCGTCCTCGACCTGCTCGCCAAGGACCCCGACGACCGCCCGCGTGACGCCGCGGAACTGGGCAAGCGCCTCGCCACCGCCCGCGCCCCGCAGCAGGCCGCCACCGGGCTGCCCGCCTGGACCGCCGGCACGCGTCTCGGAGCCGGCGCGCGCTCGGCCCGTACGCTCCGCACACCGGCCCGCGGCACCGTCGGCGAACTGACCGGCTCCTGGACCATCGGCTTCGAGGCCCACCGGCCCGACAGCACCCCGCCCGCCCTGGAGCGCCCCACCCCCTCGCCCGCGACGCTCGCGGCCCTCGCCGGACGGCACAACGCCGGGCTGAGCCTGGGCCGGCTCGGACGCTGGGAGGAGGCGGGCGAGGTGCACCGCGCGGTCGCCGCCGAACGGGAGCACGTTCTCGGACCCGACCACGCCGACACCCTCGCCAGCCGCTTCGAGGTGGCCTTCACCCTGGCGCGCTCGGGCCGGTTCGCCGACGCGCTGCGCGAGTACGAGACGGTGGCCGCCGGCCGCGAGCGGACGCTCGGCGCCGAGCACGCCGACACGCTCGCCGCCCGCCAGGAGACGGCGTACGTACTCGGCCGCCTCGGGCGCCACTTCGAAGCGCATCAGGTGTACACCTCCGTCGCCGCGGCGCGGGACCGCACGATGGGCGCCGACCACCCCGACACGCTGCGCTGCCGCCACAACCTCGCCTACAACCTCGGCCGGCTGGGCCGCCTGGAGGACTCCTACGAGATGGCGCGCGAGGTCGCCGCCGCGCGCGCCCGGGTGCTCGGCGAGCACCACCCCGACACCCTTGTCACGCGTCACGAGGTCGCGTACACCCTCGGCCGGCTGGGCCGCTGGCCCGAAGCGCTGCGCATGTACAAAGAGGTGGCCGCGGCGCGCGCCCAGGCGCTCGGCCCGGAGCACCCCGATACGCTCGCCGCGACGTACGAGGTCGGGATAAGCCTCGGCCGGCTGGGCCGCAGTGCGGAGGCCCTGCAGCTCTACCGGGAGCTGGTGGCGGCCCGCACGGAGGCGCAGGGGGCGGAGGACCCCGAGACGCTGCGCGCCCGGCACGGCCTCGGTGTCAACCTCGGGCGGCTCGGGCGCTGGGAGGACGCGCTGGCCGAGGCGCGCGAGGTGTGCGCGCTGCGCGAGAAGGTGCTCGGCCCGGACCACCCGGACACGCTCGTCAGCCGCCGTGAGATCGCCGTGGGGCTGGGCTGGCTGGCTCGCTGGAGCGAGGCGCTGTCCGTCTACCGGCAGGTCGCGGAGGCGCGGGAGCGGGTGTTCGGGCCCGACCACCCCGACGCGCTGGCCAGCCGTACCGACGAGGCGCACTGTCTGGAACAGCTCGGCCGTGCGGCCGAGGCGGTCGGCCTGTACCGCCGGGTGGCGGCTCTGCGGCAGCGCCGGGGGCCGCACGCGCACTGAGGCGCACGGGCGCGGGGACTACGACGGCAAGGAGGTCCGGTTCGCGCGGTGCGAGTGCCCGGCGGGTGACGTACGGGCGCCTGCCGGGTGTCCGGAGACGGTCGGAACGGAGCGCTGCAGGACGCGTCCGACCGGAGGGAGGCAGACCTCTGGCCGGTAGTGATCGCTCCGTGCTACCAAGAGGCATGCCGGAACGGACGTCCTACGACGTGATCATTGTCGGCGGCGGGCACAACGGCCTCGTCGCCGCCGCCTATCTCGCCCGCGCCGGGCGCAGCGTGCTCGTACTGGAACGGCTCGGCCACACCGGTGGCGCAGCCGTCTCCACCAGGGCCTTCGCCGGGATCGACGCCCGGCTCTCGCGCTACTCCTACCTCGTCAGCCTGCTGCCCCCGAAGATCGTCCAGGATCTCGGGCTGCGCTTCGCCGTCCGGAAGCGCACCGTCTCCTCGTACACGCCCACCGACCGTGAAGGGCGGCCCACCGGGCTCCTCGTGGGCGGGGATACCGCCCGTACCCGTGCCGCCTTCAAAGTGCTGACCGGCTCGGACCGTGAGTACGAGGCCTGGGAGCGCTTCTACGGGGCGACGGCGCGGGTCGCCGAGCGGGTCTTCCCCACCCTCACCGAGCCGCTGCCCACCCGGGCGGAGCTGCGCGCCCGCATCGACGACGAGGACGCCTGGCAGGCGCTGTTCGAACGGCCGATCGGCGAGACCATCGAGAAGACGTTCGCCGACGACCTCGTACGCGGCGTCGTCCTCACCGACGGCCTGATCGGCACCTTCGCCGCCGCGCACGACGAGACGCTGCGCCAGAACCGCTGCTTCCTGTACCACGTCATCGGCGGCGGCACCGGCGACTGGGACGTACCGCTCGGCGGCATGGGCGCGCTCACCGACGCGCTGGCCCGCGCCGCCCGGCAGGCCGGCGCCGAGATCGCCACCGGCCACGAGGTGACACGGCTGGCCACGGACGGCAAGACGGCCGAAGTGACGTGCGAACAGGGCACGTTCGCCGCCCGTCAGGTGCTGGTGAACGCCTCCCCCGAGGCGCTGGCCGGGCTCCTCGGAGAGCAGCCGCCGGAGCCGGCCGAAGGCGCCCAGCTCAAGGTCAACATGCTGCTGACGCGCCTGCCGCGCCTCCGGGACGAGAGCGTCGACCCGCGCGAGGCGTTCTCCGGCACCTTCCACGTCGCGGAGGGGTACGAGCAGCTGGAGACGGCCTACCAGCAGGCCGCGGCCGGTCAACTCCCCGCGGCGCCGCCCAGCGAGATCTACTGCCACTCGCTCACCGACCCGTCCGTCCTCGCCCCCGACCTCGTACGCCAGGGCTACCAGACGCTCACCCTCTTCGGGCTGCACACCCCGGCGCGCCTGTTCGCGGCCGACAACGACACGGCGCGGGAACGTCTCCTCCGGGCCACCGTCGAACAGCTCGACGCGCACCTCGCCGAGCCGCTGGCCGACTGCCTGGCCCACGATGCCGACGGCCGTCCGTGCATCGAGGCGAAGACCCCGCTCGACCTGGAACGCGACCTCCGCCTCCCGGGCGGCAACATCTTCCACGGTGACCTGTCGTTCCCGTACGCGGACGGCCACGAGGACGACAGCCCCGCCGCCCGCTGGGGGGTGGCCACCGCGCACCCGAACGTCCTCCTGTGCGGCGCGGGCGCGCCGCGAGGCGGCGGCGTCAGCGGCATCCCGGGACACAACGCGGCGATGGCGGCCCTGGAGAGCTGAACGCGGCAGGGAGGTCAACGACGGGACGCGAGGGCCAGGCCCAGCACCGCGTCCAGGCCGCGGACCGCTCCCGGCGCCGCCCCCGCCGGGAGCACGTACGACCGCAGGCCGCTGCCCGCCGCGCCGCCGTCCTTGGCCGGGTGGTCCCCGACCATCAGCGTCTCGGCGGGCTCCACGGCCAGCTGTCGGCAGGCGTAACCGAACAGCGCCGGGTCGGGCTTCTCCGTGCCGTGCTCGTACGAATGCACCCACACGGAGAAGTACCGGTCCAGCCCGTGGCGGGCGAAGGTCGGGCGCAGGTCCCAGCCGACGTCGCTGACCACGCCGAGAGGTATGCCCTGCTGCGTGAGGGCCTCCAGGGTCTCCGCGGCGTCCGCGTACGGGCGCCAGTGCTCCGGGGAGCGCAGCTGCTCGTACAGCGCCTCCGCGACCGGCGCGAGGGCCGGGACGGACGCGTACCAGGTCGTGAAGGCGTGCCGGTGGGCCGCGGCGGAGACGTCCCGGCCCCGCTGGGCCGCCACGACCGCGGGGTGCGCCAGCCCGGCCTCCAGCCCGGTCAGCAGGGCGTCCATCGCGGTCTCGCTCACGGCCTGGCCCAGGGCGGCCCGGATGCGGTCCGCGTAGGGGGCGATCTGGAAGAGCGTGCCCGAGAAGTCGAAGAGCGCGGCGCGGACCGGCGCGGGCCGCAGCGGGCCGTCCGCGGCGCGCAGCGGGCCTTCGGGCCCGCAGACAGGAACGGGAGTCAGGGAAGTCATGCGAGGGACCCTGCCCCGGCCACAACAAAACTGACGTGGCGTCGGGAAAACTCTTCCTTCGTGCGGTGGGCTGCGGCATCCCGCGCGCATGCAGACGGAGCTGAGCAGCACGCTGGGTGTCGAACACGCCGTCTCCGGGTGCACGCCGTTCCCCGCCGTGGCCGCGGCGATCAGCCGGGCCACCGCCTCGTCCACGGGCTGCGCGCCGCCGGGCTGCGCCGCGGCGACGCGTTCGCCGTCGTGCTGCCCAACGGAGTGGAGTTCTTCACCGCCTACCTCGCCGCCGCCCAGGCCGGGTTCTACCTCGTGCCCGTCAACCACCACCTCGTCGGCCCGGAGATCGCCTGGACCGTCGCCGACTCCGGTGCCGAGGTACTGATCGCGCACGAGCGGTTCGGTGCCGCGGCCCGCGCCGCCGCCGACGAAGCCGGACTGCCCGCTGAACGCCGCTACGCGGCCGGTACGGCCGACGGTTTCCGCCCGTACGCGGAACTCCTCGACGGGCAGCCGGAGACGCCGCCTGACGGCCGCGCACTCGGCTGGGCCATGAACTACACCTCGGGCACCACCGGACGCCCACGAGGCATCCGCCGCCCACTGCCCGGCAAGCCCCCCGAGGAGACCCACCTCGGCGGCTTCCTCGGCATCTTCGGCATCAGGCCCTTCGACGACAACGTGCACCTCGTGTGCTCGCCGCTCTGCCACACCGCCGTCCTGCAGTTCTCGGGAGCCTCCCTGCACATCGGCCACCGGCTCGTCCTGATGGACCGCTGGACACTGCAAGAGGGAGGGCCGCACACCGGGCGAAGAACCGGCCGCCGAGATACTGGCCCACTGCGCCACCCGGCCGGCCGGATACAAACGCCCCAAGAGCGTCGGCTTCATCGTCACCATGCCACGCCACCCCAACGGCAAGCTCTACAAGAGGCGGCTGCGCGCACCGTACTGGGAGGGCCGCGCACGCGCGGTCTGAGACGCGGCGCGGCGGCCGGTGCCCCGGAGGCCGCCGCGCCGTTCCGGTGCCGTCTCCCTTGACCCGGGCGGAGGCCGGGCACAGGATCGCGCCATGGCTGGAGTGCGGAGCAGTACGGTCGACGGAATGCTGCGGCGGAGCGCCCGGCGGGTACCGGAGCGGACGGCGGTGCGGTACGCCGAACGCTCCTGGACCTACCGGGAACTGGACGAGGCGGTCACCGCCGCGGCCCGGCTGCTCCTCGGCGAGGGACTGCGCCCCGGCGACCGGGTCGGCTCGTACGGGCACAACTCCGACGCCTACCTGATCGGCTTCCTCGCCTGCGCCCGCGCCGGCCTCGTCCACGTCCCCGTCAACCACCACCTCACGGGCGACGACCTCCGGTACATCGTCGAACAGTCCGGCAGCTCCCTGGTCCTCACCGACCCCGACCTCGCCCACGAACTCCCCGCCGGCGCCACCGCCCTGCCACTGCGCGACGCCGGCGACGGACTGCTCGCCCGACTGGACCGGCTGCGTACGGACCCCGCAGCGCTGGCCGCACTCCCACCGCTCGGGGACGTCGACGGGGAGTCCCTCGTCCAGCTGCTCTACACCTCGGGCACCACCGCGCTCCCCAAGGGCGCGATGATGACCCACCGCGCCCTCGTGCACGAGTACGTCAGCGCCATCACGGCCCTGGACCTGACCGAGAACGACCGGCCGCTGCACTCCCTGCCGCTCTACCACTCCGCCCAGATGCACGTCTTCCTGCTGCCCTATCTGGCCGTGGGCGCGGAGAACACCATTCTGGACGCGCCCGCCGCCGACACCGTCTTCGAACTGGTGGGCGCGGGCCGTGCGGACAGCCTCTTCGCGCCGCCCACGGTGTGGATCGGCCTCTCCCAGCACCCCGACTTCGCGGCGCGCGACCTCACGGGGCTGCGCAAGGCGTACTACGGGGCGTCGATCATGCCCGTACCCGTACTGGAACGGCTCCGCGGCCGCCTGCCGGGACTCGCCTTCTACAACTGCTTCGGCCAGAGCGAGATCGGCCCGCTGGCCACCGTGCTGGGACCCGACGAGCACGAAGGCCGGATGGACTCCTGCGGACGCCCCGTGCTCTTCGTGGAGGCACGCGTCGTCGACGAGGAGGGCCGCGACGTACCCGACGGCACGCCCGGCGAGGTCGTCTACCGCTCACCGCAGCTGTGCGAGGGGTACTGGGAGAAGCCGGAGGAGACCGAGGCGGCCTTCAGGGACGGCTGGTTCCGCTCCGGCGACCTGGCCGTACGCGACCCCGAGGGATACCTCACGGTCGTCGACCGGGTGAAGGACGTCATCAACTCCGGCGGCGTGCTGGTCGCCTCCCGGCAGGTCGAGGACGTGCTCTACGAACACCCGAAGGTCGCCGAGGTCGCCGTCATCGGCCTGCCGGACGACCGGTGGATCGAGGCGGTCACGGCGGTGGTCGTCGCGAAACCGGACGCGGGCGAGGTGGGGGAGCAGGAGCTGATCGACGCCGCCCGCACCCGGCTGCCCGCCTTCAAGACGCCCAAGCGGATCGTCTTCGTCCCGGAACTGCCGCGCAACGCCAGCGGCAAGATCCTCAAGCGCGAACTGCGGGACCGGCTGGGACGCGGCAGCAAGCGGCGCTGAGAAGCGGCGGCATGCCGCCTGAGCTGCGGTGACGTGCTGTTGCGGGGCGACTGTCAGTGGTGCCTGCCATGCTGAGAACAGCTCAGGAAAACACGGTGGTGCGGGCCGTACTCGGCCGGCGGCCGAACACCGCCACGACAGCAGTTCACCAGCTTCGCCTCACACCGAAGGACCTGCTCATGCTCTCGACCAAGTACGTACCGGGCGCGCCGAACTGGCTCGACCTCGGCGTTCCCGACGTGGACGCGGCCGTCGCCTTCTACAGCGAGGTCCTCGGCTGGACCTTCGAGTCCCTGGGGCCGGACGCCGGGGGCTACGGCTTCTTCCGGCTGGACGGCCGGACCGTCGCCGCGATCGGCCCGCTGGTCGAGGAAGGCGCCGCCCCGTCCTGGACGCTGTACTTCCACACACCGGACGCGGACGGCACCGCCAAGGCCGTGGAGGCGGCCGGCGGCACGGTCCGCGCCGAACCGATGGACGTCTTCACCGCGGGCCGGCTGGCCGCGTTCACCGACCCCACCGGTGCGCAGTTCGCGGTCTGGCAGCCCGGCGAGGTGAAGGGGCTGGAGGTCGTGATGGAGTCCAACGCCCTGTGCTGGACCGAGCTGTACACCACCGACGCCGCGACGGCCAAGGACTTCTACGGCTCGGTGTTCTCCTGGCAGTACCAGGACCTGCCGATGGGCGAGGCGGGCGCCTACACCGTCGTCGTCCCGGCGGGCGTCGCGGCCTCGCCCGCGTTCGGCCAGGGCGGCATCATGCAGCTGCCCCAGGAGAACCTCGACCGCGGCTCGACCTCCGAGTGGCATCCGTACTTCGGTGTGGACGACTGTGACGCCACGGCCGCGGCGGCCACGGAGCGCGGCGCGACGACCCTCATCCCGCCGGTCGACGCGGAGGGAGTCGGCCGCCTGGCGATGTTCCGCGACCCGTACGGCGCCACCTTCGCGATCATCAAGGGAGAGCCGCCCACCAGCTGAGGGACGACAGAGGAAGGACCGGCGATCGCAGGGGGAGGGGGCGGGGGGAGGGGAGGGGCCCCGAGGCAAGCCGGGATCCAGGAGCCGGGAGCCCCTCCCCGGCCAGGCGCCCCCGAGGAGGCTGGAGCCTCTTCCGGTCAGGCCTCCCGGAGGTCGACGATGCGCTTGATCTTGCCGACCGAGCGCTCCAGCGTCTCCGGGTCGACGATCTCCACGGCCACGGTGACACCGATGCCGTCCTTCACGGCGCGGGCGATCCGTTCCACGGCGGTCGCGCGCTGCTCGGGGGTGGCATCGGTGCGGGCCTCGGCACGTACGGTCAGCTGGTCCAGTCGTCCCTCGCGGGTCAGCCGCAGCTGGAAGTGCGGGGCGACCCCGGCAGTACGCAGCACGATCTCCTCGATCTGGGAGGGAAAGAGGTTCACTCCGCGCAGGATGATCATGTCGTCGCAGCGTCCGGTGACCTTCGCCATCCGGCGGAAGGCGGGGCGCGCGGTGCCGGGCAGCAGCCGGGTGAGGTCGCGGGTGCGGTACCGGACGACCGGCATGGCCTCCTTGGTCAGTGAGGTGAAGACCAGTTCGCCGTCCGCTCCGTCGGGCAGCGCCTCACCGGTGACCGGGTCGACGACCTCGGGGAAGAAGTGGTCCTCCCAGATGTGCAGCCCGTCCTTGGTCTCCACGCACTCCTGCGCGACGCCGGGTCCCATCACCTCCGACAGGCCGTATATGTCCACCGCGTCCAGGGCGAAGCGCTCCTCGATCTCGCGGCGCATCTCCTCCGTCCACGGCTCGGCGCCGAACACACCCACCTGGAGGGAGGTCGTCCGCGGATCGATGCCCTGGCGCTCGAACTCGTCGAGGAGGGTGAGCATGTACGAGGGCGTCACCATGATGATCTCAGGGCGGAAGTCCTGGATGATCTGCACCTGCCGGGCGGTCATACCACCGGACGCCGGAATCACCGTGCAGCCCAGCCGCTCGGCGCCGTAGTGCGCGCCGAGCCCGCCGGTGAACAGGCCGTACCCGTACGCCACATGCACTTTGTGGCCGGCACGCGCACCCGCGGCGCGGAGCGAACGGGCCACCACACCGGCCCAGACGGACAGGTCGCGCTCCGTGTAGCCGACGACGGTCGGGCGGCCCGTCGTACCGCTGGACGCGTGGATGCGCCGTACGTCGGGCTCCGGTACCGCGAACATCCCGAAGGGATAGCCGGCGCGTAGGTCGTCCTTGTGGGTGAAGGGGTAGCGGGTGAGGTCGGAGAGGGTGCGGCAGTCCTCTGGGCGCACGCCGGCCGCGTCGAACGACGCACGGTAGAAGGGGACGTGGTCGTACGCGTGCCGCAGCGTGGCCCGCAGCCGTTCGAGCTGGAGGGCGCGCAGCTCCTCGCGCGTGAGCCGTTCGGCGTCGTCGTACGCCTCCGGAGCCCTCGTCCTCGTCCTCGGTCGCACCCTCGGCCCGTCCGGCGTTTCTGCCATGCGCCTGCACCGCCCTGTCACGTACTGCCCTGTCCCGCACCGGTCGACAGCACATCCCGCACCGGCCGACCGGGCGCCGACCGATCATTCGGTGGCCGATGCCGGGAACAAGTAATCAGCGCGCGGCGAACACGTCAAGGGTCTCGAAGCGTGCCGTCGTGGGTACCTTCGGCCCATGGCGGACGTACAGAAGGTGCAGGTGGACGGGGTCGAGCTGGCGTACCGGACGTGGGGCGAGGCGGACGCGCCCCCGGCCGTGCTGCTGCACGGTCTCGGCGAGGACGGTGAGGACTGGCGCGGCGTCGTGGGGCAGTTGGCGACAACCCGCCGGGTGTACGCACTGGACCAGCGGGGCCACGGGAAGAGCGACTGGCCCGGCGAGTACGGCTTCGAGCGGTGGCGGGACGACGCGATCGGCTTCCTCCGTGAGCTGCGGCTGGACGAGGTCACGCTCATCGGTCACTCCCTGGGGGCGGTGACCGCCTTCCTGCTGGCCGCCGAGCGGCCCGAACTGGTGGCACGGCTGGTGCTGGAGGAGGCGGCCCCGCCGCTGCCGGCCGACCCGCCGCAGGAGGTGCCCGAGGCGCCGCCCGGGCCGCCGATGTTCGACTGGGCGGCGAAGGCGGCCGTGGTGGCGGAGCGGAACGCGCCGGATCCGGGGTGGTGGGACGGGCTCGCACGGATCACCGCGCCCACGCTCGTGATCGGCGGCGGTTCCGACAGTCACATTCCGCAGGAGCACCTGGCCCGTATGGCGGAGCTGATCCCGCGTGCCGAACTGGTGACGATCGACGGCGCCGGCCACCTCGTCCACGAGGAGCGGCCGCGTGAATTCCTCGACGCGGTGCAGGGGTTCCTGGTGCGCGAAGGGTGACGGGACGGTGCGGGACGGTGCAAGGGCCGGATCCTGCACCGGTAGCCGTAGCAGTCGTTGATCGAGTAGAACGGGGCGTTACGCGAGACCGACCGAGAAGGGTGCCCCGTGCCTTCCAGTACCTCCGCCCGCCGTGGTCCGCTGCGGCGCGTCCTCGTCCGCCGCGCGGTGGTCACGGCTGCCGCCGCGACCGTCCTGTTCACCGGAGCGCCCGGCGCGGTCGCGGCCCCGAAGGCCCATGCGACGCCGAAGGTCCACGCGGCCCCGGCGGCCGAGGCGGCCTCTCCTGCCGCCCCGTCCGCCGCGCGCCCGGGGTCGTCCGCCGCGCGTCCGGGGTCGTACGCTGCGCTCCGGCCCCTCGCCGAGCTGTCCGCCGAACGGCTGGCCACCGCCGACCTGGTCGCGGCGGCCAAGTGGGGCACCGGCAGCCCCATCGACGACCCGGCGCGCGAGGAGCAGGTGCTCGACGCGGTGGCTCAGCGGGCGCGCGAACTGGGCGCGGACCCCGCACGCACGGTCGCCGTCTTTCGCGATCAGATCGAGGCGAACAAGATTGTGCAGCGTGGGCTGCACCGCCGCTGGGCCGCCGATCCGGCGGAAGCGCCCACCACCCGTCCCGACCTCACCGAGGTCCGCAAGGAGATCAACCGCATCAACGAAGGCCTGGTGCGTGCCATCGCCGGCTCCTCGGCCGCCCGTACCGCCCCGTCCTGCGGCCCCGTCCTGACCGTGGCCGCGGCCCGTGCCGTACGGGACGCGCACCTGGACGCGCTGCACACGGTCGCGCTGGCTCGCGCCCTGCGCTCCGCCTGCGGGTAGCGGGAGTCCCCCGGCGACCACGGTGGCGACGAACGACGAAGCACGAGCACCGGCGCGGCACCACGGTTGCTAGTCTCGAAGTTGCGCGATGTGCGCAACTTCGGGGCTTCGGCCGCGGCGTCACGATGACCGGGCGGCGGCTCGGTACGGAGGGGAGCGGCGGCCCGGTACGTAGTCGAGCGGTGGCTCCCGTGGGACGCGTGACGGGGTGTGGAGGGGCAGTTGACGAACCGGGAACGGGCGGGGACGCGGGAGCGGCGGCGTCGCATGGTGGAGCTGCTGGGGGAAGGTGACGTCAGCGTCCACCGGCTGGCGGCGGAGTTCGGCGTCTCCCTGTCGACCGTACGGAGGGACCTGGCCGGCCTCGCCCATGAGGGGCGCATCACCCGTACGTACGGCGGGGCCGTCGACCACCGCGTACCGGAGCGGTCCTGGCGCGACAAGGAAGGCGTGCGGCGGGCCGAGAAGGCGGCGATCGCGCGGGCGGCGGCGGAGCTGGTGCGGCCGGGCGACGTCGTGCTGCTGGACGCCGGTACGACCGTGGCCGGCGTCGCGCACGAGCTGCGCGACCGTACCGACGTCACCCTCGTCACCAACGGGCTCTCCACGCTGCTGGAACTGGCCGACGCCGCGGTGGAGCTGGTCGTCCTGGGCGGCAGGCTGCGCCGGCCCAACGAGGCGCTGCTCGGCACCCGTACGCTGCGCGAGCTGCGCGGCATCACACCGGACCTGGTCTTCCTCGGCGTCGACGGGCTGGACCCGCGGCGCGGCATCAACTGTCCCGACCACGAACAGGCCGCCCTCAAGGAGGCGATGGCCGAGTGCGCCCGGGACGCGTGGGTCCTCGCCGACGACTCGAAGCTGGGCACCGGGCCCGCCGCCTTCCCCTACTGGGCCGCACTGCCTCCTGGTACCGGGCTGTTGACCACGGCCGGTACGGAGGCGCTCGCGGCGTACGAAGAGGAGCGCTGGAACGTCTCGGCCGTGCACATGTATTGACGGGCCCGCTCTCGGTGGCCAACGCTGAAGTGACGCAAACGCGCATCTCTTGATGCGCGGTTCGCTCGCTTCAGGAGGTGCCGTGCCGCAGGTACTCGTCGTCGGGGACGACCTCACCGGGAGCAACGCCACCGGCGCGCTGTACGCCAGGCTCGGGCTGCGCACGGTCACCGTCAGCACCCTCGACCAGGTACGCCGCTTCGCCGACCGGGCCGACGTCCTCGTCGTCAACACCGGCTCCCGGCACTGGCCGGCGGAGCGCGCGTACGACGCCGTCCGGGCCGTGGTCGAGGCCGCCGGGCCGGTACCCCTCGTCGTCAAGCGGGTGGACACCACGCTGCGCGGCAACCCGGGACGCGAGACCGACGCCGTACTCGACGCCATGGCCGCCTCCGAGGCGTCCCCGGGGCCGGCAGCGGCAGGCCGCACCGCAGCCGCTCTCCGTCAGGCACTCAGCCAGGCTCCCGGCCCAGTTCCCAGCCCGGTTTCCGGCCCCGCTCCCGGCCCGCTCCCCCGGCCGGAGCCGCGGGTGCTCGCCGTTCCCGCCTTCCCCGCGGCCGGCCGGACCACCGTCGGCGGCCTGCACCTGGTCGACGGTGTGCCGCTCACCCGTACCCCCGTGGCCCGCGACCCCTTCGACCCCGTACGCCACTCCCGCGTGGCCGCGCTGCTCGGCGCCCAGACCGCCCGGACGACGGCCGAACTCCCGCTGGACATCGTCGAAGGGGGCGCCGACCAGGTCGTCGCGGCACTGCGCGCGGCCGACGCCGACATCGTGATCTGCGACGCCACCGAGAACGCCCACCTGCACACCATCGCCGCGGCGGCCGCACGGGTCGCCGCCGAGGACGGCGCGCGGTGGGCCGTACTGGACTCCGGCCCGTTCGGCGCCGCCTACAGCGCGGCGCTCGGCATCAGGCCACAGGGCGCCGAACCACCCCGGGTCCTCGCGGTGGTCGGCAGCATCACCGAGCGCACCGCGACGCAGCTCGCCCGCGCGGAAACCGCGCTGGGCGCCGTCTGGTGCGACCTCGACCCCGAGCATCCGGACCCGGAACAGGCGTTGAGCGCGCTGCGGGCCGCGGCGCAACGAGGCGCGACCGTACTCGGCGTACGGGTCGCGACGGGTCCCGCACGCCCCGAACCGAACGCGCACACCGCCGGACGCATCCTGCGCGCCCTGGCCGAGACCACCCGGCGGGCGGTCACCGAACTGCGGCCGGGCGGGCTGTACGCGTCCGGCGGTGACGTAGCGGCGGCCGTGACCGCGGCGCTGGGCGCCGACGGCTTCGCCATCGAGGCCGAGGTGCTGCCGCTCGCCGTCGCCGGGCACCTGGTGGGCGGGCCGCACGACGGCCTCCACTTCGCCACGAAGGGGGGCCTGATCGGCGGCCCGGACGCGGCCCGCGACTGCCTGGACCACCTGCGCGTGGCGTGCACCCGCGATGCGCTGCGGGGCCGGGAGCGGGAGGCGGGGCGGCGGGAGCGGGCCCCTGCACCTGCGAGTCCCTCGGTTCACCTGTGAATCCATCCATCCACCTGCGTCTTCGTCATCCCTTCACCTGTGAGGTCGTCATGAGTGCTGCCAGCGATTCCGCTGCTCTTCCCGTCCTTGCCGTCACCCTCGGCGATCCCGCCGGTATCGGGCCGGAGATCGTCGCGCGGACGCTCGCCGATCCGGGGACCGCGGCCGTCGGGCGCGGTATCGCGGTCGGGGACGCCGCCGTGCTGCGCCGGGCGCTCGCCGTCTGCGGGCTGGACGGCGTACAGGTGAACACGATCGGCGCGCCCGGGGAGGCGCGTTTCGCGCCGGGCACCATCGACGTGCTGGACCTCGGGATCGTCACCGGGGACCTGGCGTGGGGCGAGGTCAGTGCCGAGGCCGGGCGGGCGGCCGTCGCGGCGATCGAGACCGCGACCCGGATCGCGCTGGACGGCGAGGTGGACGGGATCGTCACCGCGCCGATCAACAAGGAGGCCATCTGGGCGGCGGGTTCGGAGCACCTCGGGCACACGGAGATGCTCGGCGAGCTGACCGGGGCCGCGCACTTCGACACCATGTTCGTGGTACGCGGGCTGAAGATCTTCTTCACGACGCGGCACGTCGCGCTGCGCAAGGCGCTGGACCAGATCACCGAGGAGCGGGTCGCGGCGAGCATCCGGCACGCCGTCACCGCGTTGCGCGTCTTCGGCCACGACGAGCCCCGCCTCGCCGTCGCCGCGATCAACCCGCACGGCGGCGAGGGTGGCCACTTCGGGGACGAGGAGATCACCGTACTGCGGCCCGCCGTGGAGAAGGCCGCCGCCGAGGGGCACGGCGTGTACGGGCCGGTCCCGGCCGACTCCGTCTTCCACCAGGGGCTGGCGGGGCGCTACGACGGCGTGCTGTCGCACTTCCACGACCAGGGGCACATCCCGGCGAAGACCGTGGACTTCGACGGCACCGTGTCCGTGACCGTGGGGCTGCCGATCCTGCGTACCTCCGTGGACCACGGCACCGCCTTCGACATCGCCGGCACCGGCCAGGCGTCGCCCGGCACCATGGCCGCCGCCTTCCGGGCCGCCGCGGACTTCAGCCGGTTCACCGACCGCATCCGCGCCGCCTACGGGGCGGGGGTCCGCCCATGACGGCCCCGGTACCCGCCGGGGACCAGGCAGCGGGCCAAGGGGCGGGCCGGGCCGCGGTCCCGGCCAAGCGGTGGGGGTACGTCATCCCCGTCGCCGCCTTCATGTACATGCTGGCGTACCTGGACCGGAACAACGTCTCCGTCGTGCTGCCCTACATGCACGGCGAACTGCGGCTCTCCCATGCCGACATGGGGATGGTCAGCGGCATCTTCTTCGTCGGGTACGTCTTCCTGCAGATCCCGGCCGCGGTGCTGGCACAGCGCTGGAGCGCGCGGAAGACCGTGCTGATCCTGATGGTCGCCTGGGGGCTGGCGGCGATGGCCTGCGCCTTCGTGCAGACCAAGGAGCAGTTCTACGTGGCGCGGTTCGCGCTCGGCTTCTTCGAGGGCGGCGTGTGGCCCGCCGTACTGATCCTGCTCGCCTCCTGGTTCCCGCTGCGCGAGCGGGCCCGTGCCAACGCGCTGTGGATGGCCTGTCTGCCGCTGTCCTCGATCATCATGGCGCCGCTGTCCGGGCTGATGCTCGACCACGCGAGCTGGCGCTGGGTGCTCTTCCTCCAAGGAGTGCCGCCGCTGGTGTGGGCCGTGGTGTGGTGGTTCGCCGTCGCCGACCGGCCCGCACAGGCCCGCTGGATCTCCCGGGCGGAGGCCGCGCATCTGGAGAGCGCGCTGGCCGCCGACGAGGCCGCCAAGCCCGCACCGGCCGGCGGCGGCTCGTACCTGAAGGCGGTGCGCAGGCCGCAGGTCCTGTTGCTGATCGGGGTGTACTTCTTCTGGATGACGGGCTTCTACGGGTTCAGCCTCTGGCTGCCCTCGGTGGTCAAGGAGCTGACGCATGACGGCTCGTCGACGGAGGTCGGGCTGCTCACGGCGATCCCGTTCGCCCTCGCGCTCGGTGCGATGGTCGCCAACGCCGCCTGGTCGGACCGTACCCGGCGGCGCCGGTCCGCCGTCGCCGGGCCCCTCGTGGCCGGTATCGCCGCGCTGCTGCTCGGCCAGGTGGTCGAGGGCGGCTTCCTGCGGATGGTGCTGCTGTGCGTGACGGCCGTGGCGGTGTACGCGCCGTACGGGCCGTTCTGGGCGATCCCCGGCGAGCTGCTGAGGCTGGAGGTGGTCGCGGTGGCCATGGGGCTGGTCAACGCGCTCGGCAACCTCGGCGGCTTCGCCGGGCCGTACCTCGTCGGCTGGCTGACCGACACGACGGGGACGCAGCTCACCGGGTTCGCGGTGCTCGCGGGGTCCCTGGCGGTCGCCGCCGGGCTGGTGACCTTCGGGCTGCGCCCGGCGCCGGCGGCGCCTGCCGAGCGCGGGAGTCAGCCCTCCGCTGCCACCCGCTTCGCCCAGCGGTAGTCCGCCTTGCCGCCGGGGGAGCGCTGGATGCGGTCGGCGACCACGACCGTACGGGGGATCTTGTAGCCGGCCAGCCGGGTGCGGCAGTGGGCCTGGACGGCGGCCAGGCCCACCGGCCCGGCACCCGGCCGCAGCTGCACCACGGCCGCCACCCAGGTTGCCCCAGCGGTCGTCCGGTACCCCCGCGACCAGGGCGTCGTGCACGTCCGGATGGGCCTTGAGCGCCTGCTCGGCCTCCTCCGGGTAGGCCTTCTCGCCGCCGGAGTTGATGCACTGCGAGCCGCGTCCCAGGACCGTGACCACGCCCTCCTAGCCGAGCGGCACGTGGCCGCGCTGCGCCAGGCGGCCGGGCTCGCCGGGCGCCACGGGCGCGTGCGTCACCGGGTCGACCACCGCCGTACGGCCGTTGACGTGCAGCCGGAAGCCGGTGTCCGGGCCGGCGTCGTCGGTCGCCGTGCCGTTGAAGCCGGACTCCGACGAACCGACGTTGTGGAGCAGCATCGTGTGCGGGAGCAGGGCGGTGAACCGGTCGCGGACGGTGTCGGAGAGGACCGCGCCGGAACTGGAGAGGGCGAACAGCGACGAGCAGTCGGTGCCCTTGAGGGGCCGCCGAGCGCGTCCGTCAGGGGGGCGCGGCATCGCGTCGCCCACGAGGGAAACGCGGGTGAACCGCTCGCGTTCGATCGTTCGCAGTACTTCTTCGGGCACGTACTTGCGGTGCAGGACCACCTTCTGGCCGAAGTGGAAGCCTATGAGGGCGCGGCACCCCAGGTGCGCGGCCGGTCGCTGGGCACCAAGTGCCGGGCGCACGGCGGCCGTTGAGGCACGCGTACGGAGGAGGGGCACAGTTCTTCTCGATGTGGCTGGTCGGCGCGGAACCGCCCGCGACCTGACCGGAGCGCTACGGGACGCCGCGGCGCGGCCCGACGCGGCCTGTCGGTCGCCGGGCACCGTGGCTAGGCTGGCCCGGACGGCGGACCCCACCGGGGAGGAGCGGTAAACGTGGCCGAAAGCACCACCACCGAGCAGCGGATCACCGGCGAGAAGCAGCCCGACCTCGATCTCACGCACGCCCAGTGGCAGCCCAGTGGCCAGGGCGTGGGCGACGTCCAGATCGCCTTCGTCGACGGTTTCATCGCGATGCGGGACCGCCGCAGCCCGGACGGCCCGGCCGTCGTCTTCTCACCCGGCGAATGGCGCGGGTTCGTGCTGCGCGCCCGGGACGGCGAATTCGATCTGACGTGACATCCGGCCGGACCCCGGCCGGGCGGTGCCTACCCCTCAGGTGAGGACGACGCAGCCGCGGCCCCTCAGGGCACGCAGCTCAGGGGCCGCCTCGTCGACGGCGTTCCAGCGCAGGTCCAGCTTCTCCAGCGACGGCCATTCCGGCAGCCAGTGGGGGAGCGCGCCGATGCGGTTGCCGCGCAGGTCCAGCCGGCGCAGCAGGGGCAGCGCGCGCAGCGCCTCGGGGACATCGGTCAGCTCGTTCTCGCGCAGTTCCAGTTCGCGCAGCTCCCGGAGCCCGGCGAAGGAGCCGGGCAGCGCGGTCAGGCGATTGCCCCGCAGCCACAGCTCCCGGAGGCGCGCGAGCCGGCCGAGCGCCGGCGGCAGGGCGGCCAGGGCGCAGTGCTGGGCCCGCAGCTCGTACAGGCCCGCCAGGCCGCCCAGCTCGTCCGGGAGCCGGCGCAGCGGGTTCTCGCCGATGTTGAGGTAGCCGAGGCGGGCCAGCCTGCCCAGTGCGGCGGGCAGTTCGGTGAGCCGGTTGTCGTGCAGGTACAGGCAGCCGGAGAGGCCGGTGAGGTCGCCGAGTGACGAGGGTAGCCGGGTGAGCGCGTTGTGACCGAGGTCCAGCGTGCGCAGCGTGCTGAGCTCGCCGATGCGTCCGGGGAGCTCGGTGAGGGCGTTGTCGGCCAGGATCAGCACCCGCGGTCCCGGCACCGCCTCCCACACCTCCGCCGGTACCCGGCCCAGCCCGGCCTTCCAGTAGTCGAACGTGTCCGGCACGGAAGACGGCCGCCGCTCAGGAGCCGGCCGGCCGCCCGGCCGCGGGCACACCCGGGTCGGCGGCGGCGAAGAGTTCGGCCCACGGGCGGCTGCGGACCGCGGCGGTGCCGGTGTCGTCGTACCGCGGGGTCTCCTGCGACCACACGAGATTGCCGCTCATCAGATGCTGCATGCTCGTGACGTAGTGCGCCACGTGGTCGTGCACGTCGGCGGGCATGCCCAGCTCCTTGAGGGTCGCCGGCAGGGTCGCGGCGATCTGCTGGAACTGGTCCACGCGCGCGTTGGCCGTCCGGACGATCCGGCGTACCGCCTGGTCCAGCGTGCAGCCGGTGGAGCGGTGCAGGATGATCACGCTGTTGTTGACGTCGCCGGCCGCCAGCTCCTTGTCCACCGACACGATGTCGTTGACGAAGATGACCACTTCGGCGGTGAGCCGGCGCAGCTCCGCGAGCGGCGCTCTGCCGTGCAGCTCACGGGGGAGGACGTAACCGCCGCAGCGCTCTGCGAAGTCCAGGCAGGGCTGGACTCCTATGGAGTCACGGCGGCCCTTGAGGTACTGCTCCAGTGGCAGCGCCCCCTTGCGGGTACGGTTCTGCGCCTCCCAGTGGTACGCGCCGAGATACCGCTCCCAGTGGCCCTGGAAACGCAGCTGCCAGGCGCGGGGCGCGTCGGCGGTGATCCGTTGCCAGATGTCGCGGTAACCGGCGACCAGCGGGCTGTCGGGCTCCTCGGGCAGCAGCTCCGGAGCGTCGTCCATCGTGCGCACCACTCGGTCCACGAAGTGCGCCACCGCCTCCGGGCACTGGCCCAGCTCTCCGTCGAACTGGTCGTCGAAGAGGAAGAACCAGGCGTTGAAATCCGTGGCCAAGGCCAGCTCGGTGGTGTCCGCCTCGGGGTAGAAGTAGGCCATGAGCCGGTCCAGTCGCAGCGCGTCGTACTCCTCGGTCGCCGCCTCACCGCAGAGCATGCCGTACCCGTGCAGCCAGCCGAGGGTGTGCCGACGGGCCGCCTCCACCCCGGGGTTGAGACGCGCCGGGAAGGGGATGGTGAGGGGCGCGGTACGCCGGGGGACGGGTGACAGCGGTACCGCTGCCGTGATCGGGTCGTTCATGGTCCGCCTCCTTCGCGCTGCGCCCCGCGGCGCAGTCAGGGGAGCCTGGGGCTCCTGCGATGACCAGTCAAGAAGGGAGCAGGTTATCGGTCAATGAGTTCGTGCACGAACGCCCGCTCGCGCCACCCGCGTAGGGACAGGGCCGTGCGCCGCGCGATGACCCAAGCGGCGCGGAGCGTGTCAATGCGCTCCACAGGTTCATGGTCGGAAGTTGCTCAGCCCGGACCACGCGGTGCCCGCCGACGCTAGGCTCATCGCTATATGCAGGAGGGGTAAGGAAATCACCATGGCGGAGATGATCGGGCGGTCCGGCCGGACGCGCAGGCCGATGCTTGAGCGAGAGGCCGAACTCGGCGCGCTGGACGCCCTGTTGACCGACCTGTGCGGCTCCGGCGAAGAGGACGGGAGCGTGCGGACGGGCGGTCTGATCGCCTTCGCCGGGCCCCCGGGCATGGGCAAGACGGCGCTGGTCAACGAGGCCCGCCGGCGCGCCATCGCCCGCGGTTGCACGGTGCTGCTCGCCCGGGGCGGTGAGCAGGAGCAGGAGGTGGCCTTCCACGTCGTACGCCAGCTGGTGCAGCCGGTCTTCGCCGCGGAATCCCCCGAGGAGCACCGCCGCATCCTCGGCACGTGGTACGACATCGTCGCGCCCGCTGTCGGCCTCGTCGCGGCGGAGGGCGACGCCTCTCCCGACCCGCAGGGCGTGCGCGACGGCCTGGACTGGGTCGTCACCCGCTTCGCGGTGCACTTCTCGCCCGTCGTCCTCATCCTCGACGACGCGCACTGGGCCGACCCCGAATCCCTGGCCTGGCTCACGGCGTTCGCCTCCCGCGCCGAGGAGCTCCCCATACTGATCATCGTCGGATACCGCCCCGACGAGCTGCCGGCCGGCGCCGGACCGCTGCGCCGGATCGCCGAGCGCAGCGGCTCCCGCCCCTTCGAGCTGACCCCGCTCACCCCCACCGCTGTCCGGCGCGTGGTGACCCACATGGTCGGCGACGGTGCCGACGAGGCGT
Source organism: Streptomyces sclerotialus (assembly GCF_040907265.1). Classification (NCBI taxonomy): domain Bacteria; kingdom Bacillati; phylum Actinomycetota; class Actinomycetes; order Kitasatosporales; family Streptomycetaceae; genus Streptomyces; species Streptomyces sclerotialus. The sequence continues at coordinate 1,401,878 of NZ_JBFOHP010000002.1, read as the reverse complement.
TCTGCCGCGAGCGCTGGGCCGTCACCGGCGGCAACCCGTACGAGGTCGTCGAGCTGAGCGCCAAGATCCGCGAGCGCGGCATCAAGCCCCAGCAGGCCAACGTCTCCCAGCTGCGCGAGCTGGTCACCGCCATCAAGGACAGCGGGCTCATCGAGCGGCTGGAGCGGCTCGGGACCGCCGCCGTCCGCTTCGCCTGGGCCGCCGCCGTGCTCGGCACGGAGGTCTCCCCGACCCTCGCCGCCAACGTCGCGGGTCTCGGTGCCGTCCAGGCAGCGGACGTCGTGGACAAGCTGCGCGACGCCCGTATCCTCGCCCCGGCCCGCTCCTCCGACAACGGCAGCCTCCGCTTCTTCCACCCCCTCGTCGCCAGCGCCGTCTACCAGGCCATCCCCGGTGCGCTGCGGGTCGCCCTGCACGGCCAGGCGGCCGCCGCAGTCGTGGACGCGGGCCAGGGCGCCACGGCCGCGGCCCGGCACCTGCTGGAGATGCACCCCGAGCACGACGACTGGGTGGTGCAGCGGCTGCGGGAGGCGGCGAGCGAGTACTTCCGCGCGGGCGCCCCGGACGCGGCCCGCCGCTGCCTGGCCCGTGCGCTGCGCGAACCGCCCGCCCTCCAGGACCGCGCCCGGGTCCTCTTCGAGCTGGGCTGCTCCTCCCTGCTCAGCGAACCCGCGACCACGGTGAATCATCTCCGCGCGGCGCTGGAGGAGCACGAGCTGGACCCGGACCTGCGCGAGACGATCACGTACAAGCTGGCGCAGGCGCTCGGGCACGCCGACCGCATGGAGGAGGCGGCCCAGGTCGTCGCCGCCGAGGCACAGCGCGCCACCAACGCGCGGACGCGGCTGCGCATGCAGGCCGAGCAGTTCATGTGGAACGCCTTCCGCGCCGACGAGCAGGACTCGCCCGCCCGCTCCCGGCTGCTGGCCAAGCTCGCCGACCACCTCACCGGGCGCGGCATGGCCGAGCGGTACATCTTCGGGCTGCGCGCCTGGGACGCCATGGTGCGCGGCGAGAGCGCGCAGACCGCGCTGCACTACGCCGAGGAGGCCCTCGGCGACGGCCTGTCGTGGACCGACGAGGAGTGGGGCTTCGAGGTGCCCGTCCTCGTCGCGCTCACCTTCATGTACTGCGACCAGCCGGGCCGCGCTGAGGAGCTGTTCCACAAGGGCATCGCCGAGTGCGAGCGCAAGGGCTGGCGCGGCGCCCACCTCTCGTTCGGGTACACCCTGCTCGGCTACATCCGCTACCGCCGCGGGCGGCTCGCCGAGGCCGAGGACCTGGTGCACGGCGGTCTGCGGATCGCGCACCGGGTGGGCCAGCGGGTGCCGGCCCAGTGGTTCGCCATCGGCATCCTCATCGAGATCCTGCTCGCCCGTGGCCGGGTCGCCGAGGCGCAGGAGCTGGCCGACACCTACAGCTACGGCGAGGTCGTGCCGAACGCCGTCGTCTACCCCGACTCGCAGACCGTCTACAGCGAGCTGCTGCTCGCGCGCGGCCTGCACCGTGACGCGGAACAGCAGCTCACGGCGGTCGGCAGGCGCCTGGAGCCGCGCGCCATGCGCAACCCCGCCTGGTGCCCCTGGCAGCTCCACCTCGCCCGCGCGATCACCCTCACCGACCGGGCCAGGGCCCTGACCCTGGCCGACGAGGCGCTGCAGCGCGCCCAGGACTTCGGTACCGAGTCCGCCATCGGGCAGGCGCTGTTCTGCAAGGCCGGCGTGGTCGGTGGCGCGGAGGGCATGAAGCTGCTGGCCGAGGCGGTGCGCCACTTCGAGCGCTCCCCGTCCGCCTTCGAGCTGGCCCAGGCCCTGGTGGAGCACGGTGCGGCGCTGCGCCGGGCCGGCCTCCCGCAGGACGCCGCCGACCGCCTCTACCGCGGCCTGGACGGCGCCCTGCACTGCGGCGCCGAGTCGCTGGCGGCGCGGGCCCGCGACGAGCTGTCCGCCGCCGGGCTGCGCCCGCTCCAGCTGCGCACCTCCGGCACGGACACGCTCACCACGCAGGAGCGGGCGGTGGCCGAGTGGGTCGTGCAGGGCTGGACCAAGGACCGGATCGCCGTCGAGCTGGGCACGCAGGTACCGGCTGTCAGCCGGCTGCTGTCCGGGGTCTACCGCAAGATGGGGACGGACCGTAGCGGCCTGCCCCGGCTGCTGGAGAGCGCGAGTGCGGCCACCGTGCCGCCGCCCACCGCGCCGGAGGGGTGACGGCCGCCCGGTACCGCAGGAGGGTACGGCGGCGCGCCACGTACGATGGCTGTATGTCGTTCCTCCGCCGCCGTAGCGCCGTGCCTGCCGGGCCTGATTTCGATGTGCTTGCCATGGATCCCGGGGACTGGCCCGGCAATCTCGGCGCCGGGCTGCTGCCCGCTCCTGACGGCACCTGCCAGGGTGTTTTCCTGCGCTACGACCTCTTCGGCGGCCGCGGCCCCGCCATGATCATCGGCAATCTCCCCGAGGGCTCCCCGGCGCGCGAGCTCGGTGAGGGCGAGGTGCCCTTCGAGGTGGCGCAGCTGCTGGACGCGCTGGGCAACGACGAGGAGGTCACCGTCGTGGAGACCGAGGACCTCCCGGTCATGCACGACAACAACCTCCTGATCGTCAAGCGCATCAAGTGCTCCGAGGGCCGGATCTCCTGCGTGCAGTTCGACCGGAGCGACGGCGTGCTGGTCACCATCGCGAGCTGGGACCGCCCGATCACCGACGATCTGTACGCGCTGCTCAAGCCGCTGCCCGCGGAGATGTTCCAGCAGGGCTGAGCCTCCCGGCACGGCACATCACGGACCGGTGACCCCGGTTCCGGACCGGTGACCCTGGTTCCGTACGGCCTCTTGTCGGTCTATTCATCGGACCTCTAGCATCGGCGGCGCCCCGTCGGGGTGAGCCGCGCGTCGTGTCCTCCGGGAGTCGCCGATGTGTCCGGGAATGGGTCGAAGAGCCGTTGTACTGGGCGGTGCCGGAATGGGCGGCGCGCTCGCCCTCGGCGGGCCGCGGCGGCGGGCGTCAGCGCAGGAACCCGCCGTCATCGAAACGGTCGAGACCTCCGATGACCAGCTCCTCTGGTACGACCGTCCCGCCGGCGACTGGGAACGCGAGGCCCTGCCCCTCGGCAACGGCGCGCTCGGCGCGATGGTCTTCGGCACCGTCGCGAGCGAGCGGCTCCAGTTCAACGAGAAGACGCTGTGGACCGGCGGCCCCGGCTCCCCGGGCTACGACGCCGGCAACTGGCACGGCCCACGCGCCGAAGCCCTCGCCCGGGTCAGACGGCTGATCGACGACGAGGGCAGCGCCGACCCCGAGCGGGTCGCCGAGCTGCTGGGCCAGCCGAAGACCGGCTACGGCGCGTACCAGACCTTCGGCGACCTCCACCTGGACCTGGCGGACGCGCCCGCGTCCCCGGCCGGCTACCGCCGCGAGCTGGACCTCCGCTCCGCCGTGGCACGGGTGCGCTACCGCGCCGGAGCCACCACCCACCACCGCGCGTACTTCGCCTCGCACCCCGACGGTGTGCTCGTCGGCCGCCTCACCGCGGACCGGCCCGGCGCCGTCGCCTGCACCGTCCGCACCACCTCGCCCCGCGACGACCGCACGGTGACCGCACGGCACGGCCGGATCACCGTACGGGGCGCGCTCCAGGACAACGGGCTGGTCTTCGAGGCGCAGCTACGGGTGCTGACCGAGGGCGGCACGGTCCGCGACCACGCCGACGGTACGGTCACGGTCACCGGCGCCGACGACCTGTGGTTCGTGCTCGCGGCGGGCACCGACTACGCCGACCGGCACCCGCACTACCGCGGCCCCGACCCGCACGACCGGGTGACCCGGGCCGTGGACGCCGCGGCCGCCAAGGGCTACGGCCGGCTGCTCGCGGCCCATCTGCGCGACCACCGGCGGCTGTTCGGCCGCGTCGTGCTCGACATCGGAGGGCGCGTCCCGGCCGGCGTCCCCACCGACCGCCTCCTCGCCTCGTACACCGGTGGTGCGGACGCCGCCGACCGCGCACTGGAAGCGCTGTACTTCGCGTACGGCCGCTACCTTCTCCTCGCCTCCTCGCGCCGCGGCTCGCTCCCCGCCAACCTGCAGGGCGTCTGGAACGAGTCCACCAGCCCGCCCTGGGCGGCGGACTACCACACCAACATCAACCTCCAGATGAACTACTGGCCCGTGCACGCCGCCGGCCTCGCCGAGGCCGCCGAACCCCTGGAACGCTTCGTCACGGCGCTGCGCCCGCCGGGCACGGTGTCGGCGAAGGAGATGTTCGGGGCGCGCGGCTGGGTGGTGCACAACGAGACCAACCCGTACGGCTTCACGGGCGTGCACGACTGGGCCACCGCGTTCTGGTTCCCCGAAGCCGCGGCCTGGCTCGCGCACCACCTCTACGACCACTACCGCTTCACCCGCGACCCGGGCTTCCTGCGCCGTACCGCCTACCCGGCGATGAAGGAGGCCGCCCTCTTCTGGCTGGACACCCTGCACACCGACCCGCGCGACGGCACCCTCGTCGTCTCGCCCAGCTACTCGCCGGAGCACGGTGCCTTCACCGCGGGCGCCGCCATCTCCCAGCAGATCGTCCGCGACCTGTTGGTGAACACCCTGGAGGCAGCCCGGCTGACCGGCGACACCGCGGCGTTCCGTACGGAGGTCCAGGGGGCGCTGGACCGGCTCGACCCGGGGCTCCGCATCGGGTCGTGGGGCCAGCTGCAGGAGTGGAAGGCGGACCTGGACGACCCGGCGGACACCCACCGGCACGTCTCGCACCTCTTCGCGCTGCACCCCGGGCGGGCGATCGAGCCCGGCGGCGAGTGGGCGGAGGCGGCGAAGGTCTCGCTGCGCGCACGGGGCGACGGCGGCACCGGCTGGTCCAAGGCCTGGAAGATCAACTTCTGGGCGCGGCTGGGCGACGGCGACCACGCGCACACCATGCTCACCCAGCTGCTGACCGGCTCCACCCTGCCCAACCTCTGGGACACCCACCCGCCGTTCCAGATCGACGGCAACTTCGGGGCCACCGCCGGGATCACCGAGATGCTGCTGCAGAGCCACCTCGACGCGATCGAGGTGCTGCCCGCGCTGCCGGCCCGCTGGCCCGAGGGCTCGGTCAGCGGCCTGCGGGCGCGCGGCGACGCGGGCATGGACATCGAGTGGGCGGACGGGGCCGCGCGCCGGGTCGTGGTGCACGCGGGCCGGTCCGGTGAACTGCGCCTGCGCGGCGGGCTGTTCACGCGGGCGTACGCGGTCCGCGATCTGACGGCCGGCAAGGGGCTGGTGCCGCGCACGGAGGAGGGGACGGCCGTCCTCGCGGCGCGTGGGGGTCACTCGTACGAGTTCACTCCGGCGTAGCGGGCCCGGCCTGCTGGGGCGGGGCCGTGGTGGCCCGGGGTATCAGCCGGGTCGGCAGGACGATGTGCCGGGCCTGGTCGGCTTCCGGGTCGTTGATCAGGTCGCGGGCCAGCTCGCCCGCGGCCCGGCCGATGTCCCCGGGGGACTGGGCGATCGTGGTCAGGTCCGACCACTCGGCCATCTGGTGGTCGTCGAAGCCCAGTACGGACATCCGCCCGGGCACGTCGACATGGGCGTTGCGCAGCGTCCAGAGCACCGAGACGGCGACCTCGTCCTGCTCGGCGAAGATCGCGGTGGGCGGTTCGCGCAGGCTCAGCAGCGTCCCGACCGCCTCGGCGGTGCGGCGCTTGTGCCCGGGCGAGGTGGCGACGACCAGCTCGTCGTCCGGTTCCACCCCCGCCTCGCCGAGCGCCTGCTGGTATCCGAGCAGCCGCTCGTGCGAGCTGAACACGAAGCCGCTGGCGCCGGTGGTCTGCACGAAGGCGATCCGGCGGTGGCCGAGGCCGAGCAGATGCCGGGTGCCGGCCCTGGCCGCGGCCACGTCGTCCACGTACACGCTGGGCCGGCCCTCGGCGTGCTGGCTGATGTAGACCACCGGTACCTGCAGGTCGTCCAGGCGCGCGCTCTCCTCCTCGGAGAGGTCGAAGGAGAACACCAGGAGCGCGTCGGCGTTGCGCCGCGCGGGCAGCCGTTCGAAGAAGGTGGTGCGCTCCGTCATGTCGGGGATGACGTAGACGAGCAGTTCCAGGCCGGCCGCGCGCAGTACGGGGCCCAGGCTGGAGAGCGCCGAGCCGATGAACCACGAGTTGAGCGTGGGCGCGAGTACGGCGACCACGCCCGTGCGGCCCGTGACGAGGCTGGACGCCTGCCGTGAGACCACGAAGTGCAGTTCTCGGGCGGCCTGTTCGACGCGGGCGCGCACCTCGGGCGAGACGGTCGACAGGCCGCGCATGGTGCGGGAGACGGTGGAGGCCGACACCCCGGCCCGCTGGGCGACGTCGGCCAGCGTGGGGTGGTGTCGCTGGGCTGGTGGCATGGGCGGAAGGTAGCACCAGCCGGGCCGGTCCGGAACCTCTCGGAGACAGCGCTGTCACGCAGGAGGTGTGACAACGCTGTCTCAGGGCCTCTTTTTCCGTGTTCGACCGCCAATTATCGGCAAGAAAGCGGTCATAGCAGTGCGGTGGAACCGTCGAATTACCGCGACGTAACGCGTTGACTTCCCCCAGGTGTGCTCCTAGCGTGCAAGCGTTGTTACGGAGTGACCGCCGTCATCTGCCGCTCCCGCCCCCCTTTCTTATGCCAACGCCTTCGATATAGGCGTTCCGTTGTTCTGAGCTCCTGGGATGCGGATGACAGCGCAGTCACATGGTCGGTGCCGCACGCGGGACGTCACGTGCCGCGCGGGGCCCAGCTGCCAGGAGAGACAGTGAAGACCAGGACCACCAGAGCCGTCCGGAGCGCCTGCGCGGGGCTCGTCGGACTCACCACCGTGGCCGCCTGCGGCACCTCCGGCGGCGCGCCGCCCGCCGGGCAGGCCGGCACGTTCGAGGGCCGCGGCCCCATCACGTACGTCGCGGGCAAGGACACGACCGGCACGGTGCAAGCGGTGCTCGACCGCTGGAACAAGGCCCACCCCGACGAGAAGGTCACGTTCGTCCAGCTGCCCACCGACCCCGACGCGCAGCGTCAGCAGATGATCCAGAACGCCGAGATCAAGTCCGACGCGTTCACCGTGCTCTCCCTCGACGCGGTCTGGACCTCGGAGTTCGCCGCCCACCGCTGGATCGACCGGCTGCCCGCCGACCGCTTCCCGCTCGACGAGATGCTCGACCCCATCCTCGGCACGGCCACCTACCGGGGCGGCCTGTACGCGGTACCGGCCAGCTCCGACGGCGGCATGCTCTACTACCGCACCGACCTCCTGCGCAGAGCCGGCATCGAGAAGCCGCCGGTCACCTGGGCGGAGATGAAGGCCGACTGCGCGAAGGTGAAGAAGCTGCCCGAGGCGCGGGGGATGTCCTGCTACGCCGGCCAGTTCCAGAAGTACGAAGGGCTCACCGTCAACTTCGCCGAGGCCGTCAACTCCGCCGGCGGCACCGTCACCGACGCCCGCGGCCGCCCCCACCTGGACACCCCGCAGGCCAGGGCCGGGCTGGACTTCCTCGTCGACGCCGTGCGGGACGGCACGGCCCCGAAGGAGTCCCTCACCTACCAGGAGGAGGACGCCCGGCAGGCCTTCCAGGCCGGGAAAATCATCTTCGAGCGGCAATGGCCGTACATGTATCCGCTGGTGGCGAAGGAGGACGGCTCCAGCGAGGTCGCCGGGAAGTTCGGCGTCGCCCCGCTGCCCGGCCTGAACGGCCCCGGCGCCTCCAGCCTCGGCGGCCACAACCTCGCCCTCACCGCCTCCGCGAAGAACAAGGCCACCGCGCTGGACTTCATGGAGTTCTTCACCAACGAGGAGAACCAGCGCTTCTCCCTCAAGTACGCGCCCGCCGCGCCCACCTACAAGTCCCTCTACCAGGACCCGGCGCTGGTGAAGAGGTATCCCTACCTCCCCACCCTCGAGCGGTCGATCCTGCACGCCGTGCCGCGCCCGCGCGTCTTCCAGTACGGCGACGTGACCGCGGCCGTGCAGCGCGAGGCGTACGCCGCGCTGACCGGCGAGAAGAGCAGCGCCCAGGCGCTGAAGGACCTCCAGCGGGCGCTGCGGCAGCCCACGGCCGAGTAAGGAGCACGCCCCGATGGCCGAGACACGGACGCCAGCCCGGCCCGTACCGCCGGACGCGCGCAGAGAACCACCCGCGGCACCCGCCCGGCGCCGCAGGGCCCGCGCCACCGCCGGCACAGCCCGGCTCGCCGCCCTCCTGGTGTCGCCCACCCTGCTCGTCCTCGCCGTCGTCGTGCTCTACCCGACGGTCGTCGCCCTGCAGCAGTCGCTGTACGGCGCCCGCCGGCTGGACCCGAGGACCGGATTCGTCGAGGAGACCGAACCGTTCGTCGGGCTGCAGAACTTCGCCGCCATCTTCGGTGAGGCCGGCAGCCGCTTCTGGAACGCCTTCTGGAACACCACGTTCTTCACCGTCACCACGGTCCTGCTGGAGACCCTCATCGGGGTGGCCATGGCGCTGATCATGCACCGTGCCTTCCGCGGCCGTGCCCTGGTCCGCGCGAGCATCCTCATCCCGTGGGCCATCCCCACCGCCGTCACCGGCCTGCTCTGGCGCTGGATCTTCAACAGCGACGGCATCGCCAACACCCTCCTCGGCCACCAGGTGCTGTGGACCACCGAGGGGTTCCACGCCAAGGCCGCCGTGATCATCGCCGACGTGTGGAAGACCGCGCCCTTCGTGGGCCTCCTCGTCCTCGCCGGCCTCCAAGTCATCCCGAACGAGGTGTACGAGGCGGCCCGTATCGACGGGGCCGGGATCCTGCGCCGCTTCCGGCACATCACCCTGCCGCTGGTGAAGCCCGCCCTGCTGGTGGCCGTGCTGTTCCGCACCCTCGACGCGCTCCGGATGTTCGACCTGCCGTACATCCTGATCGGCGCGCAGAAGACCTCCGTGGAGACGCTGTCGATGCTCGCCCAGGACCAGGCCGCGAACGTACGCTTCGGCCCCGCGTCCGCGTACGCCGTCATCCTCTTCGTGTACGTGTTCCTCATCGCGCTGGCCTTCGTACGGCTGCTCGGTGCCGACGTCGTCGGGGACGACGGGAAGGTGAAACGCCGCCGCCGGCTGCTGCCGCGCCGCCCTCAGGGGGTTGCGGCATGACGATCCCGGCAAGCCTCCGCAAGTGGCTGTTGTCCCTCGGTGTCGCCGCGGTCGTGGCCTACTGCCTCGCGCCGTTCTACTGGATGCTGGTCTCCAGCCTCCGCCGCACCTCCGACATCTTCGACAACTCCCTGCTGCCGAGCCCGCTCTCCCTGGAGAACTACCGCGCGGTCTTCGACCCCTCGCAGGCCTTCACCCGCGCCCTCCTCAACAGCCTGGTCGTGGCGGGCGTGACCACGCTCCTCGCGCTGGTCCTGGCCACCTTCACCGCGTACGCCATGGCCCGGCTGGAGTTCCGGCTGAAGCGGCTGGTGCTCACCCTGATCATCGCCACCTCGATGTTCCCGGTGGTCTCGATCGCCGTGCCGTTGCTGAAGCTGTTCGTGGACCTGGGCTGGGTCAACACCTACCAGGCCATGATCGTGCCCAGTATGTCCTTCACCCTGCCACTGGCGGTCTGGAACCTCACCGCCTTCTTCCGGCAGCTCCCCGACGAGCTGGAACAGGCCGCCATGGTCGACGGCTGCACCCGCGGCCAGGCCTTCCGCAAGGTCATCATCCCGCTCGCCGCGCCCGGCCTGTTCACCACCGCGATCATCACCTTCATCGCGGCCTGGAACGAATTCCTGATCGCCCTGTCCATGACCAACAAGCCGGAGATGCAGACCGCGCCGGTCGCGATCTCCAAGTTCTCCGGCGCCACCCAGTTCGAGACGCCGTTCGGCAGCCAGATGGCGGCCGGGGTGCTCGTGACCGTACCGCTCGTGATCGTGGTGCTGCTCTTCCAGCGCCGCATCGTCGCCGGCCTCACCGCCGGCGCAGCGAAGTAGCCCAGACTGCCCGCCCGTACAAGGAGTACGCAGCCCATGACCCGCACCGCACCCTGGTGGCGCGACGCCGTCATCTACCAGGTCTACATCCGCAGCTTCGCCGACGGCGACGGCGACGGCATCGGTGACATCGCCGGCATCCGCTCCCGTCTGCCGTACCTGAAGTCGCTCGGCGTGGACGCGATCTGGATCAACCCGTGGTACAAGTCCCCGCAGGCCGACCACGGTTACGACGTGGCCGACTTCCGCGCGATCGACCCGCGGTTCGGCACCGTCGAGGAGGCCGAGGCGCTCATCGAGGAGGCGCACGCGGCCGGCATCCGCGTGATCCCGGACATCGTGCCCAACCACACCTCCGACCAGCACGCCTGGTTCCGCGCCGCGCTGGCCGCCGGACCCGGTAGCCCCGAGCGCGCCCGGTACGTCTTCCGGGACGGCCGCGGCCCCGACGGCGCCGAGCCGCCCAACGACTGGCGGTCCTGCTTCGGCGGCCGCGCCTGGACCCGGGTGCCCGACGGGCAGTGGTACCTCCACCTCTTCGCGCCCGAGCAGCCCGACCTCAACTGGGACCACCCCGAGGTGCTCGCCGAGTTCGAGGACATCCTGCGGTTCTGGTTCCGGCGCGGCGTGGACGGCTTCCGCATCGACGTCGCACACGGCCTGGTCAAGCACCCCGAACTGCCCGACCTGCCGGACCTCCCGGCACCGGCCGACCGCGTGCCGGGCCGGCATGTGGACCACCCGCACTGGGACCGTGACGAGGTCCACGAGATCTACCGCGCCTGGCGCCGGGTCGCCGACGAGTTCCCCGGCGACCGCGCCTTCGTCGCCGAGGCCTGGGCCGACACCCCCGAGCGGCTCGCCGCCTACGTCCGCCAGGACGGCCTGCACACCGCCTTCAACTTCGACTTCCTCATGGCGAGCTGGGACGCGAAGGACCTGCGCGCGGTCATCGACAACTCCCTCGCCATGCTCGGCGCGGTCGGCGCCCCGGCCACCTGGGTGCTCTCCAACCACGACGTGGTGCGCCACCCCAGCCGCTACGGCCGCGAGGTCGTCAAGAAGTGGGTCGCCAACGAGACGTACCGGCCCGAAGGCCCGCTCGACCTCGCCCTCGGCACCCGCCGGGCCCGCGCGGCCGCCCTCCTCATGCTCGCCCTGCCCGGCGGCGCCTACGTCTACCAGGGCGAGGAACTGGGCCTGCCGGAGGTCGAGGACCTGCCCGAGGACGTCCTCCAGGACCCCACCTGGGAGCGCTCCGGCCACACCGACCGGGGCCGGGACGGCTGCCGGGTGCCCATCCCGTGGTCCGGCGAGCAGGCACCGTACGGCTTCAGCCCGGACGGCGCGGCCGGCGAGCCCTGGCTGCCCCAGCCGCCGCTGTGGCGGGAGCTGAGCGTTGCCGCGCAGGAAGGCGACGACGACTCCATGCTGGCGCTGTACCGCCGCGCCCTGCGCACCCGCCGCGACCACCCCGCGCTCGGCGACGGGACGATGACCTGGCTCGACACCCCCGCCGGCGTCCTCGCCTTCCAGCGCGAGCCGGGCTTCGTGTGCGTCGTCAACCTCTCGGCCGAGCCGTACGCCCTCCCGGAACACAAGGACGTCCTGCTGGTCAGCGGCCCGCTCGCGGACGGTCGGCTGGCACCTGACCACGCGGTGTGGCTCGCCCTGTGACCACCGGCAGCGGAAGGAGCATCTGACATGGAGTACCGCACCCTCGGCATCACTGGCTGCGCCGTCTCGGAGTTCGCCCTCGGCACCATGACCTTCGGCCACGAGACCGACGAGGCGGGCGCCCACGCCCAGCTGGACCGGTTCGTCGAGGCCGGCGGCACCCTCGTGGACACCGCCGACGTCTACACCGCCGGCGCGTCCGAAGAGATCGTCGGCCGCTGGCTCGCGTCCCGCCCCGCCGACATCGGCGACCGCGTCGTCCTCGCCACCAAGGGCCGCTTCCCCATGGCCGCCGACCCGAACGGCGCCGGACTCTCCCGCCGCCACCTGCACCGGGCGCTGGACGCCTCGCTGCGCCGGCTCGGCGTCGAGACGGTCGACCTGTACCAGGTGCATGCCTGGGACCCGCTGACGCCCGTCGAGGAGACGCTGCGCTTCCTGGACGACGCGGTGCGCCAGGGCAAGGTCCACTACATCGGACTGTCCAACTTCACCGGCTGGCAGATCCAGAAGACCGTGGACGTCGCCGACTTCCGCGGCCTGGCCCGCCCGGTCACCCTCCAGCCGCAGTACAGCCTGCTCACCCGCGAGATCGAGTGGGAGATCGTCCCGGCCTGCGCCTCCGAAGGGCTCGGGCTGCTCCCGTGGAGCCCGCTCGGCGGCGGCTGGCTCACCGGGAAGTACCGGCGCGACGCGCGGCCCACGGGCGCGACCCGGCTCGGCGAGAACCCCGAGCGCGGGGTCGAGGCGTACGAGCGGCGCGGCCGCGTCGAGCGCACCTGGGCCGTCGTCGACGAGGTCCGCGCGGTGGCCGAGGAGCGCGGCGTCTCCATGGCGCAGGTCGCGCTCGCGTGGGTACGCGACCGGCCGGCCGTGACCTCGGTGATCCTCGGGGCCCGCACCGTGGCGCAGCTGGACGACAACCTCGCGGCGGCGGACCTGCGCCTGTCGGACGAGGAGCGGGCCCGGCTGGACAAGGTGAGCGACCCCGGCGCCGCCGACTACCCGTACGGCGGACCGGGCCAGGAGCAGCGCAGCCGGAACGTGGCCGGCGGGCGCTGAACGCGGACACGGAAGCGGCGGCCGGCGGGCCCGGACCGGGACCGCCGGCCGCCGCGCTGTCGCTAGCGGCCCGACCAGCGGATGTCGACGTCCGCCGCCCGGACGTAGCCGACCCGGTGGCCGACCTGGATCTCGTAGTACACGTCCTTGCCGCGCACGACGGCGTGCTTGCTCGTGTCGAACGTCGGTGCGTAGAAGTACTCGCCGTGCGTCCGGTCGCCGACCGCGTACCGCTGGCCGGCCTTGAGGGAGTACGGCAGCGGCGAGACCGCCTGGACCGGGACGTCCGCCGGGTAGGCCGCCTTCTCCGGGTAGGCCCGGCCGTAGACCGGGATCTCCGTCCGGCCCTCCTTCGGCGTGGCCACCCAGCCCTTGGCGTGCAGCGCCGTCGGTTCCTCACCGGGGTTGAGGAACCAGGCCTTCTGGCCGAGGTACCAGATCGCCGTCCACTCGCCCTTCCGCTCCGCGACCGCGAACTGCTGGCCGGTGCTGGCACGGGCCCCGGTGTCGTTCACCCCGGTGGTGGAGTCGCCGCCACCCGGGTGCAGCCCCTCGTCCTTCACCAGCGGGGCGTCCTCGCTGGGCGCGGAGTACAGGCGCACGGCGCCCGAACCGTGCGGGGCACACGGCTGCCCCGCCTTCTCGCAGCCGGTGTACTCCGGCTCGTTCATCTCGTAGACCGGGTCGATGGTGACGAGGCCGCCGCGCGGCCCGGCGGTGGGCGTCAGCGGCCTGCCCAGCAGGGCGAAGTAGTGGTCCCAGTCCCAGTAGGGACCCGGGTCGGTGTGCATGCCCTTGATCGACGCGGTGGTGGTGCCCGGCACGTTGTCATGGCCGAGGATGTGCTGCCGGTCCACCGGGATGTCGTACTTGCGCGCCAGGTACCGCACCAGCCGGGCCGAGGTCCGGTACATCGCCTCCGTGTACCAGGCGTCGGGCGCGGCCAGGAAGCCCTCGTGCTCCAGGCCGATGGAGTGGGAGTTGATGTACCAGTTGCCCGCGTGCCAGCCGACGTCCTTGGTGCGGACGTGCTGCGCGATCAGCCCGTCGGAGGACCGCAGGCTGTAGTGCCAGGACACGTAGGTCGGGTCCTGGACCAGCTTCAGCGTCGTCTCCCACGTCGCTTCCGTGTCGTGGATGACGATGTAGTCGACGCTCTGGTCCTCGGGGCGGTCCGCCAGGTCGTGGTTGCCGTAGTCGCCGTCGCTGAGCTCCTGGTACGGCGCCGGCACCGACTCGCACGCCACGCTCGACGGGCACTCGGTCCCGCCCCCGGAGGCCTTGCGCAGGCCCAGGACACGCTTCTGGGCGCGATCGGGGGCCAGACCGGGGGACTTGGCGAGGGTGACGCGCTGACCCGCGTCGGTCGTCCGGGACGCGCCGCTCCGCAGCACGTCGTAGACCTGGTCGGCGAAGACCGTGGCGCTCCTGGCGTCGTTCGCGCCGGAGTAGCGGGCCACGGCGGCGTACCAGTCGGCAGGCTCGGCGCTCGCCTTCAGGCCGAGCCGGCGCTGCTGATCGGCGAGCAGGGCGGCGCCGCCGCTGATGTTCGCGGCGGGATTCTCGCGCAGCTCACGCGCGGACAGGCCGGTGAGCGCCGCGGCCTTCGTGAGGGTCTTCAGCCGCGCCGGCACCTCGGAGGCCGCCGGCAGCTCCGCCTCGGCGGTCTTCCGGGGGCGCGCCGAGTCGCCGCGGGCGTCCTCGGTGCCCTCGCTGTGGTGCGGTGCCTCCCTGGCGAGCGCTGTCCGGGCGTCGGTGAGGTGCATCGGGCCGTACCCGCCGGCCACGCTGGGCGCGCCCCGGTGCCCGTCCCAGCGGGACTCCAGGTACGAGACGCCCAGCAGCACGCTCTGCGGGACGCCGTACCGGGCGGACGCGTCGGCGAAGGCGCGCTGGAGGGAACCGGTGTCCGAGCCGGCCGTGGCGGTGGGCGCGGCCGAGACCAGTGGCAGCAGAAGGGCTGCCGCCGCGACGGCGGTGGCTGCCCTCTTCGTCGTTCTGCGGGTGCGGAAGGCGTCGTGTCTGGCGACGCCGACGGGGGCGGATCCTCGCAATGCAGCCTCCTCGGGCCGGCCCGTACCGGGCGGTGTGGCGGATGGTGCGCCGTTGGGCGTGCGGGAACCCGACAAGAGGTATCGGTTCACCGACGATCCGTCAATCACCACGCAACCGGCTGATTCCGCAGGTCGGCGCGGGGCCGGTGCGGCTTTTCGCGCCCCGGGCCCCGGGCCTGGGACGCGTCAGTGGAGTGGACCAAAGCCGGGGGAACGCCAGGGCGGAACACACTCGGGAACCGCACCGTCATGTGGGTGCGTGTGGGTGATGCCCCGAAGGTCACGGGCGTACGCCATACGGGCGAGCCGTACGCCACCCCTGCCGAGGAGGGAAGTTGCGCACACGACAGCGGCGCGCCCCAGCACAGGCGCGCCGCTTCGTCCCCCCGTCAGCGGATCAGCGGGTGCCGACCGCCGCCCGTACCGCACGCCGCGCCATCTGGGCGTCGTCGTGCAGCCGCCGCAGCAGCAGGCGCTGTTCCTCACCTGCGGCGGGCGCTCCCGGCTGTCCCGTACCAGGAGGACCGGGCGGCACCTCCTCCCGCATGGTCCGCTGCACCGCGGTCTCGTAGCGCCGGATCTCCCTGGTCAGCACCAGCATCAGATTGACCAGGAAGGAGTCCCGCGCCGTCGGCCCCGCGGCCTGCGCGAGCTGGCTGATCTGGCGGCGCGCGACCGGTGCGTCACCGAGCACCGACCACAGGGTCGCCAGGTCGTAGCCCGGCAGATACCAGCCGGCGTGCTCCCAGTCCAGCAGCACCGGGCCGGCCGGAGAGAGCAGGACGTTGTTCAGCAGTGCGTCACCGTGGCAGAACTGGCCCGTGGAGTGCGCGAGGCCGTGCATCAGCTTCTGCAGGTCCCCGAGGTCCCGGTCGGTCAGCAGGCCGAGGTCGTGGTACCGCCCGATGCGGTTCGCGTAGTCCAGCGGGGCGTCGAACATGCCGGCCGGCGGACGCCAGAGGTTGATCCGGCAGATCGCGCCGAGCGCCGCACGGATGTCCGCACGCGGCGGCGCTTCGGTGGGGTGGCGCTGCACGGCGGCGACCCGGCCGGGCATGCGTTCGACGACCAGGGTGCAGTTGTCAGGATCCGCGGCGACCAACCTCGGGACGCGCACCGGCGGGCGGTGGCGTACGAAGGCGCGATACGCAGCTATTTCGTGCCGGAACCGCTCGGCCCAGGCCGGCGAATGGTCCAGTAAACACTTCGCGACCGCGGTCGAGCGGCCGGCCGTGCCGACGAGAAGGACGGACTTCCCGCCCCGCCGCAGCACCTGGACCGGGTTGAACTCCGGACAGATGCGCTGCACCGAGGCGACCGCCGCGCGCAGCTGCGCGCCCTGGGGGCCGGACAAGTCGAGTCTCCCGCTGAGCGGTTGGGGGCCAGGCCCCTGCGCCCGCCTGAGGCGGCCGCCCGAGGGCACTGCGGCCATCCCGGAGGAGTGGGCGGGATCGAGGTACGGACCGCTGCCCGTGGGCTGCGGACGGTACGGCCGGGTCGGGGCGGTCGCGGCGGACGATGCTGCGTACATGGGTGGATGAGGTCCCTTCGTGCGCCGACGAGTGGCGGTGCGCCTCCGGCCCGGTGAGGGTTGCGACACCCTGGGGAATGCGTTTCCGCCACCGGGCCGGGGGCTGCATCTCTACAGAACACGCGACTACGGGTGGCAGACCATCTGGCGCACCCTGGCGAACCCTGGCGAATGCTCGCCCGGCACATGACGGCCGGTTACTGTCAACTCAGTCGAGGAACCTGGGGGCTTGACGTGAACAGGGAGCCGAACACCCGTCTCGCGGACCTTTTCCAGCTCGCCGGCTGGTCGAAGGGCGAGCTGGCGAGGTTGGTCAACCGGCAGGCGGCGGCCATGGGCCATCCGCAGCTGGCGACCGACACGTCCCGAGTGCGGCGCTGGATCGACATGGGGGAGACCCCGCGCGATCCCGTACCGAAGGTACTGGCGGCCCTTTTCACCGAGCGCCTCGGCCGTGTCGTAACCATCGAGGACCTCGGTTTTGCACGCTCAGGGCGCGCGGGGAAGCGGCAGGCCGCCGACGGCCTGCCGTGGCCGCCCGACCGTACGGCTGCGGTCCTCACGGAATTCACGGGAATGGACCTCATGCTCAACCGACGCGGCTTGGTGGGCGCGGGCGCGGCGCTCGCCGCGGGCTCCGCGCTCAGCAGCGCCATGCACGACTGGCTGCACGCCGACCCGGCGCTGGCAGCCGATGCTCCCCGTACCGACAACCCCTTGTCCCCCACCCTCGACCAGGCCGGCATGGACCGGTACGAAGCGGCTCCCGTGGGCTCCCAGGAGATCGACGCCCTGGAGCGCTCCGTGGAGGTCTTCCGCGCCTGGGACGCGGCCCGCGGCGGCGGACTGCAGCGCAAGGCAGTGGTGGGCCAGCTCAACGAGGTGGGCGGGATGCTCTCCTACCGCCACCCCGAGCACCTCCAGCGGCGGCTGTGGGGTGTGGCGGCCAACCTGGCCGTACTGGCCGGCTGGATGTCCCACGACGTGGGCCTGGAGCCCACGGCGCAGAAGTACTTCGTCATCGCCGCGCACGCGGCCCGGGAGGGCGGTGACCGGCCACGGGCGGGGGAGGCGCTGTCCCGCGCCGCGCGGCAGATGGTCCACCTGGGCCGTCCCGACGACGCCCTGGACCTCATGAAGCTCGCCAAGTCCGGCTCCGGCGAGGAGAACCTGCCGCGCACGCGTGCGATGCTGCACACCATCGAGGCATGGGCGCAGGCGTCGAAGGGCCAGGGGCAGGCGATGCGGCGCACCCTCGGGGAGGCCGAGGAACTGTTCGTCTCGGACAAGCGGGACGTGCCGCCGCCCAGTTGGATGCAGAACTTCGACGAGGCCGACATGCACGGCATGCAGGCACTGGCGTACCGCACCCTCGCCGATCACGACCCCAAGGCCGCCAAGCTCGCCCAGACGCATGCCCGGCAGGCGCTGGCGCTGCGCAGGGACGGTTACCAGCGCTCGCAGATCTTCGACTACCTGTCGCTGGCCTCCGCCCTGTTCATCGCCAACGATCCTGAGCAGGCGGACAGGTACGCCCGCCTGGCACTGGTGTCGATCGGGGAGAACTCCTCGCACCGCACCTGGGACCGGCTGCGTGAGATGTACCGCCTGACGGGGCAGTACGCCGATTATCCCAAGGTCCAGGCGCTGCGCGAGGAGATCGAACTCGCCCTGCCGAAGCAGAAGAAGCTCAAGAACGGCAACGGCCGGGCCTGAGCGGCCGCCGGCCACCGCCCGGCCGTCTCGCCGGCTACCGGCGGCCGGAATCAGCCCGGAAACAGCACGGAAGACGCCCCCAAGACCTCGGGGCGCTTTCCCGTGTGCCGTCAGCAGACCACTGTCTGCTGCGCGCCACTGTCCACCGTCAGCCGCTCCACCGTCAGTCGCTGCCCACCGTCAGTCGGACAGTCGCTGCCCACCGTCAGTCGGAGACCCTGGCGATCAACACGCAGGCGTCGTCCTCCCGTTCGGCGCTGCCGAACTCCTCGACGACGATACGGACGCTGTCCTGCGCGCTCCGTGCCTCGGCGAACCGCGGGGCCAGGGCGAGCAGCCGCTCGGCGCCTTCGGACGTGCTGTCCGCGTCGTGCGTACGGTGCCGGGGCACCAGACCGTCGGTGTACAGCACGAGCAGGTCGCCGGGGGCCAGCTGCTCGCTGCGCTGTTCGTACACGGCATGGGAGGTCGCGCCCAGCAGCACACCCTGAGGGGGCTCCAGTTCCCGTCCTTGCCCGTCCCGGAAGAGCAGCGGGGCGGGATGTCCGGCCTGCGCCCAGTCCAGCCTGCGCGTGGCCGGATCGAAGCGGCAGCACACCGCGCTGCCCAGCGCGGGCTGCGCCGCGGTGTCCAGAAGCTGGTTGAGGTAGCCCATCAGCGGGCCGGGCTCCTGGCCCGACACGGCCATGCCGCGCAGCGCGCCGAGCAGCATCGCCATGCCGCCGGTGGCGGCGACGCCGTGTCCGGTGAGGTCGCCGGCGCTGAGCAGCGTACGCCCGTCGGGGAGCTGCAGCGCGTCGTACCAGTCACCGCCGATAAGGGCGCTGGAACCGGAGGGGAGGTAACGGGCGGCCAGGTCCAGGGCGGCCGGGCCGCCGTGCGGGAACCGCAGGGAGCCGCGCCACGGCGGCAGCACGGCTTCCTGCAGCTCGACCGCAAGCCGGTGCTCGGTCTGCGCGATGTGCCGTTGGCGCTGCAGCGAGTCACGGGTCTCGCGCACCGCCCTCTGGCTGCGGCGCAGCTCGCTGACGTCGCGCAGCACGGCCCACATGCAGGCCGTGCTGCCGTCGGCGTCGAGCACCGGCTCGCCCACCATGTGCACCGTGCGCACGCTCGTGTCGGAGCGCACGATGCGGAACTCGCCGTCGATCGGCTTGCCGTCCACCAGGCAGTCCGTGACCATCGCGGTCACCTGGGCCTGGTCGTCGGAGAAGATCAGGGAGGGCAGCTCGTCCAGCGTGAGGGGACCGTCGGCCGGGTCCCGGCCGAAGATCCCGAACAGCTCCTCGGACCAGCTGACCGCGTCGGTGAGGAGATTCCACTCCGCGCTGCCCACGCGGCTCAGCAGCGAGCCGCGGGCGTGGGCCTCGGGGTCCGGGCCGGGCGGGGCCGCCGGGCCCGGGAGGGAGTCGTAGGCGCCGTCCACGGGGCCGGCCGGAAGTCCCTCTCTGAGCTGATCCAGATGCCCGCCGAGGTCGTCGAGGTGGTGCACCGCGAGGTCGCACAGGGCCCGCTGCCAGCGCAGCTGGGCGTCCTCGTCCGGGAACCCGCCGACCGCGGCCTCGCGGCGTACGGCGTCCAGACTGCCGCGGAGCCTGCGGGCCTGCGAGATGAGTGCGTCGACCGCGCCGCGCTCCGGCGGCTGCGCGTGATGGTTGTCCGCGAAGAGATGGGACGGCATGACGTACTCCGATATCAGGCGGCGCTCGGCCATGTCTCCGGCCTTGTCGGCCATGTCTGACGGAAGGGCCGGTTACGACTGTTGCACAGGCCGCGACCGCGCGTAAGGGATTTGGCATGACCCGATACGGTGGTGCGCATGGCATATGCCCCCGGCTGCGCCTCCGCAACCCGCCCGGACGCTGCGGAATCCGTCACTCCGGGCTAGGCTTCGGCCGCCGTACGGCAGTCGTCCCGCCGATCCACTGTGGGGAACGACGCATACGGTCCGCGGACACCGGCAAGAATGCCGGTCAGCGGAAATCCCGTTGCCAGCCAGTCCCCCGCACCGGATGCTGACCTCATGTTCGATCCAGACATAGCGCCCAGTGGCACCCTGCTCGGCCTCCTCCAGCGAGGCCGCGGCGACGGGACCCTGCATGCCTTGGCGGCGCCCCGGGCCGAGGCCCTGGCCGCCCTCGACGACAGCGTGCTGCGCGACCCCCGGCGCGACTGGCAGCTGGAGAACCGCTCGCTGTACTACGCACGCCTCTACATGCAGCTCGACGGCGGACTCGAAGAGATCGAACGGCACCTCTTCCACCCCGACGACCACACCGACACCCGTGAGGAGCGCACCGGCCTCGCCCTCTCCGTGCTGGGCCACCTCGCCTCCTACGGGCGCGACGCCGCGCTGCTCCTCTTGCGCAGCTACGCCGCGGTCGGCGGCAACTGGCGCTGGGCCCTGGACGAGCTCGCCCTGCGCGACGGCGACGAGGGTCTGCTCTCCCTGGCGCCCGCCGTACTGGCCCGCTTCCCGGAGACCCCCGAGGGCGAGGCCGAGCTGGCCGCCGCCGTACGGGACGCGTTCGAGCCCCGCCCCTGGCGGCTGTGGGCCGAGGACGAGCGCTACGGCGCCCGTGTGCGGGCCGCGGGCGAGCAGGGTTCCTTCGACCGCTGGCAGCGCCAGCTCACGCCGAGCGGCCCGCGCCCCGGCTGGAGCGTCCGCGAGGTCCTGCAGTGGGCCGAGGACGGCCGTGCCGAGGAGCCCGCCGAGTGGCGGACCGGCGCCGCGGCGCGCTGCCTGGCGGCGGTGGCCGGCCCGGAGGACCGCCCCGAGCTGCTGGCCGCGGCCCGTGGCGGCCCGGACGCCGCCCGCGCCGCCGCCCTGCGCCACCTCGCCGAACGCGGCGATCCCGAGGCGCTCGACCTCATCGAGGCCGCCGCCGCCGACCCGCTCGGCTGTGCGGAGCTCACCGAAGCGGCGACCAGCGCCTTCGTCCGCATGCGCTCCGTGACGGCCGTCGAGCGCGCCCGGGCCTGGGCCTGCCGCCCGGACCGGCTGGGCGCCGTGGCCGCCGGGCTGCTCGCCCGCCGTGGCGGCGCCCGGGACGCCGACACCGTGCTCGCCGCACTGCGCAGGACGGTGCAGGCCGAGGGACCGGACGCGGCCGGTCTGTGGGAGCTGGTCGACGGCGTCGGACGGCTCGGCGTCGAGTGCGCCGCGCCCGTACTGCGCCACATCTACCGCGAGACCTCCTCCTCCCGCCTGCGCGGCCGGGCGGCCGCCGCGCTGGCGGCGACCGACCCCGGCTTCGCCGCCGGCTTCGCCGTCGAGTGCCTGTGGGACTGCGAGGAGAGCACCCGGGAGCTCGCCGCACGCACCGCCGCGACCGGCGACGCCCGCGTCGTCGAACAGCTCCGCCGACTGGCCGCCGACCCCGCCGAGGAGACCGAGGTCCAGACCGCGGTACGGGGCCGGATCGGCCCGGACGCCGCCGAGGTCTGACGCCGCCCGCCGTGGCCTCGGTGCGTCCTTCAGGTGCTGCGCCGCCGCCCGCTGGCTGTGTGGGGCGCGCGCCGCACTTCTTACGACGCGTTGCCGTCCCCTGTGCGGTCGAGGCCAGCCGCCGTGCCACCTACGGGGTCGCGGCCGGATCGGGGCGGATACCGCCGAGGTCTGACGCCGCCCGCCGTGGCCTCGGTGCGTCCTTCAGGTGCTGCGCCGCCGCCCGCTGGCTGTGTGGGGCGCGCGCCGCACTTCTTACGACGCGTTGCCGTCCCCTGTGCGGTCGAGGCCAGCCGCCGTGCCACCTACGGGGTCGCGGCCGGATCGGGGCGGATACCGCCGAGGTCTGACGCCGCCCGCCGTGCTCTCGGTGCGTCCTTCAGGTGCTGCGCCGCCGCCCGCTGACTGTGTGGGGCGCGCGCCGCACTTCTTACGACGCGTTGCCGTCCCCTGTGCGGTCGAGGCCAGCCGCCGTGCCACCTACGGGGTCGCGGCCGGATCGGGGCGGATACCGCCGAGGTCTGACGCCGCCCGCCGTGCTCTCGGTGCGTCCTTCAGGTGCTGCGCCGCCGCCCGCTGGCTGTGTGGGGCGCGCGCCGCACTTCTTACGACGCGTTGCCGTCCTCCGTGCGGTCGCGGCCGATCGCCGCGGCACCTACAGGGCCGCGGACGTGCGTACGGGATAAGGCGTACCGGATGCGGGCAGAGAACAGCCGTACGGGAACACCGCATCGCCGTCGTGCCGAACGCTGTACGTCCCCGCATCCGAGGATGCGCACGCACCGCCGCGCCCAGGAGGCAGCACGAGATGACCCGGCAGGCACCTTCTCTCCCCGCAGTCTCCGACGAGGTGCGCGGGGCGCTCGACACCGGGCGCCCCGTGGTCGCGCTGGAGTCGACGATCTTCACCCACGGGCTGCCCCGGCCGCGCAACCTCGACATCGCGCGGGAGGCCGAGCGGCTGCTGCGCGCAGCGGACGTGGTGCCGGCGACGGTCGGGGTGTCGGCGGGCGTCCCCACCGTGGGCCTCTCCGATGCCGAGATCGAGCGGCTGTGCACCGCGGACGGCGTGACCAAGGCCGGTGAACGCGATCTGCCGGGCGCTGTGGCCACCGGGCGGGACGCCGGGACCACGGTGTCCGCCACGGCGTTCCTGGCCCGCCTGGCGGGCGTCCAGGTCTTCGCGACCGGCGGCCTCGGCGGCGTGCACCACGGCGCGCGGACCACCTTCGACGAGTCCGCCGACCTGGTGACCCTCGCGCGCACCCCGTTGACCGTGGTCAGCGCCGGAGTGAAGTCCGTCCTGGACATCGCGGCGACCCTGGAGCGCCTGGAGACCCTGAGCATCCCGGTCGTCGGCTACCGCACCCGCCGCTTCCCCGGCTTCTACGTGGCCGACTCCGGGCACGAGATCGGGACGTCGGCGGAGTCGCCCGAGGAGGTCGCCGCGATGATCCGGGCCCGGGACGCGCTCGGCCTGCCCGCGGCGCTGCTCGTCGCCAATCCGGTACCGGCCGACCGGCAGCTCGACCCGGACCTGCACGAGCGGGCGCTGGCCGAGGCGTGGGAGGCGGCCGCGCGGCGGGGCGTCTCGGGCGCCGCCATCACGCCGTTCCTGCTGGACCGCATACGGAGCGCGACCGGCGGCCGCAGTCTGGACGTCAACGCCGAGGTCTACCGCAACAACGTGACCGTCGGCGCCGCCATCGCGCGGGCGCTCGCCGCCTGAGGGCGGCGCGTGACCGTGCTCGGGGTCCTCGGCGATCTGCTCGACGACCATGTGGTGTGGCTGCGGGAGCCGCTGCGCGAGGCGTCGGACACCGAGGTGACCATGTACCGCGTACGGGGCGGCAGCGCGGCCAACGTCGCCGCCCTCGCGGGGCAGCGCCACCCCACCCGGTTCATCGGCTGTGTCGGCCCCGACCTGGAGGGCGACCGGCTCGTGGCGGAGCTGGCGTCGCGCGGCGTCGACGTACGCGTCCAGCGCGCCGGGCGGACCGGCAGCGTGGTGGTCCTGGTCGACCCGTCCGGTGAGCGCACGATGCTGCCCTACCGGGGCGCCGCCGCGCTTCTGGGGCCGGTGGACCCGGAGTGGACCGAGGGCCTGGCACATCTGCACGTACCGGCGTACGCGTTCGCGGAGGAGCCCGCGGCGACGGCGGCGGCCGACGCGCTGCGCCGTACGGCCGTGCGAGGCGGGACGGTCTCCGTCGACGCCTCGTCCACCGGAATGCTGCGCGCCTACGGGGAGCGGCGGTTCCTGCGGCTGCTCGGCACCCTGGCGCCGCACTTCCTCTTCGCCAACCGCGCGGAGGCGGCGGCGCTGGCCCACGGGAGCGGCGGTCCGGGTCCGGCCGGCGACGACCTGTGTGCCCTGGCCCGGCGGCTGCGCCGTACCACCGTGATCGTCAAGGACGGTGCCCGGCCCACCACGGTGCTCGCCCCCGATCAGCCGCCCCTGCGGGTGGCCGTGGCACCGGTCGACGGCATTCGCGATCTGACGGGTGCCGGGGACGCCTTCGCCGCCGGCTTCCTCACCGCGTACCTGGAGGGCGCCGGCCTCCGTGAGGCGTGCGGGACGGGCCACTCCGAGGCCGCGCGGGTCCTGCGTACACCGGGCGCTTCGGCCTGACCCCGCGCCCCACGGGCCCGAGGACGCAACGCTCATGGGACGTTCCCCCGTTGGAAAGATCCCCTTGGCCCCGTCCACGCCCGGCCCGCCGACAACACCGGTATGCGTGTCGCCATCGTCACCGAATCCTTCCCGCCCGACGTCAACGGCGTCGCGCACTGCACCCTGGAAACCGCCCGGCACCTGGTACGGCGCGGACACGAACCGCTGGTCGTCGCCCCGGTGGCGGCGCAGGACCCGAGTGCCGGGCGGACCCCGCCGTGCCCGGTCGTCCGGGTGCCCTCGCTGCCGCTCCCGGGCTACGCGCAGGTGCGGATCGCGCTGCCGGGCCGCCGGCTGGCCACCGCGCTCGCCGCGCACCGGCCCGACCTCGTCCACCTCGCGAGCCCCTTCGTCCTCGGCGTGCGCGGCATGGCGGCCGCCGCCCGCCTCGGCGTACCGGCCGTCGCCGTCTACCAGACCGACCTGGGCCGCTACGCCCGTACGTACCTGGGCACGGGCACCGCGGCGGCCTGGCGGCGGCTGCGTGCCGTGCACAGCGCGGCGGACCGCACCCTGGCGCCCTCCACGGCCGCCGCCCGGGAACTGGCCGAGCACGGCGTGCCCGGGGTGCGCCTGTGGCCGCGCGGGGTGGACTCCATGCGCTTCCACCCGGACCGCCGCGACGAGGTGCTGCGCAGTTCGCTGGCCGCCGGGCGCGAGGTGCTGGTGGGGTACATCGGGCGGCTCGCGCCGGAGAAGGAGGTCGGGCTGCTGCGTGAGGCGGCCCGGCTGCCGGGCGTACGGACCGTCGTGATCGGCGACGGGCCGAGCGCCCCGGGGCTGCGCGCTGCGCTGCCCGAGGCCCGCTTCCTGGGCCGCAGAACCGGGGACGAACTGGCCCGGCTCTTCGCCAGCCTGGACGTGTTCGTGCACACCGGGCCGTACGAGACCTTCGGGCAGACCGTGCAGGAGGCGATGGCCAGCGGGGTGCCGGTCGTGGCGCCGGCGGCGGGCGGCCCGCTGGACCTGGTGTCCCACGGGCGGACCGGGTTGCTCGTCACACCGGGTGACGCGGCCGCGGTACGGGGCGCGGTGCAGGTGCTCGCAGCGCATCCGAAGCTGCGCGCCGCGTACGGGGCCGCTGGGCGGGCGGCGGTCGCGGACCGCACCTGGGAGGCGGTCGGCGACCAGCTGCTGGCGCACTACGAGGACGTACTGGGAGAACGGGAGGCGGTGCCGGTATGAGGCGCGACGGTAGGGAACACAGCGGCACGGAGCACACCGAACGGCAGTGGGGCACCGCCCACGAGGGGGACACACGGCGCGAGGGACTGCGCATCGTGCGCCTCGCGAACTTCGTCACCCCGGCGTCGGGTGGTCTGCGCACGGCGCTGCGCGAACTGGGCGAGGGATACCGGGCGGCCGGCCACGACCCGGTGCTCGTCGTGCCGGGCCCGGCCGCGGGCGACGAACGGACCCCGCAGGGACGTGTGATCACTTTGCCCGGCCCGGTGCTGCCCGGCACCGGCGGCTACCGGGTCCTCACCGGACGCGCGCGTCTGGAACGCCTGCTGCGCATCCTGGCCCCGGACCGCCTGGAGGTCTCCGACCGTACGACACTGCGCTGGACCGGGGAGTGGGCGCGACGCGCCCGGGTGCCCGCGGTGATGGTCTCGCACGAGAGCGTGGAGGGGGTGCTGCACACGTGGGGTGTCCCCCGGCACGCCGCCCGTTGGGCCGGTGACCGGCTCAACTCCCGTACCGCACACGCCTACAGCCGGGTCGTCTGCACGACCGAGTGGGCCGCGGCCGAGTTCCTCCGGACGGGCGCGCGCAACGTGGTCACCGCGCCGCTCGGCGTCGACCTGGCCCGCGCCCATCCGGGCTGCCGCAGCGGGGAACTGCATCGGCGGATCGGCGGCGGCGCGCAGGCGCTGCTCCTCCTCTGCTCCCGGCTGTCGGTGGAGAAGCGCCCGGGAAGGGCCCTGGACGCCCTCTCCTGGCTCCGCGCCGGCGGGGTGGACGCCGCGCTGGCCGTGGCGGGTGACGGCCCGCTCCGTGCCCGCCTGGAGTCCCGGGCCCGAGCGGAGCGGCTGCCGGTCGCCTTCCTCGGCCACGTCGCCGACCCCTGTGCCCTCGCCGCCCTCCAGGCCAGCGCCGACGTCCTCCTGGCGCCGGGCCCCGCCGAGACCTTCGGGCTCGCCGCCCTGGAGGCACTGGCCTGCGGCACCCCCGTGGTGGCCAACGCCGGCTCCGCACTCGCCGGCCTGATCGGCCCCGCGGGGGAGACCGCCCTCGACGACGGTGACAGCATCGCCACCGCCGTACGGCGCGTCCTGGCCCGCCCCGAGGAGCCGCGCCGCGCCGCCGCCCGCGCCCGCGCCGAGAACTTCGGCTGGCACGCCGCGGTCAACGCCTTCCTCACCGCCCACGAAGCGGCACCGCTCGCCTCCTCCCACCCCTCCGCCCTCAGGGGAGCGGCCTGACCTCCGAGGGCAGCGCAGCCGCCGTTCCGTAGGCGACGCGCCGTCCGGACGAGCGGTCCGCCGCGCGGCTCCGTTGTCACAATGGGCAGATGACGGGACGCTGGGAGTTCTGGATCGACCGCGGCGGGACCTTCACGGACGTGGTGGCGCGGCGGCCGGACGGCACGCTGGTCACGCGGAAGCTGCTCTCGCACCATCCCGAGCGGTACGACGACGCGGCCGTCGCCGGGGTCCGTGAGGTGCTGGGGATCGCGCCCGGGGAGCCGGTGCCGGCGGAACGGGTGGCCGTCGTGAAGATGGGCACCACCGTGGCCACCAACGCCCTTTTGGAGCGCAAGGGTGAGCCCACCGTGCTCGTCACCACCCGCGGCTTCCGGGACGCGCTGCGTATCGCGTACCAGAACCGGCCCCGGCTGTTCGACCGGCACATCGTGCTGCCGGACGCGCTGTACGACCGGGTGATCGAGGTACCGGAGCGGGTGGACGCGCACGGGGAGACGGTCACGCCTCTCGATGCCGGCGCGGCCCGGGGAGCGCTGACCGCTGCGTACGAAGCGGGCCTCCGCAGCGCCGCCGTCGTACTACTCCACGGGTACCGTCACCCGGCGCACGAGAAGCGGCTCGCCGAGCTGGCCACGGAGGCGGGGTTCACACAGGTCAGCTGCTCGCACGAGGTGAGCCCGCTGATGAAGCTCGTACCGCGTGGCGACACCACCGTGGTGGACGCCTACCTGTCGCCCATTCTGCGGCGCTACGTGGAGGAAGTCGCCGCGCAGCTTCCCGGTATCCGGCTGATGTTCATGCAGTCCAACGGGGGGCTGCGGCAGGCCGAGCACTTCCGGGGGAAGGACGCGGTGCTCTCCGGTCCGGCCGGCGGCGTCGTGGGCATGGTCCGCTCCGCCGCCGAGGCCGGGCACGACAAGGTCATCGGCTTCGACATGGGCGGCACGTCGACCGATGTGTCGCACTACGCGGGCGAGTTCGAGCGCGTCTTCGGCAGTGAGGTGGCGGGCGTCCGGATGCGCGCGCCCATGATGAACATCCACACGGTCGCGGCCGGTGGCGGCTCCGTCCTGCACTTCGACGGGCGCCGCTACCGGGTGGGGCCCGACTCGGCGGGCGCCGTCCCCGGGCCTGCCTGCTACCGCCGCGGTGGCCCGCTCACGGTCACGGACGCCAACGTCATGCTCGGCCGCGTCCAGCCCGCGCACTTCCCGGCGGTGTTCGGGCCGCACGGTGACCAGCCGCTGGACGCGGCCGAGGTCCGCGAGCGCTTCGAAGCGCTCGCGCGGGAGGCGGAGAAGGCGGTGGGGGACCGGCGCGGCCCTGAGGAGGTCGCCGCGGGCTTCCTGGACATCGCCGTGCTCAACATGGCCAACGCGGTCAAGAAGATCTCCGTGCAGCGCGGCCACGACGTGACCCGGTACGCGCTCACCAGCTTCGGCGGCGCGGGCGGCCAGCACGCCTGCGCGGTCGCCGACGCGCTCGGCATCGGCACGGTGATCGTGCCGCCGCTGGCGGGCGTGCTCTCCGCGTACGGCATCGGGGTCGCCGACGCCACCGCGATGCGGGAGCAGGCCATCGAGACCGAGCTGACGGCCGGTGCGATGGACCGGATCCGCGCGACCTGCGACGCGCTGGCCGGCCGTACCCGGGACGAACTCCTCGCCGACGGCGTCCCTGAGGAGAGCGTCACCACCCGGGCCCGCGTCGTCCTCCGCTACGCGGGTACCGACGCCGGCATCCCCGTACCGCTCGCCGAGGCGGACGGCATGGCCGCCGAGTTCGCCCGCGTCCACCGCGCCCGGTACGCCTTCACCATGGACAAGCCGCTGATCGCCGAGGCGGCCTCCGTGGAGGCGGTGGGCGCGGCCGGCGGCACGTCCCGGCACCGGAGCCTCGCGGCGGACCGGGAGGGCGCCCTGCGGCCGCTGGACACCGTCCGGATGTTCACGGGCGGGCGGTGGCGGGAGACCCGTCTGTACCGGCGCACGGACCTGCGGCCCGGGGACACCGTGACCGGGCCCGCGATCCTCGTGGAGGACGACGCGACCACCGTCGTCGACCCGGGCTGGCAGGCGGCCGCGGGCGACCACGGGCACCTGCTGCTCACCCGTGTCGAGGCCCGCCCGGAGCGCACGGCCGTCGGCACCGCCGCCGACCCGGTCATGCTGGAGGTCTTCAACAGCCTCTTCATGGCCATCGCCGAGCAGATGGGCGTGCGCCTGGAACACACCGCGCACTCCGTCAACATCAAGGAGCGGCTCGACTTCTCCTGCGCGCTCTTCGACGCCGACGGCAACCTGATCGCCAACGCACCGCACATCCCGGTGCACCTCGGGTCGATGGGCGAGTCCATCAAGGAGGTGCTGCGGCGGCGCAAGGAAGACATGCGCCCCGGCGACGTGTACGCGATCAACGACCCGTACCACGGCGGCACGCACCTCCCCGATGTCACGGTCGTCACCCCCGTCTTCGACGAGCGGGGCGCGGAGCTGCTCTTCCTGGTGGCCTCCCGCGGACACCATGCGGAGATCGGCGGCATCACACCGGGCTCCATGCCCGCGTTCAGCCGCACGGTCCAGGAGGAGGGCGTGCTCTTCGACAACTGGCTCCTCGTGCGGGACGGCCGGCTGCGCGAGGAGGAGACGCGGCGGCTGCTCACCGAAGGGCCGTACCCCTCGCGCTCCCCGGACGCCAACATCGCCGACCTGCGGGCGCAGATCGCCGCCAACGAGAAGGGCATCAGGGAACTGCACAGAATGATCGGGCAGTTCGGGCTCGACGTGGTGCGCGCCTACATGGGGCACGTGCAGGACAACGCCGAGGAATCGGTGCGCCGGATCATTGCCGGGCTCACCGACGGCTCCTTCCGGTACGAGACCGACAGCGGCGCGGAGATCCGCGTCGCGCTGACGGTGGACCACGAAGAGCGCGGCGCGGTGCTCGACTTCGCCGGTACCTCGCCCCAGCAGCCCGGCAACGCCAACGCGCCCAGTTCCGTGGTGATGGCCGCCGTCCTGTACGTCTTCCGCACCCTGGTCGCCGAGGACATCCCGCTCAACAGCGGCTGCCTCAAGCCCCTCCAGGTGCGCATCCCGGAGGGCTCGATGCTCGCGCCGGTCTTCCCGGCAGCCACCGTCGCCGGAAACGTGGAGACCTCCCAGGCGGTCACCGGAGCGCTCTACGGGGCGCTGGGTGTGCAGGCCGAGGGCGCCGGCACGATGAACAACGTCACCTTCGGCAACGACCGCGTGCAGTACTACGAGACGGTCGCCAGCGGCTCCGGAGCGGGTGACGGCTTCCACGGGGCCGACGCCGTGCAGACCCACATGACCAACTCCCGGCTCACCGACCCCGAAGTGCTGGAGTGGCGCTACCCGGTACGCGTGGAGGACTTCTCCGTACGGGAGGGCAGCGGCGGCCGCGGGCAGTGGCACGGCGGCTCCGGCGTCACACGCCGCATCCGCTTCCTGGAGCCGATGACGGTGGCGCTGCTGACCGGGCACCGCAGGGTGCCGCCGTACGGCATGGCGGGCGGCGCGCCGGGCGCACCGGGCGAGAACCTCGTGGAGCGCGCCGACGGCCGCACGGAGCGGCTGGCGGGCTGCGACGTGGCCGAGGTGGGCGCGGGTGACGTGCTGGTGGTCCGTACGCCGGGCGGAGGCGGGTACGGGACGCCGTCCCCGTAGCGCGTGGCGGCGAGCGGCGTGCGGCATGCGGCGAGAGGCACGTCAGTCGCACGCCGCGTCAGTGAATATTTCTGAGGTGCTGTGTAAGAACTCTTGTCCCGGAAGCCAGAGTTCTTTAGCTTCCCGGCCATGGCACATGAGCCCGCCGACGGGCGGCACGACGACGGTGCCGGGGACGTCCCCGTGGGCGGCCGGCTGCGCACCCTGCGCCGCGCCCGGCGGCTGACGCTGCGGGCGGTCGCCGAAGCGGCCGGGATCAGCGAGGGCTACCTCAGCCAGGTCGAGCGCGGCATCGCCAACCCGAGCATCGCCACGCTCCAGCAGATCGCCGCGGCGCTCGGCCTGAAGACGGGTGACCTGTTCGCCGCCGACTACACGACCGGCCCGCGGGTCCTGAGGGCGGCCGCAGCGCCGGGCCTGACCTTCGGTGTGCTGGGGCGCAAGTTCCGGCTCACTCCGGGGCCGCAGCACCATCTGGAGGCGTTCCTCGGCGAGTTCGAGCCCGGCGGGTCCACCGGCGACCGCCCCTGTACGCACGGCGACTCCGAGGAATTCCTCTACGTGCTGGAAGGCGAGGTCGAACTGCACCTCGGGGACGAGCGGTTCTCCCTGGGGCCCGGCGACAGCATCCGGCACAGCAGCGCCGTGCCGCACAAGCTCGTGGAGACCGGCGGGGACGGAGCCAGGGTCCTGTGGGTGATCAGCCCGCCCAGCTACTGAGCGACGGAGGACGCGATGACGTTGAACGGCCACATCTCCTTCTGGTATCGCCGGACCGGCGTCCCCAGCCGGCGCGATCCCCTGGACGGGCCGGCCGACGCCGACGTGTGCGTCGTCGGCGCCGGCTTCACCGGGCTGTGGACCGCGTACTACCTCAAGAAGGCCGACCCGGGCCTGGACATCGTCGTACTGGAGCGGGAGTTCGCCGGCTTCGGCGCCTCGGGGCGGAACGCCGGCTGGCTCAGCGCGAAGATCGCCGGATCGCCCGCGGTGTACGCGCGGGAGCGGGGCCGGCAGTCCGTTCTGGAGCTGCAACGGGCCATGAACGCCACGGTGGACGAGGTCATCGCGGTGGCCGACGCCGAGGGCATCGACGCCGACGTCGTCAAGAGCGGCTACCTGAGCGTGGCCCACCGGCCCGCCCAGCTGCCGCGGCTGCGCGCCGCGCACGAGAAGTCGCGGTACTGGGGCAACGAGGACGAGGTCCTGCTCTCGGGGCGCGAGGTGCGCGACCGTATCGATGTGGCCGGCGCACTGGGTGGCGTGCACAACCCGCACTGCGCCCGTGTCCACCCGGCCAAGCTCGTCCAGGGGCTCGCCCGGGCGGTCGCGGCCCTCGGAGTGCGCATCCACGAGTCCACGCCCGTCACCCGCATCGCCCCCGGACGCGCCGACACGCCCTTCGGGACGGTGCGCGCCCGCCGGGTCCTGCGCGCCACCGAGGGCTTCACCAGCGACCTCGAAGGCGAGCGCCGCACCTGGCTGCCGATGAACTCCTCCATGGTCGTCACGGAGCCGCTCCCCGACGCCGCCTGGAAGGCCATCGGCTGGGACGGCCAGGAGCTGCTCAGCGATCTCACACACGCCTACATGTACGCGCAGCGCACCGCGGACGGCCGTATCGCGATCGGCGGGCGCGGCGTCCCGTACCGCTTCGGGTCCCGCGTGGACCGGGACGGGCGGACCAGCCCGAAGACCGTACGGGCGCTGCGCGACACCCTGAACCGGCTGCTGCCCGCGACCGTCGGGGCGCGGATCGACCACGCCTGGTCAGGAGTGCTCGCCGTACCGCGCGACTGGTGCGCGTCCGTCTCCTTCGACCGGACCACGGGACTGGGCTGGGCGGGTGGCTACGCGGGCCACGGCGTCGCGGCCACCAACCTGGCCGGCCGGACCCTGCGCGACCTCGTGCTGGAGCGGGACACCGAGCTGACCCGGCTGCCGTGGACCGGCCACCGGACCCGGGCCTGGGAGCCGGAGCCCGCCCGCTGGCTCGGCGTGCACGGCATGTACGCCGCCTACCGGGCCGCGGACCGCAGTGAGGCGGCGCGCCGCACCACCACCGCAC
Source organism: Streptomyces sclerotialus (assembly GCF_040907265.1). NCBI lineage: Bacteria > Bacillati > Actinomycetota > Actinomycetes > Kitasatosporales > Streptomycetaceae > Streptomyces > Streptomyces sclerotialus. The sequence continues at coordinate 1,369,588 of NZ_JBFOHP010000002.1, read as the reverse complement.
CGATCGCGAAGCTCGCCGACCGCATCGCGGGGCGCTGACATGGACGCCACCACGAAGGCCGGCACGGCTCCGCTGGTCTGCTCCCTCGTGGTGCTCGCCCGCAGTGCGCGGACGGCCGAGGAGCAGCGGCGGACGCCGTGCCCGAGGAGGGCTCAGACGCCGCGCACCCGGGGGCTGCGATGCGCCCGTACGAAGCGCACCGGAGTCCCCGGCGCGGCCTGTGCGGCGGCCGGCAGCGCGGCCTCCTGGACGACGCCGACGACCGGGTAGCCGCCGGTCGTCGGGTGGTCGGCCAGGAAGAGCACCGGGAGGCCGTTCGGCGGCACCTGGACGGCGCCCAGGGGCATGCCCTCGCTGGGGAGTTCGCCGTCCCGGGCACGTTCCAGGGCCGGGCCCTCCGTGCGCAGGCCGATGCGGTTGCTCGCGGACGACACCCGCCAGACACCGGTGAGGAGGGTCCGCAGCCCGGCCGCGGTGAACCAGTCGTCGCGCGGCCCGAGGCGGACCGGCAGGACCAGTTCGCGTACCGGTCCGGAGTGCGGCACCGCGTCGGCCGCCGGAACCGGCGCGCCCGGTGTGCCGAGCGGCAGGACGGCGCCGTCGGCGAGCGGGTCGGGGCCGAGCCCCGAGAGCAGGTCGGTGGCGCGGCTGCCCAGTACCGGTTCGGCTTCGATGCCGCCCGCGAAGGCCAGGTAGCTGCGCAGCCCGTGGGTGGCGGTGCCCACCTCCAGTACGGCGTCGGCCGGCACGTGCACCGGTGCGCCCCAGGCGGCGGGGCGGCCGTCGACGGTCACCGGGCACGGGGCTCCGGTGACGGCCACGGTGGCCGCGCAGCGCATGCGTACCGCGCAGCCGGTGACGGTGGTCTCCAGGGTCGCGGCCCCGGGGGCGTTGCCGACGAGGCGGTTGGCCAGGCGGTGGGCGTCGGCGTCGAGCGCGCCGGAGCGCGGGACGCCCAGGTGGGCGTGGCCGGCGCGGCCGAGGTCCTGGACGGTGGTCAGTGCCCCGGCGCGTACGACGGCGAATGCGCGGTCGGTCACTGGGCCGCCTCCGGGCGCTGATCGAAGGGTTGCGGGACGAAGCGTACGAGTGTGCCGGGTGCGAACAGTGCCGCCGGCTCCCGGGACGCGTCCCACAGCACGGCGTCCGTGGTGCCCAGCAGTTGCCAGCCTCCGGGGGAGGAGCGCGGGTACACGCCCGTGTACGGGCCCGCGAGGGCCACCGAGCCCACCGGGAGGCGGGTCCTCGGGGTGGCGCGGCGCGGCACGTGGTAGCGCTCGGGCAGGCCGGTGAGGTATCCGAAGCCGGGGGCGAAGCCGCAGAAGGCGACGCGGAATTCGGTGCCGGAGTGGATCCGTACGACCTCCTCCGGGGTGACGCCCCACAGCTCGGCGACGTCGGCGAGGTCGGGGCCGTCGTATCGGACGGGGACCTCGATGGTCCGCGCACCGGAGCGGGTGGCCGGCGGGACGTCCCAGCGGGCCAGCTCGGCGGCGAACCGCTCCGGTTCGGCGAGTCCGTCGATCAGCACGGTGCGTGCCGCGGGCACGATCTCGCGGGTGGCGGGCAGCCGGCCGGCTGCGGCGCGGCGCAGCAGCTCCGCGTGGAGCGCTTCGACGGCCTCGCCGCTGTCCAGCTCGACGAGCAGACCGTGGTCGCCCACGGGCAGGGCGCGCATACGGAGGGCGCGGTCCTCGGCGGTGCCGGCCGGGAGTGCGGTCATGCGAACGCCGCCACACGGACGCCGGCGGCCGTCAGTTCGTCGCGTACCCGCCGGGCGAGTGCCGCGGCGCCCGGGGTGTCACCGTGCAGGCACAGGGACTGGAGGTCGACCTCCACGCGCTCCCCGTCGATCGAGGTGACGGCGTGGTCGCGGGCGAGGCCGAGGGAGCGCTTGACGACGGCATCCGGGTCGTGGACGACCGCGCCGGGCTCGCGGCGTGACACCAGCGTGCCGGCGGCGGTGTAGGCGCGGTCGGCGAACGCCTCGGCGACGGCGGGCAGTCCCGCGGCGCGCGCCTCCGCGTGCAACTCCGAACCGGGAAGCCCGAGGACGGGCAGCGGACCGGCAGCGCGCCGGATGCCCGCCACGACGGCGGCCGCCTGTTCGGCGTCGTGCACGGCACGGTTGTAGAGGGCTCCGTGCGGCTTGACGTACGAGACCCGGGACCCGGCGGCGCGCGCGAAGACCTCCAGGGCGCCGATCTGGTAAGCGATCTCGTCGGCGAGTTCGTCCGGGGGCACGTCCATGGCGCGGCGGCCGAAGCCGGCGAGGTCGCGGTAGGAGACCTGGGCGCCGATGCGGACACCGCGCTCGGCTGCCGTCTCGCACACCCTGCGCATCGTCGAGGGGTCGCCCGCGTGGAAGCCGCATGCGACGTTGGCGCTGGTGACGACGGAGAGGAGACTGTCGTCGTCGGTGAGGTGCCACCGTCCGAACCCTTCACCGAGGTCGGCGTTGAGGTCGATCACCGGGTCCGTCATGTGGGTCCGTTCCAACAGGCCGGCGGTGCCGGGCGAGGGGCAGGGCAGGGCAGAGCCGGCCGGCCCGTTCCGTAGCGGCTGTCCTCCTGGGGCGCTCGGGCCGACCGGCTTACCGCTTCAAGCTAGAGGATTGTTGAACGATAGGACAAGAGGGTTGTTGTCTTGTCCGGCGATCTGGGATTGACTGCGTGCCCTTGTGAGCGGCCGCGGGGCCGCTGTCGTACGCGGTCGCGGTGACCGGGGGACGAAAGTGAGGCACGACGTGGCGAAGGGCATCGACCGGCGGCTCCCGGAGCCGGCGGGACTGGCGGTGGACCGCGCGCTGCTGGGGCGGACGAGCACCGCTGAGCGGGTCGCCGACATACTGCGCGACCGTATCGCGGAGGGGTTCTTCCCGCCCGGAGTGCGGCTGTCGGAGGACTCCATCGGCGGGGCCCTGGGGGTCTCGCGCAACACCTTGCGGGAGGCGTTCCGGCTGCTCACGCACGAACGGCTGCTGGTGCACGAGCTGAACCGGGGCGTCTTCGTGCGGGTGGTCGCGGTGGACGACCTCCTCGACATCTACCGGGTGCGCGGCATGGTCGAGTGCGCCGTGGTACGCGGCCTCGGTGAGCCGCCGTACGACCTGGACCAGGTCGAGGCGGCCGTGGTGGCGGGGGAGCGGGCCGCCCTGGAGCGGTCCTGGCAGGACCTGTCGACCGCCAACATCCGCTTCCATCAGGCGCTGGTGGCGCTGGCCGGCAGCCCGCGCACGGACGAGCTGATGCGCGGCGTCCTCGCCGAGCTGCGGCTGGTGTTCCACGTGATGGACGATCCGCGCCGCTTCCACGAGCCGTACCTCACGCGGAACCGGCAGATCCTCGAAGCGCTCCAGGGCGGCGACACCGTGCAGGCCGAACGGCTTCTCGCGTCCTACCTGGAGGACTCCCGGGCGCAGCTGGCGAGCGCGTACGCCCAGCGGCTGCCCGGACAAGCTTCCGGCCGGTAACAGAACGTTCAACCTATTGTCGGATCGTAGAACGATCCTCTACCGTCCTGGCACATCCTCACGACACCCCGTGGGGTCCTGCGTGCGAAAGGCGGTCCGGTGATCGTTCTTCTGGGCGTTCTCGTGGTGATCATCGGATTCGCCACGCGGCGCAACCCCTTGCTGGTCGTGGGGGTGGCGGGCATCGCCACCGGCTTCCTCGGCGGACTGTCCCCCCAGAAGGTCCTCGCGGCCTTCGGGGACGGCTTCGCCTCCAGCCGAGCCGTGACGATCTTCGTCATCACGCTGCCGGTCATCGGCCTCCTGGAGCGCTACGGCCTTCAGGAGCAGGCGCGCAACCTCATCTCGCGCTTCGCCAAGCTGACCACCGGGCGCTTCCTGACGCTGTACCTCGTGCTGCGGCAGGGCTTCGCCGCGCTCGGCCTGCGGGACCTCTTCGGCCCCGCGCAGACCGTGCGCCCGCTCGCCGCCCCGATGGCCGAGGGCGCGGCCGAACGCCGCTACGGGACGCTGCCGGACAAGACCCGGGAGAAGATCCGGTCCTTCACCGCCAGCGCCGACAACGTCGGGCTCTTCTTCGGCGAGGACGTCTTCCTGGCCGTCGGCTCGATCCTCCTGATCACCGGCTTCGCCAACTCGACGTACCACACCCACCTCGAACCCCTGCAGCTCGCTCTCTGGGCCATCCCGACCGGGCTGTGCGCCCTCGTCGTGCACGGCGGCCGGCTGCTCCGCATGGACCGCACGCTGGAGCGCGAACTGCTCGGCGCCCGCGTGGAACTCGCCACCCAGGAGGCCGCGAAGTGATCAAGGCAGAGTGGTTCTACTGGCTGGTCGGCGCGCTCTTCCTGGTGATGGCCGCCCAGATGGCGGCCGACCGCACCAACCCGAAGCGCTTCGGCACCGCCGCCTTCTGGGGCCTGCTCGGCGCCGGCTTCGTCTACAGCTCCTGGGTCGTCGACAAGTCGGCCCCCGCCGAGCCCCTCGGTGCCGCGGTCCTCGTGATGATCTGCCTCGCCGCCTTCGGGTTCACCGGGCGCGGCAAGCCCCGTACCACCACCACGGAGGAGCGGCGGGCGAGCGCCCGTAAGCACGGCAGCAAGCTGTTCATCCCCGCCCTCACCATCCCCGCCGTCGCCCTCGTGTGCGCCGTCCTCGTCCCGAAGCTCTCCTTCGGGGGCACGCCGCTCCTCCAGAAGGGCAGCGAGACCATCCTCGGTCTCGGGGTCGGCGCCATCGTGGCGCTCGTGCTCGCCATGGTGATGCTGCGCGATAAGAAGGTCGCGGCACCCCTGCACGCGGGCCGCTCGATGCTGGAGTCGATGGGCTGGGCGATGCTGCTGCCGCAGCTGCTCGCCACGCTCGGTACGATCTTCGCGGTCTCCGGGGTCGGCAAGCAGGTCGGCATCATCACCGAGGCGGTGCTGCCGCACGATTCGGTGCTCATCGCGGTCGTCGTCTACTGCGTCGGGATGTTCCTCTTCACGGTCATCATGGGCAACGGCTTCGCGGCCTTCCCGGTCATGACCGCCGCCGTCGGCTGGCCCGTCCTCATCGAGCAGGCGAACGGCAACGCGCCGGCGATCCTCGCGATCGGTATGCTCTGCGGTTTCTGCGGCACGCTCGTCACGCCGATGGCGGCCAACTTCAACGTCGTGCCGGCGGCACTGCTGGAGCTGAAGGACCAGTACGGGCCGATCAAGGCCCAGCTGCCCACCGCGGTCGCACTGCTGGGCTGCAACATCGTCATCATGGCCGCCTTCGCCTTCTGACCCCACCGCACACGCTCCGACCACGCCGAGGAACAGCGCATGACACGGGTACTTCTGACGGGGTTCGCCCCTTTCGAGGGGAATGACGCCAACCCCTCCTGGCAGGCCGTGCAGGCCGTCGCCGCCGATCCACCGCCCGGCATCGAGGTCACGGCCGTCGAGCTGCCCTGTGTCTTCGGGGCGGCGAACGACGTGCTCCGCGGGGCCGTCGAGGAGGCCGACCCCGAGCTGGTGCTCTGTGTCGGTCTGGCCGGCGGACGCCCGGACGTCACCGTCGAGCGGGTGGCCATCAACGTCGACGACGCCCGCATTCCCGACAATTCGGGTGCGCAGCCCATCGATGTGCCGGTCGTCGAGGACGGCCCCGCCGCGTACTTCGCCACGATCCCGGTCAAGGCCGCCGTCGCCGCCGTACGTGAAGCGGGGCTGCCCGCCTCCGTCTCGCAGACCGCCGGCACCTTCGTCTGCAACCACGTCTTCTACGGGCTGATGCACCTCGCCGCCACCGAACGGCCCGGCATGCGCGGCGGCTTCGTGCACGTCCCGTACGCTCCCGGGCAGGTCACCGACAAGGGTGAGCCCTCGCTCCCGGTCGCCGCCACCGCCGAGGCGCTGCGCGTGATCATGGTCACGGCGGCGGGCCGCAGCGAGGACATCAAGGCTGTGGGAGGCGCCACACACTGACCCGCTGGGCCGTGCCGTTTCGTCCGTTGTCAGTGCGACGGCCTAATCTGTTCACCGTGACTTCTCCATCCCCCCAGAGCGCTGCGTCCCAGTTCAGCGGGGTGACGCGACCCGCGCCGGGCCCGGCCGCCGACGAGGGCCTGGCCCGGCGGCTGCGCGCGCTCGCGTGCACGGCGCCGCTGCACGACCTCGACGCGCGCAAGGCCAACCTCGCGGGGGAGTACGGCGTCTACGCCATGGCCGAGGTCGCCCTCGCCGCGATCGACCTCGTCACGCTCCACATGGACTTCGACACCGGCGCCGACCACGAGCAGATAGTGGCCAGGCTGCAGCCCCGCATCGCGGCCCAGGCCCCGCGGCGCCCGGCGGCCGAACACGAGCGCGTCGCCCGCTGGGTCCTGGAGAACCTCATCAACGTCGGCAGCGTCGACCGCGGCTTCCGCGCGGTCTACGGCACCTTCACCGCCGACGGCGACTACGTCCGGCGGGACTACGACTTCAAGCTCATCGAGGAGGTCCCGGGCCCCGGCGGCACGGTCTACCTCCGCACCACCGACGAGGCGGTCAATGTCCTGGTCGGCGCGCTGGACACGGACGTCACCAGCGCCCAGATCGCCGCCGAGGTCAAGCTGGAGGTGCTCATCAGCCGCGGCCGCCTCGCCGACGCCCAGCTCGCCGCCGAGCAGGCGCGGTACCGCACCGTGCAGTACGCCGAGACGCTCCGCAAGACCCTCGACGCCACCCGGCGCAACGTCCGCGCCGTCGACTGGCTGCGCGCCGTCCCCGACATGATCACCGAGGCGCTCGACCACGTCGCGGACCGGTACCGCCACGAGAACGCCATCCTCACCAACATCCGCCGCGCCCGCGACGAGGCCGAGGGCGCGGAGCACAAGCGGCGCGCCGCCGAGCTCGTCGACATCGTCAAGGACTGCATCCGCCGCCACACCCAGCTGCAGTCCCGCCTCCTGGAAGCCGGCCCGCTCTTCCGTGCCGAGCAGGACCGGCAGGCCTTCGCGCCGCCCGCCGCGCACGCCGGGCTGGACCTGTACGGCCAGCTGGTCGCGCCCGTGCTGCCGCTGCCCGTCGAGCAGTCCACCCGGGTCACCGACGCCTTCTTCGCGCAGGGCACCGGCCTGCGCACCCCCACCGCCGTACGGGTCGGTGACCTGGTCGGGATGCTGCTCACCCCGCCCCAGGAGCGCGAGCACCTGGGCGCCGAGATGCCCGAGCCCGACCTGATCGCCACGCCCGACGACAGCCGGTTCAGCGAGGAGCAGCTCGACGCCGCGACCGCGCTGCTCACGCTGCCCGCCGACGCGCCGCGCCGGCTCTCCGGACTGCTCGCCGAAGCGCGCCGCCAGGACCCCGAACTGCCGTACCTGGTCGCGCTGCTGGCGGTGCACGCCGCGAGCCCGCCGGTCGGCACGGCGTACCGGCAGGGCGAGGGCCGGCTGCTCTTCGCGGTCGACGACGGCACGGAGCTGGTGGACCCCGAGTTCGGCGGCGCCGACCTGATCGTGGGCACCGCCCTGCTGGACGCGGCGGGCATGGCGGCCGAGCGCTCGGAGGTGGCGTGATGGCCGGAGCCGTGACAGGCGCGCCTGCATCCCGCTCGGCGACCGCCCCGAGGGGGCCCGCCGAGGGCCGCGCAGGAGCGGAGCCCGTAAGGGGACATGCAGGAGCCGGGCCCGCCGAGGGGTGCCCAGGAGTCGACACCGTGAGCCGCAAGGAGCCAGATTCGTGACCGAGTACGACGCCGACGACGCCGCGCGGCCGGACCCGACGGCCGCCGCGGGCGACGGCTGGGGCCTGCCCGCACCGGAGGCGGAGCCGTCCGCCAAGGGCCCCGCGCCGGTCACCCCCGCCGACGCGGCGGACGCCGCCCGCCTGGTCTCCTTCGGCCTCCAGCCCAAGCTGCTGCCCGCCCGCGACGTCGAGTACGGCGAGCTGCTGCGGCGCTACCGGGACGACCCCGCATTCGCGCGTCTCGCCGACGCCGTCGCCTCCGGGCTCGGCCTGGTCGTCCTGGAGGTCTCCACCCGCGCCGGGATGGCCGTCACCGCGGCCGAGGACTCCGTCTTCGCGGTCCGCATGGGCGACTACGCCCGCCGCGCCTCCACCGACGCGGGCGACCGCTTCCTGCACGGCCTCGCGCATCTGGCCGTCGCCGCGATGGCCTTCCCGCGCCCCGAGGACCTCGCCGACGACGGCTACATCGGCCGGATCACCGTCAACGGCGTGGACGCCTTCGTCCGCCAGGCCTGCCGCCGCCTGGAGGAGCGCGCCGCCGAGGCCGGCGAGAACACCGACCCCACCAGCGGCGCGCCCGGCCTGGAGGCGTCCTGGCGGGTGTACGCCCGGCGCAGCTCGACGGGTGCCACCAAGGACGCCCGGCGGCTGGCCGGTTCGACCACCGGCATCATCGCCAAGGCCGTGTCCTTCCTCGTCGACTCCGGCTTCCTGCAGCGCACCGGGGACGACTCCGGAGGCACGTACCGCACCACGGCCCGCTATCAGCTCCAGGTGCGCGACATGGCGGGTACGGCGGCCATGGCCGAGCTGCTGGAGCTGGGCGTGGTCCCGATAGCGGACGGCAGCGCCTCGCTGCTGCCCGCCGAGGACACCGACGACCTGGACCTGGTCGCCGACGCCGGACTGCCCTTCCACTCGGGCTGATCCCGCTCCCGTACACCGCAAGGTCCCCCGACCGACGGCCGGCCCCGGCCGGCCACCGACCCACCGTCACGACAACGAGAGTCCGCCTCTATGTACGAGCTGTCCCGGGTTCGCCTCTACTCCATCGGGCCCGCCGGTGCGCGCTACGCCGACACCGTCCTGGACCTGCGCGGAGTCGGTGAGCCCGTGCCCCGACCGGCCCCGGCCCAGGCGGACTTCTTCGAGGAGGAGCCGGTCGGCCCGCCGCGCCGCCCGGCCCCCGCCGGCGTGCTCTTCCTGGAGAACGGCGGCGGCAAGTCCGTACTGCTCAAGCTGATCTTCTCGGTCATGCTGCCCGGCCACCGCAACACCCTCGGCGGCGCCAGCTCCGGCGTGCTGCGCAAGTTCCTGCTCGCCGACGACTGCGGCCACGTGGCGCTGGAGTGGCAGCACACGGTGACCGGCGAGACCGTCGTGGTCGGCAAGGTCAGCGAGTGGCGCGGCCGCCAGGTCTCCAACGACCCGCGCAAGTTCGCCGAGGCCTGGTACAGCTTCCGGCCGGGCCCCGGCATGAACCTGGACTCCCTCCCGGTGGCCGAGTCCACCGCCGTGCGCCCGGTCGTCGAGGGCGCGTCCGGCGCGCAGGGCCGCCGCCGCACGATGAAGGGCTTCCGCGACGCCCTCACCGAGGCCGGGAAGAACTACCCCAACCTCGACGTCGCCTGGGTCGAGATCCACGAGCGCTGGAACGAGCACCTCGGCGAGCTGGGCCTGGACCCCGAACTCTTCCGCTACCAGCGGGAGATGAACGCGGACGAGGGCGAGGCGGCCGGCCTCTTCGCGGTCAAGAACGACTCCGACTTCACCGACCTGCTGCTGCGCGCCGTCACCGACACCCGGGACACCGACGGCCTCGCCGACCTCGTGCACGGCTTCGCGCACAAGCTCGGCCGCCGCGCCGAGCTGACCGCCGAACGCGACTTCACGGCCGGCTCCCTCGACCTCCTCTCGAAGATCGCGGAGAACGCCGAGCACCGGGAACGCGCCCGGGAGGTGCACGCCGGTGCCGAGCGCCGTACGCGCCACCTCGCGCAGCGGCTGCAGGCCCGCGCCACCGAGGAGCGCGGCCGCGCCGCCGAACTGGCCGAGCAGGTCGCCGCCGCGTCCCACGCCGTCACCGAGGCCGAGGCCACCCGCGAGCGCCGCTCCCTGATCTCCGCCGAGATCGCCTACCGCCACGCCTCGCTGGCCCTGGCCGCCGCCGAGAAGGGCGCCGCGGCCCAGCGCCGCGAGCTGAACGACGCCCGGACGCTGCACTCCGCCTGGCAGGCCGCCGAGACCGTGCTGCGGCACCGCGCCGCGGCCGACCGGTCGGCGCGCGTCGCCGCCGCGATCCAGGAGGCCGAGCGGGACGCCGCACCGGCGCTCGCCGCCCGCAGCAAGGCCGCCGCCGACCTCGTACGGGCCCTGCACGCCGCCGCCACCGAAGCCGAGACCTGGGCCAACCAGGAGGAGGAGCGGTCCGCTGCGCTTCAGGAGACGAGCGAGTCGGCACACCGTGACGCCACCGCCGCGGCGACCGCTGCGCAGCGCGCCCGCAGTGAGACCGAGCACCTCAAGCAGCGCCTGACCGAGGTGGAGCAGGAGACCGCCGAGGCCGTACGGGCCGGCTGGCTGGACGACTCGGCGCCGGACGCCGACCCGGCCCGCGCCGCGCTCGCCGCGACGGACGCCGAGAAGGCCGCGGTCGAGGCCTGGGACACCGCCCGCGAGACCGCCCGGCAGACCGCCGACCGCGCCAAGGAGGCCGCGGCGCGCCAGTCCCGTGCCGAACTGGCCGCGGCCCGCGCCGAGGACGCCGCGCTCGCCGCCGAGCGCGCGTACGAAGCGGAGCGCCGTGCCGCCGAGTCCATCGGCGCGGAGCCGCGCCTCGCGGAGCTGCTGGGCCTGCCGTCGGCCCCGGACCCGGTCACGCCCGGCCTTCCGGGCCAGCGCGGCGGCGGCCGCCCGCTCGCGGCGGAGGCCCGGCCGCCGTTGCGCGTGACGGTCCGGCTGGACGACGCGGAAGCGGCACTCGCCGCGGACACCGGCGCGGACGACGCCGAGCCGGACGACGGGTACTTCGCCGGTCCGGTCATGGGAAGCGGCGCGCCCGTAGAGGCGCGTACCGCGGCCCCCGAAGAGGCCACCGCCGGCACCGGGGACGCGATGGCCGTACGGGGCGGCTCCTGGGCGTCGGGCGTGGTGGGGCCCGGAGCCTCGGCCGACGACTCGGCCGACGGGGAGCCGGACGGTGCGCGGCCCGCCGGGGGACGCGGCACCTACGCCGCCGATTCCGGCTCCCGCGACGAGGTCTCGGCGCGGATCGACTCCGGCGCAGCGGACGGTGACGCCGCGGCGGACGTCCGCGAGGGTGAGCGGGCCGAGGCGGCGGACGAGACGCCGGATGCCGACGCCCCGGATGCCGGCACTCCGGATACCGCCGGTGCCGCAGAGGCCGCCGCGCCCGCCACCGAAGCCGAAGCCGGTCCCGAAGCCGAAGCTGCCCCGGAAACCGCGTACGCCCCCGAAGACGAAGCCTGCCCCGAGGACGAGGGCGCCGACGGCGGCACGGCCGACGGCGACGGCGGCGCGGCCGGGGCGCGGGGCGCGGCCCCCGCCCGCCACCGGATCACCGGCGCCAAGGGCGCCCCCGGCCCCCTCTCCGCCGAAGAGGTCGACCGCAACGCCGACGCGCTGCAGGAACTCCTCGACGAGAGCGTGAGCTCCGCCGAGCGGCAGCTGTTCGAGATGCGGACCGCCGCCGCCGACGACGCGCGCATCCTCGGCGCGCTCGGCGACGGCGGGCTGCTGCCGCCCGGCCCCGATGTGCTGGCCGCCGTCGAATACCTCGGCGAGCACGGTGTCCCGGCCCTGCCCGGCTGGCGCTACCTCGCCCAGGCCGTCGACCCCGTCGACCACGCCCGGGTGCTCGCCGCCCGCCCCGAGCTGGTCGACGGCGTCATCATCACCGACCCCGACACCCACGCGCGCGCCCGTGACGTGCTCGCGCAGGCCGCGCTGCTGCCGAGGTCGGCCGTCGCCGTCGGCACGGCCGCCGCCCTCCTCGCGCCGACCCCGCCCCCGGAGGCCGAGGACAGCGGTGTCTTCCTCGTGCCGCCGAACCCGGCCATGCACGACGAGTCGGCCGCCGACGAGGAGCGGCAGGCGCTGCGCGCCCGGGCCACAGCACGTGACGAGGAGATCCGGCAGCTCGCCGCCCGGCTCTCCGCTGACCGCGCGCTGGCCGCCCGGCTCGCCTCGTGGCGCACGGGCTGCCCGGCCGGGCGGCTCGCCGAACTGGCGGCCGCGGCCGAGGAGACCCGTACGACGGCCGACGCCGCCGCCGAGGAGCTGGCGGAGTCCCGTACGGCACGGGCCGAGGCGGACGAGGCCGCGGCGGAGGCCGCGCGCGTACGCGACGAGCGCGGCGAGGCCGCACAGCGCGCCCGCCGGGTCGCCGACGCGCTGGCCGGGCTGGCCTACCGCCTCCGTGAGCGCGCCGCCTGGCAGACCAAGCTGCGTGAACTGGCCGACGAGGGCGCGGAGTACGAGGCGCGTGCCGAGGAGTGCGTCGACCGGGCGCGCGCCGCCGACGAGGACCGCCGCGCCGCCCAGCGCGCCGCCGACGACGCCCGCCGCACCGCCCGCGCGCTGCGCGCCGAGCGCGCCGAGATCGCGGGCGTACCGGACGACCTGGGCGAGGAGGAGGCCCCGCCGGAGTCCTCGCTGCCCACCCTGCGCGAGGCGTACCGCGCCGCGTCCCAGCTGTACGAGAAGGTCGGCGTCGGCGCCGACCTGCGGGCCGAGCAGGCCCGTGCCGAGGGCGACGAGAGCAACGCGCGCAACGAACTGGACCGGCTCACCAACAAGGTCCGCACCCGCGCCGAGACCCTGCTCCAGAGCCCGGACGCGGCCGACGGCCCGTCCCGGCAGGCCGCGGCCGCCCGCGCCGAGGAACTGGTCGCGATGCTGGAGTCGCGGGCTTCCGCGGCCAGCGAGCAGCTGGGCCGGCTGCGTGGCGAGGCGGAGCGGCTGGCGCCGCCCGAGGGCGTCGAGGCGCACACCGAGCTGCCCGAGGAGCTGGTACCGGCCGACGCCGACCGCGCCAAGGAGCTGCTCCGCACCGCCAACGCCGAGCTGGCCACCGCCACCGACGCGCTGGACACCGCCCGCGCCACCCACGCCGAGCTGCTGCGCGGCCACCGCGCCGCCGAGGACGCGGCAGGCGGCTTCGACGAGATTGCCGCGATGCTGCGCGACATCCTCCGCGACAACGCCCCGGAGGACGACCAGGAGGCGCCCGAGCCGTACCGGGGCAGGCTGGAGGAGGCCCGCCAGGCGGCCGCCGAGGCCCGCCGCTCGCTGCGCGGCTGCGCGAGCGACCTGTCGGCGGCGGACTCCGCGGTCCGCGAGGCCAGCGACGTGCTCGTACGGCACGCCAACTCCACGCGGTACGAGATGGTCAAGACCCCGGCCCGGCAGCAGATCCGCGAACTGCCCGCAGCCGCGCTGCCGGACCACGCCGCGAAGTGGGCGGAAGCTTTCGCCCCCCGGCTGCGCGTCCTCACCGACGAGCTGGAGCAGCTGGAGCGCAACCGCGACAGCATCGTCGACCGGCTCCGCGGCCTCGTCGAGTCCTCGCTGGCCACGCTGCGTTCGGCGCAGCGGCTCTCCCGGCTCCCCGAGGGGCTGGGGGAGTGGTCCGGCCAGGAGTTCCTGCGCATCCGCTTCGACGACCCGGACCAGGCCACGCTCACCGAACGGCTCGGCGAGGTCATCGACGAGGCGACCCGCGCGGCCGTCAAGCGCAACAGCGACCTGCGCCGGGACGGCATGTCCCTGCTCCTGAGGGGCGTCGCGGCGGCCCTCCAGCCGCGCGGCGTCGCGGTGGAGATCCTCAAGCCGGACGCCGTGCTCCGTGCCGAGCGGGTGCCGGTCGGGCAGATGGGCGACGTGTTCTCCGGCGGCCAGCTGCTCACCGCGGCCATCGCGCTGTACTGCACGATGGCGGCGCTGCGCAGCAACGACCGGGGCCGCGACAAGGAGCGGCACGCCGGCACGCTGTTCCTGGACAACCCCATCGGCCGCGCCAACGCCACGTACCTCCTGGAGCTCCAGCGGGCCGTGGCCGACGCCCTCGGCGTCCAGCTGCTGTACACCACCGGCCTGTTCGACACCACGGCGCTCGCCGAGTTCCCGCTGGTCATCCGGCTGCGGAACGACGCGGACCTGCGCGCGGGCCTGAAGTACATCAGCGTCGAGGAGCACCTGCGGCCCGGACTCCCGCAGCAGCGCGCCGAGTCGGAGACGATCCACGGCGAGATCACCGCGACCCGGATGTTCAAGCGCCCGGAGGAACAGGAAGCCCCGCGGATCCCGCAGGTCGACCGCACGGCCCCGGAGGAGGAGCCGGCCGCCGCACCGGACGGGCCCGACAGCACGGACACCACGGATGCTACGGACACTACGGACACCTCGGAGGAACCGCCCACGGAGCGGTAGCCGGAGCGCCACCCGCCCAGGCCGCAGCGTCGTTGTCCATAGGCCGTCCCTAGGCCTTTCGGCAGTGCCGGACGACCGCCGCCCTTCATAGGGTGGCGGTCGTGGAGCGACCGATCACTGAGGCGGGGACCGTGCCGACGGAAGAGACGGGTACGGGCGGCGTCCGCCGGTTACCGGGCCCGGGAGGCCTGCTGCTGGCGGGCGCCGCGGTCTCGGCCGGGCTGAGCCTCGTGTTGCCGTGGTGCGCCCTGCCGACCGCGGTCTGCGCGTTCCTGGCGGGACGGCGGCGCGGCCGCACCCGCGCGGTGGTGATGGCCCTCATCGCCGCGCTGGCGGCCGGGGTGCTGGCCGTCTCCGTGGTTCCCGAGTGGATGACCTGGGGGAGCAGGTTCGTGGCGGTGCTGGCCGGCGCCGTCATGCTGCCCTGGTTCGTGGGGCGGTTCCGGCGTCAGTACCGCGATCTGGTCCGTGCCGGGTGGGAACGGGCCGAGCGGCTGGAGCGCGAGCAGCGGCTGATCGCCGAGCAGGCCCGGCTGCGCGAACGGGCCCGTATCGCCCAGGACATGCACGATGTCCTCGGCCACGACCTCAGCCTGATCGCCCTGTCCGCCGGGGCGTTGAAGCTCGCGCCCGGCCTGTCGGACACGCACCGGGCGACCGCCCAGGACATCAGGGCCAGGGCGGCGGCCGCGGTGGAACGGCTCGGCGAGGTCATCGGCGTACTGCGGCAGGACACGGAGGAGGCACCGGCACGGCCCGCCGACGCGGGCATCGCCGATCTGGTCGACGAGGCGTCCGCCGCGGGACTCGCGGTCGAGCTGCGCATCGAGGGCGCGCCGGACGGTCTCCCTCCAGTGGTGGAGCGGGCCGTCCACCGCGTCGTACAGGAAGCGCTGACCAACGTCGCCAAGCACGCACCGGATTCGACGGCGGCCGTCCGCCTCCGGTATGCGGCCGGGGAGACGGAGGTACGGGTGGAGAACGGGCCGCTGCCGGCTGCCGCACGGGGCCGGCGCGGCGAAGGCTACGGCCTCACGGGGCTGGACGAGCGCGTCACGCTGGCCGGCGGCTCGTTCACGTACGGCCCTACGGAGGAAGGGTTCGCCGTCCTCGCGCGCTTCCCGCACACCGCTCCGGCCCGGCCGTCGCGGACCGGTACCGCGGTGGCGTCCCGCCTGCCGGACGGGGCCCTGCCCGGCGCGCACGGGCGCGCGCACCGCCGTTCCGCGCGCCGGGCGCTGGCCGCCGCGTTGATGATTCCGCTGGTCACCGGGGCGCTGCTCAGCGGCTCGCTGCGGGTGTGGGAGGTGGTCTCGGCCGGCGGAACGGTGCTGCCCGCCGAGGACTTCGCCCGGCTGCGGGCCGGGCAGGACCGTGCCGAGGTGGCGCGTCGGCTGCCCGACCGCCAGACGGTGCACCGGCCGAAGGCCGCCGAACCGAAAGGCCGGGGAACGGCGTGCGAGTATTACGCAATGACCGCCGATCCCTTCGACGACCGGTCGGGAGACGTCTACCGACTGTGCTTCCGGGCGCACCGGCTCATCTCCGCCGACGCCTTCACCGGGGCGGACGTCCGGTGATCCGCACGCTGATCGCCGACGACGAGCCGATGATCCGCGCGGGGGTCCGGGCCGTACTGGCAAGCGACCCGGACATCTCCGTCGTCGCCGAGGCCGCCGACGGACGCCAGGCGGTGGACCTGGTGCAGCGCCACCGCCCCGAGGTGGCCGTGCTCGACATCCGTATGCCGGGGCTGGGCGGCATCGAGGCGGCGGCGGAGATCCGCCGGACGGTACCGGCGACCGGCGTCGTCATGCTGACGACCTTCGGCGAGGACGACTACATCCTCCGGGCGCTGAGCGGTGGCGCCGCGGGCTTCCTCATCAAGTCCGGCGAGCCGGAGGAACTGATCGCGGGAATCCGCGCGGTGGCCGACGGCGCCGCCTATCTGTCACCTCAGGTCGCGGCGCGGGTCGTGGCGCACCTCGCGGCCGGTGGCGCGGGGGCCGCGGCCGGGCGCCGGGCCGCCGCCCGCGAGCGGACCGACGCGCTCACCGCCCGGGAACGGGAGGTGCTGGCGTTCCTCGGCAGCGGACTGTCCAACGGGCAGATCGCCCGCAGGCTGCACCTCGCGGAGGGCACCGTCAAGGCTCATGTCAGCTCGGTCCTGGGCCGCCTGGGCGTCGACAACCGCGCCGCTGCGGCCGTCGTGGCCCACGAGGCGGGGATCGCCCTGCCGCCCGCGGCCGCACAGTAGCGAGGCCGCCCGCACCGCCGGAGCCAGGAGCAGCAGTGTCGCCACGGCCGCGACGGTGGCGCCGAGCAGCGCGCCGGCGAGGACGTCGTGCGGGTAGTGCACGCCCACGGCCACCCGGAGCAGCGCAGCCAGCCCGGCCAGCGGCAGCGTCACCGCCGCGAGCCGGGGCCGCAGCACCGCGAGTCCCACCGCCAGGCCGGCGGCCAGGGTGGCGTGGTTGCTGGGGAAGGACCAGTCACCGGCTTCGGGGCAGGGCGCGAGCGCCAGGGCTCCCCGTACGGCGCGGCACGGCCGTTCCTCGTCCACCACCAGCTTCAGCGCTTCACTGGCCGCGTAGGCGGCCACGGTGGCGGCGCCGGTCAGGGCGGTGCCGGCGAGGCCGCGGGCGTCCTTGCGGCGGAGGGCGGACCAGAACAGCCACACGAGCAGCAGCCCGAGCACGACCAGCGTTCCCTCGGTGGCCGCTTCCAGGGCGGGGCCCGCCCAGGAGGGTGCTTCCGCCACGAGGTCCGTCAGCGAGTGGTAGGTCTCCGCCGAGGTGCCTCCGGTGACCTGTACGGGGTCGGGCTGGCCCAGGCCGCCGGGTGAGAGCGCGGTCACGGCTGCCGCGCCGGCTCCGGTCAGTACCGAGGCGTGCAGCAAACGGCGCCGGAAGGGGGCGTGAAGAACGGTTTCCATGGCCGCCGACCGTAGGCAGCGGGACGGCCGGCGGCCCGGGCCGAACGGCCCGGATGCGGTACGACGTTCGTCAGGGTTGACAGGGGGCGCGCCACCCGGGAAGCCCGGAGGGCCACCGGGACCGGCGGTTCACAGCACCGCCACCGACCGCAGCACGTCCCCCCGTTGCAGCCGTCCGAAGGCGCTCTCCAGGTCGTCCAGGGCGACCGTCTCCGAGACGAAGGCCTCCAGGTCGAGCTTGCCGCGCAGGTGGAGGTCGATTAGGACGGGGAAGTCGCGGCTGGGCAGGCAGTCGCCGTACCAGGAGGTCTTCAGGGCGCCGCCGCGGGAGAACAGGTCGTGCAGCGGCAGTTCGACGTGCAGGTCCGCCGCGGGGGCGCCGACCTGGACCAGCACTCCGGCCAGGTCGCGCATCGCGAGGGCCTGCCGGAAGGTCTCCGGGCTGCCGACCGCGTCGATGGTCACGTCCGTGCCGTGCCCGCCGGTGAGCGTGCGGACCGCCGCGACCGGGTCGGTCCAGCGGGAGTTGACGGTGTCGGTGGCGCCGAAGCGCTCGGCGGCGTCCAGCTTGCGGGCGTTGACGTCCACCGCGATCACCCGGCGGGCACCGGCCAGCGCGGCCCCGGCGATCGCCGCGTTGCCCACTCCGCCGCAGCCGATGACGGCCACGGTGTCGCCGTTGGCCACCCGCCCGGTGTGCACCGCCGCGCCGTACCCGGCCATCACCCCGCAGCCGACCAGCCCGGCGGCCTCGGGCCGGGCCGAGGGATCGACCTTGACCGCCTGGCCCGCGGCGACCAGCGTCTTCTCGGCGAACGCGCCGATGCCGAGCGCGGGCGTCAGCGGCGTACCGTCCAGCAGGGTCGTCCGGCCGCGCGCGGTACGGGAGTCGAAGCAGTACCAGGGGCGGCCGCGGCGGCACGAGCGGCAGGAGCCGCAGGGGGCGCGCCAGGCGAGGACGACGTAGTCGCCCGGCGCGAGGTCGCCGCAGCCGGGGCCGGCCGCCTCGACGATGCCGGCCGCTTCGTGGCCCAGCAGGTAGGGGAAGGCGTCACCGGCGGCGCCGTCCCGGTGGTGCACGTCGGTCGGGCAGACGCCGCACGCCTGCACCTGTACGAGCACTTCTCCGGGGCCGGGGTCGGGCACCAGGACCGGCAGGACCTCGACCGGCGCCCCCTTTTTCACGGCGATGACGGCGCGGGCTTCGTGCGGCATGTCTTCACTCCTCGACAGCGCCCTTGGCGGCGGAGGTCGGTGCCGGACCTTTGTTGCCTATGATGCGGTCTGTTGCATCATATGAGACATGCTGGGATCAGGTCGGCGATCCGTCAAGGGGGTTTTCGCCCTGCGGCGCAAGGGAGTTCAGACCGCGTAGCCCATGGCGCGGGAGAGGTCGGCCGCCGCCTTCGCGGCCCGTTCGGCGAGCTCGGGCAGCAGCTCCCGCTCCATGCGGTACGCGGGCCCGGACACGCCGATCGCGCCGATCACCGCGCCGTCGTGCGCCCGGACCGGCGCGGCGACCGCGTTCAGGCCGATCTCCAGCTCCTCCGCGGTGCAGGCGAAACCGCGCTCCAGCGCCTCGGCCAGCTGTGCGCGCAGGGCCGCGGTGGTGAGGGTGTGCTCGGTGAAGCGGGGCAGCGAGCGGGTCAGCAGGCCGTCACGGCGCTCCCGCGGCAGGTGGGCGAGGAGCACCTTGCCGCTCGCGGTGGCGTGCAGCGGCGTGCGCCGGCCCAGCCAGTTGTACGCGGTGACCGCGGCACCGCCGCGCGCCTGCATGATGTTGACCGCCGCGTCGCCGTCCAGTACCGCGACGTTGGCGGTCTCGCCGGTGTCCTCGGCCAGCGCCCGGCACACCGGGCCGCCTTCCTGGGAGATGTCCAGCCGGATCGCGGCGGCGCCCGCCAGCCGCAGCACGCCGGCGCCCAGGTAGTACTTCCCGCGCTCGCCCTCCTGCTCGACCAGTCCGCGGTTCTCCAGCACGCCGAGGATCCGGAAGGCGGTCGACTTGTGCACGCCCAGTTCCTCGGCCAGCTCGGTCACTTTGGCCTCGCCCAGCCGGGCCAGGATCTCCAGCACGCTCACCGCCCGGTCGACGGACTGGACGGAGCCGGTCCCGCCGCGTGTGCTGTCGCCGGTTTCCTCGGTCCCGTTCGTGGCGCTGGTGTCGGTCGTCTTCGGCATCGGTCTGTGCGTCACCGCCCGGTGGCCCGGTGGGGCCAGTCGTCGGGAGCCCGTCGTGACCCGCTCCCGGATCTCGGTCTGTTGCGCGTTTCCCCGTTGCGTATCGCGCGATGAGATGCGCAATGGGGAACGTCATCATACCGATCGGCGTGAAGGGGGCCAGATGATACCCGCATCCAAATGTTTTCTTGACGTTCGCGGGACGGTCTCCTGCAAGAGCGTCCGGGCTCGCCGGACGGCGTCACGCGGCCGCCGAACGGCGCTCCTGCCGGCGTGCACGCCGCCGTTCCCGCCGCAGCGCCCTGGCCGTGCTGCTCGGGCGCGACTCCACGCCGTTGCGCTGGATCCACACCTGCCGGGTCACCCAGACGTCCAGCACGCCCCACGTCGCCACGATCGTCGAGGCGACCGTACTGAGCACCGCGGGAAAGGCGAGCCAGGAACCGGCGAGCGTACTGAGGAACGCCACCATCGCCTGGACCAGCGTCACCGCCACTATGATCACCGCCCGTACGGCGGCGGTGCGTACCGGATCGGGCATCCTGGGGCGGGTGGAAGGCTCCTCCTGCCACAGCGTGTCGCCTCTGCCGATGTCCATGACAGCGTCACTCTCCCCGTGTTTCCCCGCCTGTCCGGCTGTTCGGTGGCTGCCCGGGTTTCCCCCGGTACATGCCGTCGCGCACCCGTGCTCCCGATCTTAGGCTGACCCGCCGCGCGGCCCTCGGTGTCGGTGGCGGCGGGGCCGTTCCGGTCAACCGGCAAGGCGCGAAAGGGAGTACGGGCAAGGTGGCGGAGGACACATGGGCGGGCGGGTTGTCCCGGAATCACCGGACAAGGTCGGCTATCCGGCCCTGACCTGCGGCCCGGTCCGCTGGACAGCTCTTCGAGTTGATCCCCCGACAGTAGTAGGCTCGCGCCGTTTGTTGACGGAACACCATCCCCGCGCGCCGGGGTTGACGTAGGGGAGGCCATGCGCTTTCGCGGGAAGTCCATCCGCCGGAAGATCGTGGCGTTGCTGCTCGTACCTCTGGTGTCCCTGACGGCCATGTGGGCCTTCGCCACCTACGTCACCGGCAGCGAGGCCCGCCAGCTGCTGAAGGTCGCGGTCATCGTCGACAAGGTCGGCTACCCGACGGAGGACGCCGTCCAGGCCCTCCAGAAGGAACGCCGCGCCACCCTGGTCTACCTCGCGGACCCGCGCATCGCCGGCTCCCTGACCGACCTGCGCCGCCGGACCCGCGCCACCGACCGTGCCGTCGCGCAGCTGCGTACCAACGCCGAGTCCTCCGACGTACGGGAGGACCTCCTCGGCGGCGCCGGCCCGAAGCTGCGTACCGCCGTCGACGGCTTCGCGGGCCTGGACGAGCTGCGCGACCAGGTGGAGAACAACACCCTCACCCGCCGCGAGGCGTTCGAGCAGTACAACGCGCTGGTCGACCCCTGCTACGGCTTCCTGGGCAGCCTGCACTTCCTGCCCGACGCGGACATCTCCAAGGAGGGCGGCGCGCTGGTCGACGCCACCCGCGCGCGCGAGGCCGTCTCCCGTGAGGACGCGGTGCTCAGCGCCGCTCTGGTGTCCGGCTCGATGACCCAGCGCGAACTGCGGGACTTCGCCGACCGGGTGGCCGAGCGCAAGCTGCTGTACGACAACAGTCTCCCCTCCCTGCCCGCGGGCGAGCGGGCCGTCTACGAGGACTACTGGAACAGCGCCAAGCCGCGTGAACTGGAGGCCTTCGAGGACAAGGTGATCGCGGCCGGTCCGGCCCGTGCCCCCGCCGCGGTCAACGCCGAGCGCTGGCACAGCGTCGCGGGGCAGGTCCTCGGCGACCTGGACCGGATCGACAAGGAGGCCGGCGAGCGCTTCGCCGACCGCGTCCAGCCCGCCGCGATGACCGTTCTCGCCAAGGCGGCCTTCGCCGGTGTCCTCGGGTTCGTCGCACTGCTCGCCTCGGTCGTCGTCTCCTTCCGGCTGGGCCGCCGGCACGTGAAGGACCTCAGCCGGCTCCGCAAGGACGCGCACGAGGTCTCCGGCGTACGGCTGCCCAGCGTCATGCGCCGCCTCGCCGCCGGCGAGCACGTCGACGTGGAGAAGGAAGCGCCCCGGCTGGAGTTCACCCAGGACGAGATGGGCCAGGTCGCCCAGGCGCTCAACACCCTGCAGCGGGCCGCGATCGAAGCCGCCGTCAAACAGGCCGACATGCGCCGCGGCGTCTCGGAGGTCTTCGTCAACCTCGCCCGCCGCAGCCAGGTTCTGCTGCACCGTCAGCTCACCCTGCTCGACGCCATGGAGCGGCGTACGGAGGACACCGACGAGCTGGCCGATCTCTTCCGCCTGGACCACCTCACCACCCGTATGCGGCGGCACGCCGAAGGCCTGGTCATCCTGTCCGGCGCCGCGCCGTCCCGGCAGTGGCGCAAGCCCATCCAGCTGATGGACGTCGTACGGGCCGCCGTCTCCGAGGTCGAGGACTACGAGCGCATCGAGGTGCGCCGGCTGCCGCGGCTCGCGGTGGACGGCCCGGCCGTCTCCGACCTCACCCACCTCACCGCCGAACTCCTGGAGAACGCCACGGTCTTCTCGCCGCCGCACACCGCCGTGCAGGTGGTCGGCGAGCGGGTCGCCAACGGCTTCACCCTGGAGATCCACGACCGGGGCCTGGGCATGGCGCCCGACGCGCTCCTGGACGCCAACCTGCGGCTCGCCGAGACCCCCGAGTTCGAGCTGTCCGACACCGACCGGCTCGGCCTCTTCGTGGTCAGCCGGCTCGCCCAGCGGCAGGGCGTCCGCGTCTCGCTGCAGCCCTCCCCGTACGGCGGCACCACCGCGGTCGTCTTCATCCCCGGCACCCTGCTGACCGAGAGCAACGACGGGCGTGGGGAGGGCCGGGGCGAGAACACCGGCTCGGTGAAGCGGCCGGCCGCGGCCGGCGCCGCGCGCCGCGACCTGTCCGCGCTCGCGCAGGTACCCGTGCCGCTCCCGGAGCGCGACACCTCGGGTACGCCGGTGACGCGGCAGGCCGCCGACGAGGACGAGAGCGTCTTCCGCGGCCCCCGAAGACAGCGCCGCACCGAGGAGAGCCGCCCCGCGCTGCCTACGGGCCCGGTGCCCGCCGAGTGCGAGCAGCACCAGCCGGCCCGCGACCGGGCCCCGGGCGACGGCCCCGCGCCACTGCCGCGCCGCCGCCGCTCCCCGGCCCTGGTCAGCGACCACGGGCGCCCGGTGGCGGACGCGGATCGCTCCGCCGAGGACGCCCGCGGCGAGCAGCGGCCCACCGAGGCCGCGCGCCCTGAGGCCGCGCCCGCTGAGGCCGCGCGCCCTGAGGCCACGCCCGCTCCCTCCGAGGAGGCACAGCCCGCGACAACGGTGCGCGGCCTGCCCCGGCGGGTACGGCAGGCCAGCCTCGCCCCCCAGCTCAAGACGTCGCCCGACCGGCAGGCCGGGGCGGCGTCCGAGGCCGCGGACCCCGCGGCCGACCGCGACGCCGAGGCCGTACGGGCCCGCATGGCCTCGCTCCAGCGCGGCTGGCAGCGTGGCCGGCGGGAGTCCGGCGACGACGGCAGCGCCACAGCACCGAGAAAGAACATGGGAGGGGACGGTCGATGACCGCACCGAAGGCAACAGCAGCCGGGACCGCAGCGAAGGGCTCGGGCGAACTGGGCTGGCTGCTCGACGAGCTGGTCGGCCGGGTGGGCTCCGTCCGCAAGGCGCTCATCCTCTCCAGCGACGGCCTGGCCACGGGCTTCTCGGCCGACCTGTCCCGGGAGGACGCCGAGCATCTGGCCGCGGTCGCCTCCGGCTTCCACAGCCTGGCCAAGGGCGTGGGCCGGCACTTCGAGGCGGGCCAGGTGCGGCAGACCATGGTCGAGCTGGACGAGGCGTTCCTGTTCGTGAGCGCCGCGGGCGACGGCAGCTGTCTGGCCGTGCTCGCCGATGCCGACTCGGACGTGGGCCTGATCGCGTACGAGATGACGCTGCTGGTCAAGAGGGTGGGTACGCACCTGGGTACGGCTCCCAGGTCCGACCGGCCCAGTTGAGGATGACGACGGTGACCGCATGAACCGAAAAGATCAGGCCGGGCCCGGGGCGGGCCCGGCCCGGTGGTTCGACGACGAGGCGGGCCCGGTCGTACGTCCGTACGCCATGACGCGTGGCCGCACGGCCAGCGGGGCCGTCGCCAGACTCGACCTGATCGCGCAAGTGATCGCGGAGAGCCGTGCCGACGAGCCGGTCACCGACCAGTCCCTGTCGCCCGAACACCTCGACATCGTCGACCTCACCCGGGAGTCGCCGCTCTCGGTGGCCGAACTGGCCGCCGAACTGGACCTGCCGATCGGCGTGGTGCGGGTCCTGATCGGCGACCTGCTCGACGCCGAGCTGGTCCGGGTCAGCCGGCCCGTCCCGCCCGCCGAGCTCCCGGACGAGGGCATCCTGCGCGAGGTCATCAACGGCCTGCGCGCGCTGTGAGCGCCTGGGCCGGGCCCGGACGCTCCGGGGGCCCGGCCCGCCCGCGTACGCCCGCTCAGCCGCCGTACAGGGCCAGATACGGGGCCAGTACGAACAGGGCCACCACCAGGCCGGCCTTGAGCGTGCGCGCGGGCAGCACGCGGGCGACGCGCCAGCCGATCAGCACGCCCGCGAGCTCGGGCACGCCGACGAGGGCGGCCAGCGGCCAGTCCACCGCGCCGTGCGCGACGTAGCCGAACGTGCCGACGGTGGCGATCACCACCGACTGGGCCTGCGCGACCGCGAGCGCCGCCAGTACCGGCATCCGCAGCGCGACCAGCAGCGGCACGGTGAGCATCGGTCCGCCCACCCCGAAGACGCCGCTCACCACCGCCACCCCGAAGCCGAGCAGCAGGGTCACCCAGGCCGAGGGGAACGCCGCCCCTGTAGGCGCGGCGCGGCGCTCGCGGTACCGGACCAGTACCCCGACCAGCGCCACGAAGGCGCCCAGCAGCAGCCCGAAGACGCGCCCGGAGACGAGGGTGTTGGCCAGCACGCCGAGCGGGGTGCCGAGCACGGACGCGCCCGCCAGGAGCCACGCGGTACGCCGCGTACCGGGCTCCCGCAGCTCGCCGGAGCGTACGTACGCGGCCGTGCCCAGCAGGCCGGTGGCCACATGCGTGACGAGGGCGGTACCGGCGACCTGGGCGGGGGAGAGGTCCGTGAGCACGAACAGCCCCACCGTCGCGAGCACGCCGCCGGGCCCTACCGCCGTGATGCCCACCCCGGCCGCCAGCCCGAAGAGCGCCAGCAGCACCACGGTCGTCGTGTCGGGACCCACGCCGGTCATCGCGTGTCCTCGGAGGCCGGGCCCCGGTGCAGCGTGGCATGGAGAGCCAGCCGGTCCGCCCTGATGTGCAGCGACTCGGCGTCCACGGGGCGGCCGTCGGCGAGGTGCGTGAGCCGCTCGATGGCGAAGACCGCGGCGCCCGCCGCCACGCCGAGCAACGCGGCGGTGTCGGGATCGGCGCTGACCGCGTGCACCGACACCTCGGCCCGGCCCAGCCGCTGTCCGGAGGTCTCCTCGATGAGCGCGAACAGGTCGCGGTGCGCCAGGTCGCAGGCGAGCAGCGGCGTCCCGATGTCGGCCGTGAGGTAGGTGGTGTCCAGGGACAGCGGAAGGCCGCCCAGCCGGCGCAGCCGCTCCACGTACACCGCGCCTTCCCCGGGCGCCAGGCCGAGCCGCTCCGCGACGGCCGCCGGCGGAGCGGGTACCGGGCAGGCGGCGCGTACCTCGTTGGTGACCGCCCCGTGGCCGGTCAGCGTCTCCGCCAGACCGGCCAGCCGGTCCAGTCCGTGGCCGTACTTGGGCATGACGACGGTGGTGCCCACGCCCTGTTTGCGGGTGATCAGCCCTTCGTTGCGCAGCAGCGCAAGCGCCTCACGGACGGCGTTGCGGGACGCTCCGAGGTGCGCGCCCAACTCGCGTTCGCCCGGTAGCACCCCGCCGTCGTACGCGCCGCTGGTGATCTGCCGGCGGAGTACGTCGGCCAGTTGCCGGGCGCGCTCGGCCCGGGGCCGGGAGGACACCCAGGGTCCGTCGTTCCCGCCCTCCGCACCCGGTGGTGCCGTCTCCCGCATGGCTGACTCCCTTCCGTGGCGCCGCGTCGCGCCCACCGGTCCTCCGGAGCGGTCGACAGTACTGCGAGTGCATTACGCCAGAGTTACGCCACCCCGATTGACCTGCGCAAACGCCTGACCAGCGGATATGTGCGGGGAGAGTGGGGGATCCGCCGGGCCGGCCCGTCCGAGTGCCGCGATCCGTACGCTCAGTGATCATGAGCACATCACATAGGGGCGGTGCCGGGCCGCGGGCTTGTCGTCGGTACAGTCGGTGCGGAACGATCCACTCCCGCACAGGAGTTGTCGTGCTCCATCAGATGTCATCAGCCACGGTGCGCCGGCCCGTCGCTGACGTGGCACCACCGAAAACGGAGGAAGCGGTCAATGGTCTTCGGGCGCGCTGAGCGACGCCGCAACAAAGCCGTCGAGCCGGTCACGCTCAAGATCCTGGTCGCGGGCGGCTTCGGCGTCGGCAAGACGACCCTGGTCGGCTCGGTGAGCGAGATCAAGCCGCTGCGCACGGAGGAGCAGCTGACCGAGGCGAGCCTGCCCTTCGACGACACCGCCGGCGTGGAGGGCAAGCACACCACCACCGTCGCCATGGACTTCGGCAGGATCACCCTCCGCGAGGACCTGGTCCTCTACCTCTTCGGCACGCCCGGCCAGGACCGCTTCTGGTTCCTGTGGGACGAGCTGGCCACCGGCGCGCTGGGCGCCGTCGTGCTCGCCGACACCCGCCGCCTGGAGGACTCCTTCGCGGCGATCGACTACTTCGAGCGGCGCGGCATCCCCTTCACCGTCGCGGTCAACTGCTTCGAGGGCGCCGATCGCTATCCCGCCGAGACCGTCCGCGAGGCGCTGGACCTGGACCCGGAGGTCAGCGTGGTGGACTGCGACGCCCGGGAGAAGGACTCGGCGCGCGACGTCCTCATCGAGGTCGTACGGCATGCCCTGCGCATGAGTGAGGAGCAGCGCGAGCCGGCGCTGTCCTGAACCTCCGGCCCGCCGCCCCGCCCTGCGCCCGCCGCCCCGCGCAGGGGCCCGCCGCCCCGCGCAGGGCCCCGAAGCCTCCGGCGGCGCCGTGCGGCCCGTACCCCGCCGTCCGGAGTACGGGCCGCAACGGGCCCTGCGGACGGCCCCGCAGACGCCGTGCCGCGGCCCCGCGGGACGTCCTGTCCGTTCCGGTCGCTGTTCCGGTCGCCGCTCTACTCGCGCCCCTCTATACGCCGCTCTGGTCGCCGTTCTCGTCCAGCCAGCCGAAGCTGCGCTCCACCGCCTTGCGCCAGTTCGTGTACTCCCGCTCCCGGACCTCGCCCGGCATCCGCGGTGACCACTCCGCGTCCTGCTTCCAGTGCGCCTTCAGCTCGTCCAGGTCCTGCCACACCCCGGTGGCCAGGCCCGCCGCGTACGCCGCGCCCAGACACGTCGTCTCCGCGACCACCGGCCGGATCACCGGCACCCCCAGCACATCCGCCTGATGCTGCATCAGCAGGTTGTTGGCGGTCATCCCGCCGTCCACCTTCAGCGTCGTGATCTGCACCCCGGAGTCCTGGTACATCGCGTCCACGACCTCGCGCGTCTGCCAGCTGGTCGCCTCCAGCACGGCACGCGCCAGGTGCGCCTTGGTGACGTAGCGGGTCAGACCGGTGACCACACCGCGCGCGTCCGAGCGCCAGTACGGCGCGTACAGCCCGGAGAACGCCGGGACGATGTACGCGCCGCCGTTGTCCTCGACGCTCGCCGCCAGCGTCTCGATCTCCCCGGCGGAGCTGATGATGCCCAGCTGGTCGCGGAACCACTGCACCAGCGCGCCGGTGATCGCGATCGAGCCCTCCAGGCAGTACACCGGGGCCTCGCCGCCGAGCTGGTACCCCATCGTGGTCAGCAGCCCGCTCTTGGACGGCACGGGCCGGTTACCGGTGTTGAGCAGCAGGAACGACCCCGTGCCGTAGGTGTTCTTGGCCTCGCCGACGCCGTAGCAGGTCTGCCCGAACACCGCGGCCTGCTGATCACCCAGCGCCGACGCCACGGGCACGCCCGCCAGCTGGCCGACGGCCGTCCCGTACACCTCCGCCGAGGACTTGATCTCCGGCAGTACCGCCTCGGGTACGCGCATCGCCGAGAGGATCGCCGGGTCCCACTGCAGCGTCGACAGGTTCATCAGCATCGTCCGGCCGGCGTTGGTCACGTCCGTGACGTGCACCCCGCCGTCCGTACCGCCGGTGAGGTTCCAGATCAGCCAGGAGTCGATGGTGCCGAACGCGATCTCGCCCGCCTCCGCGCGCGCCCGCAGCCCGGGTACGTTGTCCAGCAGCCAGGCCGCCTTCGGCCCGGAGAAGTAGCTGGCCAGCGGCAGGCCCGTGGCGTCACGGAACCGGTCCTGGCCGTCCTCGCCGCCCAGCTCGTTGCAGAGCCCCGCGGTCCTGGTGTCCTGCCAGACGATCGCGTTGTGCACCGGCTTGCCGGTCCGCCGGTCCCACAGCACCGTGGTCTCCCGCTGGTTGGTGATGCCCAGCGCGCTGAGCTGGTCGGCGCGCAGCCCCGCGTTGGCGAGCGCGCCCGCCACCACGGCCTGCACCTTGGACCAGATCTCGGTCGCGTCGTGCTCCACCCAGCCCGGCTTGGGGAAGATCTGCCGGTGTTCGCGCTGGTCGACGGCGACGATCGCGCCGTCCTGGTCGAAGATGATGCAGCGGCTGGAGGTGGTGCCCTGGTCGATCGCGGCGACGTACTTCTGTGTGCTTGGGCGTGAGCTTGAGCTGGAGCTCGTGCCCGTAGCCGTGCTGGTGCCGGTGGCCGTGCTGGTGCCGGTGCTCTTCTGCGTGCTGTCCGTCATGGCGTCTCCTCGGTCGGATGACCGCGTCTCAGTCGGATGACCGCATCTCAGTCACATGACCGCATCTGAGTCACATGACCGCGTCGGCGAGCGGTGGGTGCCCGCAGCCAGGCTGCGGGCGGAACGGCGCGGTCGGAAGGCCGCGCGCGCCTTCAGAAGGCCGCGTTGTAGACGAGCGCGGAGAGCACCGCTCCGATCAGCGGCCCGGCGACCGGCACCCAGGCGTAACCCCAGTCGGACGTCCCCTTGTTCGGGATGGGCAGCAGCGCGTGCGCGATACGGGGACCGAGGTCGCGGGCCGGGTTGATGGCGTACCCCGTGGGGCCACCGAGGGACAGACCGATGCCGACCACCAGCAGGGCGACGAGCAGCACGTTGATGCCCGACCCGTAGACCCCGCCGCCCTCACCCGGGATCGGGCCGATGCCGATACCCCTGTTCTCGCCGAAGAACAGGATCGGCAGCACGAGACCGACGGTCGCGATGATCTCGGTGACCAGGTTCGCCACGGGCTTGCGGATCTCCGGCCCGGTGGCGAAGATCCCCAGCGTCGGCTGGGCCTTGTCCGCTTGCCTGTTGGCGGCGAACTGCGCGTGGTACACGCCCCAGGTCAGCGCCGCACCGATGAGCGCACCGATGAGCTGCGCCGCCATGTAGAGCGGCACCTTGGACCACGGGGTGCCGCCCGCGACGGCCGAGCCGAGGGTGACGGCGGGGTTGAGGTGGCCGCCGGACAGCGGCGCCGAGGTGTAGGCCCCGGCGAGCACGCCGAAGCCCCAGCCGAACGCGATGGCCACCCAGCCGGCCGACTTCGCCTTGGAGTGATGCAGGGTGACGGCGGCGCAGACGCCCGCGCCGAAGAGAATCAGGATCGCGGTGCCGATGACTTCACCGACGAATATGTCCCCACTGGAATACATCTGCGGCTCCTTGGTCCCTTGCCCGGGGACGGACCCCGGTCCTCCGTGCAGGGTGCGTACCTCTCCCATGGCCCGGCCACATGAATTCCGGACGCGCCACGGTGTGCGTACGGGGCGGAGCCGACGGCCGTGCTTCCCGCGTCCCCCGGCCTCCGCGACGAGCGCGTCAGCACGGCAGGGCACCGATGGGGCACAGGACAGCGCGCGGCAGCACCGCGCGGTCGGGGGATCCTGCGTACGGCACGCCGACTGACACCGGAAGTGTTCACCGGCCGTGTAGGAGCGTCAAGGACATGGACAGCAACGACCGGCGCCACCGGTATCACCCGGCATGCCGCGCGTAACGAGAGGCGCAGAGGGCACGGGGGGCACGGGCTTCGCCGGAACCGGGGGTCGTCGCCGGAACCGGGCTTCGCCGGCACGGGCCCCGGCGTGCCCATGGGGAAGGCCCTCAGTGCGTGGTCCGGACCTCGCGCCCGTGCCGGCTCGACATCTCCTCGGGCGGTACCCCGGTGGCCGCCTCGGGCGGTACCCCGGTGGCCGCCTCGGGCGGTACCCCGGTGGCTGCCTCGGGCAGCTCTCCGGTGGCCGCCCCGGGCGGCGGCGGTACGTTCGCGGGCCCGGCCGCGGGCGCGGCCACCCGCCCCCGGCGTACCTCGTGCTGCGCCGTACCGTGCCGGCTGAGCACCCAACTGGCCCCGGCGAGCCCCTTCGCCGCCTTCTTCAGCGGTGCCAGCGCGGCCGCCGCCTCCGCGTGCCCGGTGACCGCGCCGGCCGGGCACACCACCGTCGCCAGGGACAGCGTCACCGTCCGCCCGCCCGCCGACCACGGCACGTCCAGCACCGCGGCGGCGACCGCGTCCAGCCCGTCGGGGTCGGTCAGCACCAGGAAGTCGTCGCCCCCGATGTGCCCCACCCGGCAGGCCGCGTCCCCGCTCGCCGCACGGGCCAGCGCCGCGCCCACCGTACGGATCAGCTCGTCCCCCGCCGCGAACCCGGCCCCGTCGTTGACCTGCTTGAACCCGTCCACGTCCAGCCAGCTCACGGCGAAGGCCCGGCCCTGCGCGATCCGCCGGTCCACCTCCCCGTTGACCGCGTCGGAACCCGGCAGCCGGGTCAGCGGATTGAGCCGCGCCGCCTCCTCCACCCGGCTCTCCGCGAGCGCCCGCAGGATGTCCGCCAGGTGCACCACCCCGACGCACCGCCCCCGCTCGTCGACGACCGCCACGTCGTCCCCCGTGCGGTCCCGGTCGCCGTCCGCGATGACGTCCAGCACCTCCCACGCCGTCGCGTCGGCGCCGACCGTACGGGGCCGGTCGCCGAGCCGCAGCGCCGGCCGGTCCGCGTACAGCGCGTGCCCGTACCGCCCGGACAGCGACAGCAGGAACCGGTCCCGGTCCACCGCCCGTACGGGAACGCCGTCCGCGTCCACCAGCAGCACCCCGGAGACGTCCGGCAGTCCCGTGAGCCGGCTGCGCACCTCCTCAGCGGAGGCCGTCACCGGGAGCAGCGCGGCCGGCTGCACGAACTGCGCGACCGGCGGCCCGGCCGGCGTCCCGCTCGGCGCCGGCGCGGGCGCCACCTGCGCGGACGGTGCCTGCGCGGACGGTGCCTGCGAGGGTACGAAGACCTCAGCCGTGGGCCGCCGCGCCGGCGGCCCGAACAGATGCCCCTGACCGAGCTGCGCGCCGGCCCGCCGCACCGCCGCGAAACTCCGCTCGGTCTCCACGCCCTCCACCGCCAGCAGCCCGCCCAGCTCGTCGCAGAGCTGCCGCACCGTCCGTACCACCGCGGCGCGCCCCGGCCGGGCGTCCAGGTCCGTGCAGAGCGAGGCGTCCAGCTTGATCACGTCCGGTGCCAGGTCACCCAGCAGCCGCAGCGGCACGTCCCCGTCGCCCACCCCGTCCGCGCAGATCCGGAACCCGTCGGCGCGCAGCCCCGCCACCGCCTCCAGCAGCCCGCGGGCCGGTACGTGCGTGTACGGCCCCGTCAGGTCCAAAGTGATCTCGCACGGCCGCCGGCCCGTCGCGCGTACCGCCGTACGCAGCGCGGTCAGTTCCGGCAGCTCGGCCGCGGTGGCGGCGAAGAGGTTCACGTGGAGCGGCAGCAGCGTCTCGCGGTGTGAGGCGTGCCGGACCGCCAGCGCGGCCAGCTCGACGTCGAGGGCGGGGGAGCGGTGCGCCTGGGCGAGCACGTCCCCGCGCTCGGGGCGGGCGAGTATCTCCAGCGCGGCGACGGCACCGGTCGTGAGGTTGACGACGGGCTGGTACGCGAATCGGAGCTGGTCCGTCCAGGCAGGCACGCGGACAGCATGCCTCCCGCCCGCCACATACGCAGCAGGGTTCACGCGCTGTTCACGCACCCTTCCGCCGCGTAAGGAGAATGCAGCCGAGCCGGTGCCCGCCCTCTGCGGCCGTCTGCGCGATCGCTCCGCGCCACCGCCCCGCGCGGTCGCTCGTGCGACCGTCCGCGCGTCCGCCCTCGCGTCGCGTCCGGGCCGGCCCCCGCCCCCGTCGCCGTACCTCCGCCGCCTGGTCCCCTGGTCGGCGCTCGTGACGCGGAGCGGGCCGTCCCGGTACAGTCACCCGGCGCGATCAAGCCGTCCCACTCGGGGGAGACCGCATGGCCGACGACAACGCGACGCCCGCAGCGGCGGTCCGCCTGACCGCCCTCACCAAGGACTTCGGTACCGTACGCGCCGTCGACCACACGGAACTCGCCATCCGCGAAGGCGAGTTCTTCTCCCTCCTCGGCCCGTCCGGATCGGGCAAGTCCACCCTCCTCCGCCTCATCGCCGGCTTCGAACACCCCACCTCTGGCCGCGTCGAACTCGCCGGCCGCGACGTCACCGACCTGCCGCCGCACCGCCGCGACGTGCACACCGTCTTCCAGGACTACGCCCTCTTCCCGCACATGACGGTCGAGCAGAACGTCGGTTACGCGCTCCTCGTCGCCGGCGTCCGCAAGGACGAACGCCGCGCCCGTGCCCGGGAAGCGCTCGCGGCCGTACGGCTCGACGGCTTCGGCGACCGGCGCCCCGGCCGGCTCTCCGGCGGTCAGCGGCAGCGCGTCGCCCTCGCCCGCGCCCTCGTCGACCGCCCCGAACTGCTGCTCCTGGACGAGCCGCTCGGTGCCCTGGACCTCAAGCTCCGCCAGCAGATGCAGACCGAGCTCAAGCAGATCCAGCGCACCACCGGCATCACGTTCCTGCTGGTCACCCACGACCAGGAGGAGGCGCTGACGATGAGCGACCGGGTCGCGGTCCTGGACGGCGGCCGCATCGAACAGATCGGCCCGCCGCTGGAGGTCTACGACCACCCGGCCACCGCCTTCGTCGCCGGCTTCGTCGGCGTGACGAACCTGCTGCGGGGCGCGGCGGCGCAACGCGTGACGGGCCGCCCGGGCACGTACAGCATCCGCCCGGAACGCATCCGCCTCACCCCGCTCGAAGCCGCCCCGGGCGAGGCGGGCACCCGTGACGCCGTCTCGAACGACGTCGAAGCGGGGTACGCGGGCTCCCGTGACGCCGACCCGGGGGAGCGGTCGGTCACCGGCCGGATCACCGACATCGCGCACGCCGGCCCGCACACCCGGTTCAGCGTGCGGCTCGACGAGGGCGGCGACCGCCTGACCGTGCTCCGCCTGAACACCCCCGGCCACCCACTCCCGGCCCGCCCCGACTCCCCGGTCCGCCTCGCCTGGAACCAGGACGACGCCTACCCCGTACCGAGCTGACCCCTCCCCGCGCCCAACCGTCTCCCTTCCCCGCGGCGGCGATGAGTCATGCCCCAACGGGCCCGCCAACTCGGCTCATTTCCCCCCTACTTGACCCGATCGTTTCCCGACGCGCTCTGGTGGAGTGCGCCCTTGATCCGGATACTGGCGACGCTCAGCGCCCGTGTCCGACGACTGACGACTGACGACTGACGCCGTGTGCGACGGGAGAGAACCGGATGCGCAACACGAACGTGTGGAAGGCCGCGGCAGCGGCCACGGTCCTGCTGCTGGCCGCCGGGTGCGGCTCCGGCGGTGGTGGCGGAGGCGGCGGCGACGCCCAGGGCAGCGGCTTTCGCGCACCCGACGTCCCCATGAAGAAGACGCTCGGCAAGGGCGAGGGCCAGGTCAACATCATCGCCTGGGCGGGCTACGCCGAGGACGGCTCCAACGACCCGAAGGCCGACTGGGTCCACCCCTTCGAGAAGCAGACCGGCTGCAAGGTCAACACCAAGATCGCCGGGACCTCCGACGAGATGGTCTCGCTGATGAAGACCGGCCAGTACGACACGGTCTCCGCCTCCGGCGACGCCACCCTGCGCCTGATCGCCTCCGGCGACGCCGCGCCCGTCAACACGAAGCTGGTACCGAACTACAAGGACATCTTCGCCGGCCTGAAGAAGCAGCCGTTCAACTCCGTCGACGGACGGATGTACGGCATCCCGCACGGTCGCGGCGCCAACCTCCTGATGTACCGCACCGACAAGGTCAAGCCCGCGCCCGACTCCTGGCGAGCCGTCTTCGAGGACGCCCCGAAGCACACCGGCAAGGTCACCGCCTACGACTCACCCATCTACATCGCCGACGCCGCGCTGTACCTGATGAAGACGGAACCGCAACTCGGCATCAAGAACCCCTACGCGCTGGACCAGAAGCAGCTGGACGCCGCCGTCGCGCTCCTCAAGAAGCAGCACGCCCACATCGGCGAGTACTGGAGCGACTACCAGAAGGAAGTCACCGCGTTCAAGGGCGGCGACAGCGTCGTCGGCACCACCTGGCAGGTCATCGCCAACCTCGCCGAGGCCGAGAAGGCCCCGGTCAAGGCCGTACTGCCCAAGGAGGGGGCCACCGGCTGGTCGGACACCTGGATGGTCGCCGCCAAGGCCGAACACCCCAACTGCGCGTACAAGTGGCTCGACTGGATCGTCTCGCCCAAGGTGAACGCCCAGGTCGCCGAGTACTTCGGCGAGGCCCCCGCCAACGCGAAGGCCTGCGAGGAGACCTCCGACGCCCAGCACTGCGCCACCTACCACGCCGACGACGAGAGCTACTACAAGCGCGTCCACTTCTGGACCACGCCCGTGAAGCAGTGCCTGGACGGCCGGACGACCGTGGAGTGCACCGACTACGCCCAATGGACCCGAGCCTGGACGGAGATCAAGGGCTGACAGGGCGGCAGCCGGTGACCTCCCCGAAAGAAAGCACCCCCAAGGCAGCCTCCCGGCCCGCTCGGCCCGCTCGGCCCGGTCGGCCTGGTCGGTTCGGTCGGCCCGGTCGGCCCGGCCGGCCCGCTCGGGCCGGAGCGCGGCTGAGGCTGGCGGCGCTGCTCACGCCGCCCCTGCTGTGGCTGGGCCTCGCCTACCTCGGCTCGCTCGCCGTGCTGTTGCTTTCCGCCTTCTGGACCACCGACAGCTTCACCTCCGATGTCGTTCACCTCTGGAACACCGACAACTTCCGTACGGTCCTGACCGACCCGGTCTACCGCACGATCACCCTGCGCACTCTCGGCGTCGCCGTCGCCGTCACTCTCATCGACGCCCTCCTCGCCTTCCCCATGGCCTTCTTCATGGCGCGGGTCGCATCAGGGCGGTGGCGGCGCGCCCTGCTCGTGGCCGTGCTGACGCCCCTGTGGGCCGGCTACCTCGTCAAGGCGTACGCCTGGCGCGTCATGCTCGGCGAACACGGCCTGGTCAACGCGGTCCTCGCACCGCTCGGCCTGAGCGGCCCCGGCTACGGCCTGCCCGCCGTCGTCCTCGTACTCGCCTACCTCTGGCTTCCGTACATGATCCTCCCCGTCTTCGCGGCCCTGGAGCGGCTGCCCACCCACCACCTGGAGGCATCCGCCGACCTCGGTGCCGGCGCCTGGCGCACGCTGCGCCTCGTCGTCCTGCCCGCCGTACGTCCCGCCCTGTTCGCCGGCTCCGTCTTCACCTTCTCCCTCAGCCTCGGCGATTACCTCACCGTCCAGATCGTCGGCGGCCGCACTCAACTGCTGGGCAACGTCATCGCCTCACAGGTCACCCTCGACCTCCCGCTGGCAGCCGCGCTCTCCGCCGTACCGGTCGTCCTGATCGTCTGTTACCTGGCGGCCGTACGCCGCGCGGGAGCGCTGGACTCACTGTGACCCCCCGTATCCGACATCGCTTCCCTGCCCTGCTCTCCGTCCTGTTTTCCTTACTCACCGTGACAACGGACCGCCGTCCGCCCCAGTTCCCGCACTCACCACCGAATCCGCACCGCTTCTCACACCGGCCCCGGCACCGGTACCCACCGCCGGGCCCCGCACCGGTTCCCGCGCCCGCGAGGAGGACGTGACGTGCACCTGACCCGCACCGCCCGCACCGTGCTCGGTGTCCTCATGGCCGCAGGGCTGGCGGTCGTCCACGTCCCCCTGCTCCTGGTCGTCCTCAACTCCTTCAACGCCGACCGCTCTTTCGCCTGGCCGCCCAGCGGACTGACCGGCGAATGGTGGGTGCGAGCCGTACACAGCCAAGGCGTGCGGGACGCCCTGTGGACCTCGCTGAAGGCCGGCCTCGCCGCCACCGCCATCGCCCTCGTCCTGGGCGTACTGGCTGCCTTCGCCGTCCACCGGCACCGTTTCTTCGGCCGGCAGACGGTCTCTTTCCTGGTCGTGCTGCCGATCGCCCTGCCGGGCATCGTCACGGGCATCGCCCTCAACGCGGCGTTCCGCACGGTCCTGGACCCGCTCGGCATCGGCTTCGGGCTGTTCACCGTGATCGTCGGGCATACGACGTTCTGCGTCGTCATCGTCTTCAACAACGTCGCCGCCCGGCTGCGCCGTATCGCGCCCTCGCTCGCCGAGGCCTCCGCCGACCTGGGCGCCCGCCCCGCCCAGACCTTCCGGCATGTCACGCTGCCCGCGCTGCGATCGGCCCTCTTCGCGGGCGCCCTGCTGGCCTTCGCGCTCTCCTTCGACGAGATCGTGGTCACCACGTTCACCGCGGGCCCGGGAACGGAGACGCTGCCCATCTGGATCTACGAGAACCTGGCCCGCCCGAACCAGGCCCCGGTCATCAACGTCGTTGCCGCCCTGCTCATCGCCCTGTCGGTGATCCCGGTGTACGTGGCTCAGCGGCTCTCGTCGGACTCGGCGGGCGGCCGGCTGTGACCGGCTTACCCGGCGTTCTCCGCGAGCCACTTGCGGGCGATCTCATCCAGCTCGGCGTCCCGCCCCGCCAGCATCATGCGGATCATCTGCGCGTCACCACGCAGCGACCAGGCCGGATGCCCGAAGGTGGCCGGGTTGTTGCCCTCGATGAGGAAGTGCGCGGGCCAGGCCGTCCCGTATCCGATCAGCGGCAGCCCGAGCAGCAGCTTCCGGCGCCGCCGTATCAGCCCGTACGCCGAGACCGCGAGCCCGGTGAGGGTGCCCGTCAGGTGCACCCACCGGGTCGCGGCCTTGGAGTGCATCGCGACGTAGTACGGCCAGAAGTCCTCGTACGTGGTGAATTCCCGTGTCGTCATGGGCGCACGGTAGCGCCGGTGCGCGGCGGCTGTCAGTGCCTGCCGTGCGTGAGCGGGAAGGGCGCGTCCGCCGCTGCCAGTGCCATGTGTGCGCAGGGAACGGCGTCCACCGCTGTCAGTGCCGCCCGGCGAGCGACTTCCGTGAGGCGGGGAAGTCGAAGTAGGTGTCGGGGAACGTCTCCGGCTGGAAGGTGTAGTGCCACCACTCGTTCTCGTAGTTCACGAAGCCGGCCTTCGCCAGCCCCTCCTTGAGCAGCAGCCGGTTCTTCCGCTGCTCCCCCTGGATGCGCGGATCGAGGGTGTGCGCCAGGGTGTCGAAGCAGTCGAAGCCGGTGCCCATGTCGAGCGAGTTGTCGGGGAACCGCTGGTCCTTGGGGCCGTAGCAGGGGCGCAGCGGCTCGCCGGGCACGTACGGGCGGGTGGGCAGGGCGGGCAGCTTCGCGAGTGTCAGGTCCACCGTGCTGCCGCGGCTGTGCCCGGACTTCTCCGCGATGTACCCGTCCTCGAAGAGTGTCGACTTGTCGACCTGGGGATAGAACTCGCCCTTCATGCGCTGGTCGTCCAGGTCCTTGGCCCACTCCACGAAGTGGTTCACCGCCCGCTGCGGCCGGTAGCAGTCGTAGACCTTCAGCGTGTAGCCCTTCTTGAGGAAGGACCGCTGCGCCCGGTGCAGCGCCTTCGCCGCGTCCCGGGTGAGCAGGCACATCGGCTTCTCGTAACCGGTGACCGGCACGCCCATGAAGTTGTGCGGCGTGTAGTACCGGATCTCCTGCCGGATCGTCGGGTCCACGTCCCGCAGCGCCACGAACTCCTCGGGCGCCTTCGGGTCCTTGGCACCCCTGGCCGGTGCGGCCGGTGCGGCCGGTCCCGTGGACGGCGTTCCGTGCGGCTGCTGGGCCTCGGCCCCCGAGGGCAGCGCGGCGACGGAGACCAGGGTGGCGGCGGTGACGGCGAGGCCGCGCAGCGCGGCAGCAAGTCTTGGCATGCCCCTCGTCTACCAGGCCCGCCCCGGCCGGGGAAAGACCACCACGCGCGGCCAGGAGCCGCCTCCGGCCGAACGCCCCGCCACCTTCCTCGGGCGCCCGACTACGGCCACCCTCCTCGAACCCCCTCCTCGGACCCCCTCCTCGGGCTCCCTCCTCAGACTGCCCGTCTCCGGCCGAACGCCGCGTCAGCGGACCGTCAGCTCCACGACCGCCAGCCGCCCCGCCGGACGGACCCCGCTCACCTCCAGCCCCGCCTGCGCCGCCAGCGTCGACAGGTCCGTGACGCCGCGCTCGCGGGCACCGAAGTACACCAGCACCCGGAGGTCCATCGCCGTGCTGACCGCTTCGCCGCCCGTACCGAACTTCTCCACCACCAGCACCTTGCCCGTCCGGCCCGCCGCCCGCGCGCAGCTCCGCAGGATCGCCACCGCCGACTCGTCGTCCCAGTCGTGCAGCACCGCACACAGCAGATAGCCACCCGCACCGGACGGCAACTCCCCGAAGAAGTCGCCGCCCACCGCGTCCCCACGGTCCGCCACCCCCGCCGCCGCGAGCGTGGCCCGCGCCGCCCGCGCCGTCTCCGGCTGGTCGAACACCGTGCCCCGCAACTCAGGATGGGCTGTCAGCAGCGTGGCGAGCATCGTGCCGTTGCCGCCGCCGACGTCCACCAGACGCCCGAGCCCGGCCCAGTCATACACCGGCAGCACGGCCTCCGCCCAGGAGGCCACGTCCACCGCCATCTGAGCGTCGTAGTCGGCCGTCCGTGCCGGATCCGTCCGCAGGTCGGCCCAGAAGTCCTTCCCGTACCGCTCGGGGAACGCCGCCGCGCCGGTCCGTACGGAGTGCGGCAGTTCGACGAAGGCGAGGTCCGCCCGTCCGATCGCGGTTCCGGTGTCCAGCCTCCGGCGCAGCCCGCCAGGGTGCCCGTCCCGCAACTCCTCGCCCGTGGCGGTGAGCTCGTACCCGGGCCCGGCGTCGTCGGCCCGCCGCAGCAGTCCCGCCGCGACGAGATGACTCAGGAGTTGCCGCAGCGCACCGGGGTCGCTGCCCGTGACGCCGGCGAGTGCGGGCACCGTCCGTATGCCCTCGGCGATACGGTCGGCGAGCCGCAGCGTCGCCGCCGTCCGAACGGCCATCGGCGTCACCAGATCCGCCAGCTCCGACGCGCTCCGGGACGCGCCGCCGGCAGACACTACCGAAGCCTCCGCGAGCCCTTCTTCCGCGGACTCGCTCCCCACCCCGTTCTCCGCTCCGGCCGTCATCCTGCTGTCCGCCCCCTGTCACGTTTCCCCGTGTGTGCCGGACCCGTCCTCTCCGGCCGCCGCCTCGGATCCGCTACCCAGGACACGTACCCGATAGCCCACCGGCTCCCCGTCCGGCCGGCTCACCACCACACGCCCCGACACCCACTGCGACTCCATCCGTTCAACGCACGGAGGTTCCCAAGCGTCCCCGGAATCCGGTACGACGATTCCGCCGCCCTTGCGCCCCGGAGAAGGCGCCCAGGCCTCCAGCTCCACTTCGCCGTCCGCACCCGCCACCGGCAGCACCGCACCCGCCCGCGCCAGCACCGGAATCCGCGACAGAGGGGCGTCGACCACCACCGTCCCGGGCCCGTCGTACGCCCGGCCCGTCGCGGTGTCGTACCACCGCCCACGCGGCAGCCGCACGGACCGCCGCCGCGCCCCCTCCTCCAGCACCGGCGCCACCAACAGCGCGTCGCCGAGCAGGAATGCGTCCTCGCAGTCGCGCAGCGCACGGTCACGCGGCGTGTTCCACCACAGCGGGCGCACGTAGGGCGCACCGCTGAGCCGGGCCAGTTGCCCCAGCGTGAACACGTACGGGAGCAGCCGCTCACGTTCGAGGGCCGCCGTACGGGCGTGCTCCAGCACCTCGTCCCCGAACTCCCACGGCTCCCGGCGCCCCGCGTCGTGCGCGCAGTGCGTACGGAACAGCGGCAGGTAAGCGCCCAACTGGAACCACCGCAGATACAGCTCGGCCGACGGCACTCCCGAATAGCCCCCGATGTCGGGACCGCTGTACGGGACACCGCACAGCCCCAGTCCCAGTACCAGCGACAAGGAGGCCCGCAGCCCGGACCACCCGGTTGCCACGTCCCCCGACCACGTACCTCCGTAGCGCTGCAGCCCCGCCCACCCGGAACGCGAGAAGAGGAAAGGCCGCTCCTCAGGACGCAGCTCGCACAGCGCTTCATAGCCGGCACGCGCCATCGCCAGCCCGTAGACGTTGTGCGCCTCCCGGTGGTCCCCGCCCCGGCCCTCCAGGGCGTGCCGCGCCGACCGGGGCAGCGTCGGATCCCCGAACGCGGCGAAGGACGACGGCTCGTTCATGTCGTGCCACACCCCGGCGAACCCCTGGGCCAGCCGCTCCGCGTACAGGCCGCCCCACCACTTGCGCACCCGCGCGTCCGTGAAGTCGGGAAAGACCGCCTCGCCCGGCCACACCGCGCCCCGTACCTCGCGCCCGCCCGCCTCCCGTACGAACGCGTCGGCCGCCGCCCCGCTCTCGTACACCGCGTTCCCCGGCTCCGCCTTCACCCCGGGATCCACGATCGACACCAGCCGCACTCCCTCCTGGCGCAGCTCGGAGGCGAGCCCCGGCAGATCGGGGAAACGCGTACGGTCCACCGTGAACACCCGGTGGCCGTCGAAGTGATCGATGTCCAGGTGGAGCGCCGACAGCGGCACACCGCGCGCACGGTAACCGGCGGCCACCCGCCGCACCTCCGCCGCGTCACCGAAACCGAACCGGGCGTGCTGGTGCCCGAGAGCCCAGCGGGGCGGCAATGCGGGCGCCCCCGTGAGCGACGCCCAGCCGTGCAGCACCCGGGCAGGCGTCCCCGTCAGCACCCAGTAGCGCAGCGGACCGCCGTCCATCCGGAGCTCACACGAGCCGGCCCGGTCGTGCCCCGAGCCCCTGCCCTCCTCACCCTCGCGGAGCGAGACCCGCCCGTCCCAGGAATTGTCGTGGAACACCAGATGCGTACCGGCGTCCGCGACGACCAGCTGCACCGGCATCGTCAACGACAGCGGATCATCGCCCGGCCCGAACGCGCCTCCGGGGTCGGTGTTCCACAACCGGTACGTGCCGGCCCGCAGCCTCGGCCCGCCGGCCCGGCCACCCAGCCCGAAGAACCGCGCGTCCGCCGCCACCTCGGAGCGCTGCACCCACCGCGACTCACCGCCGTACGTGATCCGCCCCGCCTCCTCGGCACAGCCACCGCCGGGCCCCGCGGCCCTCTCGGGACCGCCCTCCGGCGCGCCGCCGTCTCCGGGGGCCGCCTCCGGCACCACGTCCCACCACCTGGGCGGCAGCTCCCGGCGCAGCACCACCCCGCCCGGCGTACGGATCTCCACCGCACCGAACCGCGACACCGCGACCGTCACCCGCTCCGACACCACACGCCAGCCGCCCTCGGTGTCGGGTTCCAGCTCCGCCCGGCCGTCCGCCTCCGGGCCCGTCCCCACCAGCGCGTACGACGGCTCCGGCGCCGCACCGTCCCAGCCGCAGAACACCGCGCCGCCCGCCGTCACCCTGATCCGCAGCGAGGACCGCGCGAACCGCACCACTCCGCCCCCCGGCTGCGGCTCCGCCCCCACCGCCGCACCGGGCACCCGCGCCCGCTCCGCACCCCGCCGCGGCAGCCCCGCCGCATCGGCCCGCCTACGCCGCAGGGCCGACCGTACCGACAACCACCCCTGCGCGGCGCCCACCGCCCTGACCGTCCGTGCCGACCGCACCAGATCCCGCCCGTCCATACAGCTCAGCCTGCCATCAGCGCACCCCTGTGAAGGCATCGTTCAGCTGCCGTTCACCTGTGTTGACCTGCTGTGTCCCCAAAAGAGACACCGCACTCCGGGGCCTGCGGCCCGTCTTCGGGCGCGCCGTTCACACCGTGTCCGCGCCACACACCATTCCCCCTGAATATGGGGCGCCCACCCTGGTGCGGAAGTCGATCACGTGGCATCGTCCTGAGCAGTCGTGTCCTGCGCACCCCTACGGACGCGTCGGGCACCACCGGACGGGGACGGCCGGCGGCACCGCCCACCGCGGCGCACGGACCGGCACACCAGCCGTGTACAGCCCGGGAGCCGCATGATGACCACCGCACCGCAGCCCGCAACCCACCCGGAGCCCCTGTGGCAGCCCGGAGCGGACCGTATCGCCGGAGCACAGGTCACCCGCTTCCAGGAGTGGGCCGCCCACCACCACGGCGCGCCGGCCGCCACCCCAGGAGACCCCGCCGCGAGCTACGCCGCCCTGCACCGCTGGTCCGTCGAAGAGCTGAGCACCTTCTGGCGCGCCGTCGCCGAATGGTTCGACGTCCGCTTCAGCACCCCCTACGACACCGTGCTGACCGACGCCACCATGCCCGGCGCCCGCTGGTTCCCCGGCGCCACCCTGAACTACGCCGAGCACGCCCTGCGCGCCGGCGAGGACCCCGCCAGGGCCGCCGAACCCGCCCTCCTGCACGTCGACGAGAGCCACGAACCCACCCCCGTCACCTGGGCCGAACTCCGCGCCCAGGTCGGCTCCCTCGCCGTCGAACTCCGCCGCCTCGGCGTCCGCCCCGGCGACCGCGTCAGCGGCTACGTCCCCAACGTCCCGCAAGCGGTCGTCGCCTTCCTGGCCTCCGCCGCCGTGGGCGCCGTCTGGACCTCCTGCGCCCCCGACTTCGGCGCCCGCAGCGTCCTGGACCGCTTCCAGCAGGTCGAGCCCGTCGTCCTGTTCACCGTCGACGGCTACCGCTACGGCGGCAAGGAACACGACCGCCGCGCCACAGTGGCCGAGCTGCGCGCCGAACTCCCCAGCCTCACCGCCGTCGTCCACATCCCGCTGCTCGGCACCGAAGCACCCGAAGGCGCGCTCCACTGGGACGACGTCGTCTCCCACGACGAAGAGCCGGTCTTCGCACAGGTGCCGTTCGACCACCCCCTGTGGGTCCTGTACTCCTCCGGCACCACCGGCCTTCCCAAGGCCATCGTCCAGTCCCAAGGCGGCATCCTCCTCGAACACCTCAAGCAGACCGGACTCCACTGCGACCTCGGCCCAGAGGACCGCTTCTTCTGGTACACCTCCACCGGCTGGATGATGTGGAACTTCCTCGTCGCCGGCCTCCTCGCGGGCTCCACGGTCGTCCTGTACGACGGCAGCCCCGGCTTCCCCGACACCGGCGCCCAATGGCGGATCGCCGAACGCACCGGCGCCACCCTCTTCGGCACCTCCGCCGCATACGTCATGGCCTGCGCCAAGGCCGGCGTCCACCCCGGACGCGACTACGACCTCTCCCGCGTCAAGTGCGTCGCCACCACCGGATCCCCGCTGCCCCCCGACGGCTTCCGCTGGCTCCACGACGAGGTCGCCGAAAACCTCTGGATCGCCTCCGTCAGCGGCGGCACCGACGTCTGCAGCTGCTTCGCCGGCGCCGTACCGACCCTCCCCGTCCACATCGGCGAACTCCAGGCCCCCTGCCTCGGCACCGACCTCCAGGCCTGGGACCCGCAGGGCAAGCCGCTCACCGACGAAGTCGGCGAACTCGTCGTCACCAACCCGCTGCCCTCCATGCCGATACGCTTCTGGAACGACCCCGACGGCAGCCGCTACCGGGACAGCTACTTCGAGATGTACCCGGGCGTCTGGCGGCACGGCGACTGGATCACCCTCACCGCACGCGGCACCGTCGTCATCCACGGCCGCTCCGACTCCACCCTGAACCGCCAAGGCGTCCGCATGGGCTCCGCCGACATCTACGAAGCCGTCGAACGCCTTCCCGAGATCCGCGAATCCCTCGTCATCGGCCTCGAACTCCCCGACGGCGGCTACTGGATGCCCCTCTTCGTCCACCTCGCCGAAGGCGCCGTCCTCGACGACGACCTCCGCGGCAGGATCAAGCAGACCATCCGCACCCAGCTCTCCCCGCGCCACGTCCCCGACGACATCATCGAAGCCCCCGGCGTACCGCACACCCTCACCGGCAAGCGCATCGAAGTCCCGGTCAAGCGCCTGCTCCAGGGCACCCCGCTGGAAAAGGCCGTCAACCCCGGCTCCGTCGACAACCTCGAACTCCTCCGGTTCTACGAGCGGATCGCCGCCGACCGCGCACAGTGATCACCCAGCCGCCGGAAATGCCTGATCACAGCC
This sequence comes from Streptomyces sclerotialus, assembly GCF_040907265.1. Classification (NCBI taxonomy): domain Bacteria; kingdom Bacillati; phylum Actinomycetota; class Actinomycetes; order Kitasatosporales; family Streptomycetaceae; genus Streptomyces; species Streptomyces sclerotialus. Next base: position 1,325,892 of record NZ_JBFOHP010000002.1, on the reverse strand, counting down.
GCTTCCGGCGGCTCGCGACCGCCATTGTCAGACCCCTCGCTTACGCTCAGTGAGCAATGAGTCGTCGGAGACGACGGCACCCGAGCCCGGGCCGGCCCCACAGCCGGCCCGCGCCCGCTCACCAGCGTCATCAAGGGGGAAACCATGACCAGCACCGCCCGCCGCACCCAGCCAGGAGCCCAACGACGCCACGCCCGCCGGGCCCGCGGCCCGGCAAACCGCGCCCGCCGGGGGAGCGCCGCCACCCAGCGCCGGCTGAGCCGCGAAATCCCGGGCACCCTCGCCGTCCTCCCGACGCCCGACGACCTCGCGGCCATGGCCCGCTACCGCACCTTCCCCTTCACCGGCCAGGACCACTCCGAGTACCTCCGCCGGCTCGACGGCCTCCTCCGCACCCTCGCAGCCCAGGGCCGGCACACCGCCCTCACCCTCTTCGACCCGGGCGAGTACGCCGCCTACTGCACCGACAGGGGACTGGACCCCGACCGGCCGGAAAGCCGCGCCCGCTACACCACCGAAGTCACCGCGGCCGGCGCCACCGTCCCGTACACCGGCCGACGGCTGACCGACACCCTGCCCGCGCTCCTCGACGAGGCCGACCGCCAGGACACCTGGGACCGGGCCGGCGCCCTCCTCTCGGACACCGGCCGCTGCCCCACCTGCAACGGCGACCTCGCACACGCCGCCTTCGAACGCGCCACCCAGGCAATGCTGCGACTCCTGGAGGCCCTCGGCCCCGGCAGACACCACCTCGTCTGCAGCGTCCCCTCAGGTGACGGCGGACCCCTCCTCGCGGCGGTGTCCGTCACGGCACAGCAGGACGGCCGCCTGCACCTCGCCGAAGCGGACGCGCTGACCTTCTGCACCGTCCTCGCCGCCGGCATCGCCGTCCGCGTCCCCGGCGGCGTCGTCACCCGCACCCTCGACGACGAGCACGGCGACGAGGTACGCGGCTGGTCCCTCCGCGACGACTGGCTCACCGCCCTCACCGCCGCCGAAGTCTTCTCCGCGTACTGCACCGACGCCAGGACCGGCGACCCCGTCCCACCCGAACCGGACGTCGACTACCTCCCGGGCATCGCCCTCCCGGCACCCGACCACCCCCACCAGCACTGCGGGCACACGTAGGACCCACGTGCCCTCGAACACGGCGATGGCCGCCCCGCCACAAGGGCGGGACGGCCATCGACACCACGGCACCACACCGCTGAACGAGGGTCCTCGAGGACCCCGCGGTCACTCTCCTGAGAGCACCGCCTGCGCCGCCAGACGGGCCTCCTCGGCCGTGTCCGCCGCACGCGCCGCCGACGCGGCACGCTCGCACTGCGCCAGCGTGTGCTTCGCCAGCGTTGCGCGCACATAAGGAAGCGACGCCGCACCCATGGAAAGGCTGGTGACGCCGAGCCCCGTCAGGACACACGCGAGCAGCGGGTCGGAAGCCGCCTCGCCGCACACACCACAGCTCTTGCCCTCGGCCTTGGCGGCCTCCGCCGACGTCGCCACCAGGTCGAGCAGCGCGGGCTGCCACGGGTCCTGCAGCCGGGACACCGCACCGACCTGACGGTCAGCGGCGAAGGTGTACTGCGCCAGGTCGTTGGTGCCCAGCGACAGGAACTCCACCTCCTGCAGGATCGAACGCGCCCGCAGCGCGGCGGACGGAATCTCCACCATCGCACCGAACTTCGCCTGCAGCCCCGCCTCACGGCACGCGTCGGCGAACGCCTTGGCATCCGTACGGTCCGCCACCATCGGCGCCATGACCTCGAGGTAGACCGGCAGCCCCTCCGCCGCCTTGGCCAGCGCGGTGAGCTGGGTCCGCAGCACCTCGGGGTGGTCGAGCAGGGTACGCAGACCCCGCACGCCCAGCGCCGGGTTCGGCTCGTCCGACGGCGTCAGGAAGTCCAGCGGCTTGTCCGCGCCCGCGTCCAGCACGCGCACGACCACCCGGCCCTCCGGGAACGCCTCCAGCACCTGGCGGTACGCCTCGACCTGCTTTTCCTCCGACGGCGCGTTCTTGCTGTCGTCGAGGAACAGGAACTCCGTACGGAACAGCCCGACACCCTCGGCACCGGCCTCGACCGCCGCCGGCACGTCCGCCGGACCACCGACGTTCGCCAGCAGCGGCACCTTGTGCCCGTCCGACGTCGCACCCGGCCCCGTGGCGGCGGCCAGCGCGGCCTTCCGCTCCTCGGCCGCCCGCTCCATCTCCGCACGCTTCTCGTCGCTCGGATTGACGAAGATCTCGCCGGTGCTGCCGTCCACGGCCACCACCGTGCCCTCCACCAGCTCGTGCGCGCCCGGCAGCGCGACGACGGCCGGCACGCCCAGCGCCCGCGCCAGAATCGCGCTGTGGCTGGTCGGCCCGCCCTCCTCGGTCACGAAGCCGAGCACCAGCGACGGATCCAGCAGCGCCGTGTCGGCCGGCGCGAGATCCCGCGCGATCAGCACGTACGGCTCGTCACTGTCCGGCACACCCGGCATCGGCACGCCCAGCAGCCGCGCAACGATCCGGTTCCGCACGTCGTCCAGGTCCGCGACCCGGCCCGCCAGGTACTCGCCGGCACCGGCCAGCAGCGCCCGGTACGCGGCGAACGCGTCGTACACACCACGCTCGGCCGTGCTGCCCACCGCGATCCGGCGGTCGACGTCGGCCATCAGCTCGGGGTCCTGGGCCATCAGGGCCTGGGCCTCCAGCACCGCCTGCGCCTCACCACCGGCGAGGTTGCCGCGGGCGATCAGGTCGGCGGCCACGGCTTCCACGGCCTGGCGGGCGCGCCCCTGCTCACGCTCCGCATCCTCGGCGGGGATCTGCTTGGCCGGCGGCTCCAGCACCGCCGTTCCCATGTGCCGTACCTCGCCTATGGCGACACCGTGGCTCACGCCGACGCCTCGCAGCGTTGTCTCCATTGCACCCGTCTCCGTGTGATGCGACGGTCACTGCCGTCGCGTTGAACTGTCGTACGTGCGGCCCGATACGGCCGCTCGGTCCACGCTGCCGGTCCGCGCGCGCCACGCGCGCGTGCCCTACGGAACGGCGCCGCGCATCACTGCCAGCTGAAGAGCTGATCCCCGGCCTTCACGTCGCCGTCCTCGCGCACGTCACCGAGCGCGTCGGCGGTGGCCTCCAGAGCGACGACGGGGCAGACCGGCGACTTCCCGGCCTCCTCGACGGCGGCGGGGTCCCAGCGGACGACGCCCTGGCCGCGCGTCACGTTGTCCCCCTTGTTGACGAGCAGCTCGAAGCCCTCGCCGTTGAGCTGAACGGTGTCGATGCCCAGGTGCGTCAGCACGCCGTGCCCTTCGGCGTCCACGACGACGAACGCGTGCGGGTGCAGGGAAACGACGACGCCGTCCACGGGCGCGAGCGCAACGGAAGGCTCGCGAGCCGGGTCGATCGCGGTACCGGGCCCCACCATCGCGCCGGAGAAGACGGGGTCAGGCACTGCGCTGAGCCCGATGGCGCGTCCGGCGAGCGGGGACGTCACGGTGGTCATGGGAAGCCTCCCAGGGGTGGAGATCTATCAGGTCGCCGTCACTACCTGTCCCGGACGGCGCACCGGTCAGAGCGTAAGTCATAAGAAGTGGACGCTCCGCATGACAGACGCGAGGCGCGATCATGCGTGTGAAGGGGTGCCGCTGGACGGCGGCCTTCCCCCGATTTGCCTCGCCCCAACCCCACCTGTACTGTCTAACACCTGCCCCGGACACGAGGACGCAATCACTGCGGCTCAGGAACGGGACAGCACCCCATCAGAGTCTTGATCCGAGAATCTCGATCATTTCTGCCTGCCTGCATCACCTCTAGTGATGTGTGCATTGACTGCAGAAAAGACCGCGGTTCGGAAGACCGAAAAGGCCTGATAGAGTGTGAAACACCGAAGGGAAGCGCCCGGAGGGCCCGGTGAAACGGGACCGAAGGAAGCGTCCGTTCCTTGAGAACTCAACAGCGTGCCAAAAGTCAACGCCAGATATGTTGATACCCCGTCCCAGCAACTCTGCTGGGACGAGGTTCCTTTGAAAGCCCTCCCGAGCTTGGGAGGCAACACAGCGAGGACGCTGTGAACGGATCGGACTATTCCTCCGATCTGTTCCGCTCTCGTGGTGTTCGCCCCGATCACGGGGAAGCATTCACGGAGAGTTTGATCCTGGCTCAGGACGAACGCTGGCGGCGTGCTTAACACATGCAAGTCGAACGATGAAGCCGCTTCGGTGGTGGATTAGTGGCGAACGGGTGAGTAACACGTGGGCAATCTGCCCTGCACTCTGGGACAAGCCCTGGAAACGGGGTCTAATACCGGATACGACACGGGATCGCATGGTCTCCGTGTGGAAAGCTCCGGCGGTGCAGGATGAGCCCGCGGCCTATCAGCTTGTTGGTGGGGTAATGGCCTACCAAGGCGACGACGGGTAGCCGGCCTGAGAGGGCGACCGGCCACACTGGGACTGAGACACGGCCCAGACTCCTACGGGAGGCAGCAGTGGGGAATATTGCACAATGGGCGCAAGCCTGATGCAGCGACGCCGCGTGAGGGATGACGGCCTTCGGGTTGTAAACCTCTTTCAGCAGGGAAGAAGCGCAAGTGACGGTACCTGCAGAAGAAGCGCCGGCTAACTACGTGCCAGCAGCCGCGGTAATACGTAGGGCGCAAGCGTTGTCCGGAATTATTGGGCGTAAAGAGCTCGTAGGCGGCTTGTCGCGTCGGATGTGAAAGCCCGGGGCTTAACCCCGGGTCTGCATTCGATACGGGCAGGCTAGAGTTCGGTAGGGGAGATCGGAATTCCTGGTGTAGCGGTGAAATGCGCAGATATCAGGAGGAACACCGGTGGCGAAGGCGGATCTCTGGGCCGATACTGACGCTGAGGAGCGAAAGCGTGGGGAGCGAACAGGATTAGATACCCTGGTAGTCCACGCCGTAAACGTTGGGAACTAGGTGTGGGCGACATTCCACGTCGTCCGTGCCGCAGCTAACGCATTAAGTTCCCCGCCTGGGGAGTACGGCCGCAAGGCTAAAACTCAAAGGAATTGACGGGGGCCCGCACAAGCGGCGGAGCATGTGGCTTAATTCGACGCAACGCGAAGAACCTTACCAAGGCTTGACATACACCGGAAACGTCTGGAGACAGGCGCCCCCTTGTGGTCGGTGTACAGGTGGTGCATGGCTGTCGTCAGCTCGTGTCGTGAGATGTTGGGTTAAGTCCCGCAACGAGCGCAACCCTTGTTCTGTGTTGCCAGCATGCCCTTCGGGGTGATGGGGACTCACAGGAGACTGCCGGGGTCAACTCGGAGGAAGGTGGGGACGACGTCAAGTCATCATGCCCCTTATGTCTTGGGCTGCACACGTGCTACAATGGCCGGTACAATGAGCTGCGATACCGCGAGGTGGAGCGAATCTCAAAAAGCCGGTCTCAGTTCGGATTGGGGTCTGCAACTCGACCCCATGAAGTCGGAGTCGCTAGTAATCGCAGATCAGCATCGCTGCGGTGAATACGTTCCCGGGCCTTGTACACACCGCCCGTCACGTCACGAAAGTCGGTAACACCCGAAGCCGGTGGCCCAACCCCTTGTGGGAGGGAATCGTCGAAGGTGGGACTGGCGATTGGGACGAAGTCGTAACAAGGTAGCCGTACCGGAAGGTGCGGCTGGATCACCTCCTTTCTAAGGAGCATCTAGGTCCCGTAAGGGATCCAGAGCCACTACGTCGGCGAATGTTCGACGGTGGTTAGCTCATGGGTGGAACGTTGACTACTCGGCACACTCGGTCTGGTGACCGTCAGTACTGCTCTTCGGAGCGTGGAACGCAGTCGTCGGCTGGATGTGTCGGGCACGCTGTTGGGTGTCTGAGGGCACGGACGAGAGTTCGTTCCTTCGAAGACGCCGGCCCCAGTGAACTCGACCGGTAGCGGTTGGGGTGGTGGGTGGCTGGTCGTTGCTTGAGAACTGCACAGTGGACGCGAGCATCTGTGGCCAAGTTTTTAAGGGCGCACGGTGGATGCCTTGGCACCAGGAACCGATGAAGGACGTGGGAGGCCGCGATAGTCCCCGGGGAGTCGTCAACCAGGCTTTGATCCGGGGGTTTCCGAATGGGGAAACCCGGCAGTCGTCATGGGCTGTCACCCGCTGCTGAACACATAGGCAGTGTGGAGGGAACGCGGGGAAGTGAAACATCTCAGTACCCGCAGGAAGAGAAAACAACAGTGATTCCGGGAGTAGTGGCGAGCGAAACCGGATGAGGCCAAACCGTATTGGTGTGATACCCGGCAGGGGTTGCCAGTGCGGGGTTGTGGGATCTCTTGTCTGCAGTCTGCCGGCTGTGGGACGAGTCAGAAACCGTTGATGTAGGCGAAGGACATGCGAAAGGTCCGGCGTAGAGGGTAAGACCCCCGTAGCCGAAACATTGACGGCTCGTTGGAGAGACACCCAAGTAGCACGGGGCCCGAGAAATCCCGTGTGAATCTGGCGGGACCACCCGTTAAGCCTAAATATTCCCTGGTGACCGATAGCGGATAGTACCGTGAGGGAATGGTGAAAAGTACCGCGGGAGCGGAGTGAAATAGTACCTGAAACCGTGTGCCTACAAGCCGTGGGAGCGTCGCATACAGCTTGCTGTATGTCGTGACTGCGTGCCTTTTGAAGAATGAGCCTGCGAGTTTGCGGTATGTTGCGAGGTTAACCCGTGTGGGGAAGCCGTAGCGAAAGCGAGTCCGAAGAGGGCGATTCAGTAGCATGCTCAAGACCCGAAGCGGAGTGATCTAGCCATGGGCAGGTTGAAGCGGAGGTAAGACTTCGTGGAGGACCGAACCCACCAGGGTTGAAAACCTGGGGGATGACCTGTGGTTAGGGGTGAAAGGCCAATCAAACTCCGTGATAGCTGGTTCTCCCCGAAATGCATTTAGGTGCAGCGTCGTGTGTTTCTTGCCGGAGGTAGAGCACTGGATAGGCGATGGGCCCTACCGGGTTACTGACCTTAGCCAAACTCCGAATGCCGGTAAGTGAGAGCGCGGCAGTGAGACTGTGGGGGATAAGCTCCATGGTCGAGAGGGAAACAGCCCAGAGCATCGACTAAGGCCCCTAAGCGTGTGCTAAGTGGGAAAGGATGTGGAGTCGCAGAGACAACCAGGAGGTTGGCTTAGAAGCAGCCACCCTTGAAAGAGTGCGTAATAGCTCACTGGTCAAGTGATTCCGCGCCGACAATGTAGCGGGGCTCAAGCACACCGCCGAAGTCGTGTCATTGCAGTAATACTCCTAACGGAGGCTGTGATGGGTAGGGGAGCGTCGTGTGCCGGGTGAAGCAGCCGTGGAAACGAGTTGTGGACGGTTCACGAGTGAGAATGCAGGCATGAGTAGCGATTCACACGTGAGAAACGTGTGCGCCGATTGACTAAGGGTTCCTGGGTCAAGCTGATCTGCCCAGGGTAAGTCGGGACCTAAGGCGAGGCCGACAGGCGTAGTCGATGGACAACCGGTTGATATTCCGGTACCCGCTTTGAAGCGCCAAACATCGAATCAGGCGATGCTAAGTCCGTGAAGCCGCCCTGAGCTCTTCGGAGCGTAGGGGAGTGGTGGAGCCGACGAACCAGACTTGTAGTAGGTGAGTGATGGGGTGACGCAGGAAGGTAGTCCAGCCCGGGCGGTGGTTGTCCCGGGGTAAGGGTGTAGCCCGTGCGGTAGGCAAATCCGTCGCACGTTGAAGGGTGAGACCTGATGCCGAGCCGATTGTGGTGAAGTGGATGATCCTATGCTGTCGAGAAAAGCCTCTAGCGAGTTTCATGGCGGCCCGTACCCTAAACCGACTCAGGTGGTCAGGTAGAGAATACCGAGGCGTTCGGGTGAACTATGGTTAAGGAACTCGGCAAAATGCCCCCGTAACTTCGGGAGAAGGGGGGCCATTGCTGGTGATGAGGTTTTCCCTCTGAGCTGGTGGTGGCCGCAGAGACCAGCGAGAAGCGACTGTTTACTAAAAACACAGGTCCGTGCGAAGCCGTAAGGCGATGTATACGGACTGACGCCTGCCCGGTGCTGGAACGTTAAGGGGACCGGTTAGCTTGGTTTCGACCAGGCGAAGCTGAGAACTTAAGCGCCAGTAAACGGCGGTGGTAACTATAACCATCCTAAGGTAGCGAAATTCCTTGTCGGGTAAGTTCCGACCTGCACGAATGGCGTAACGACTTCTCGACTGTCTCAACCATAGGCCCGGTGAAATTGCACTACGAGTAAAGATGCTCGTTTCGCGCAGCAGGACGGAAAGACCCCGGGACCTTTACTATAGCTTGATATTGGTGTTCGGTTCGGCTTGTGTAGGATAGGTGGGAGACTGTGAAGCCGTGACGCCAGTCATGGTGGAGTCATTGTTGAAATACCACTCTGGTCGTGCTGGATGTCTAACCTGGGTCCGTGATCCGGATCAGGGACAGTGTCTGGTGGGTAGTTTAACTGGGGCGGTTGCCTCCCAAAGGGTAACGGAGGCGCCCAAAGGTTCCCTCAGCCTGGTTGGCAATCAGGTGTTGAGTGTAAGTGCACAAGGGAGCTTGACTGTGAGACTGACGGGTCGAGCAGGGACGAAAGTCGGGACTAGTGATCCGGCGGTGGCTTGTGGAAGCGCCGTCGCTCAACGGATAAAAGGTACCCCGGGGATAACAGGCTGATCTTCCCCAAGAGTCCATATCGACGGGATGGTTTGGCACCTCGATGTCGGCTCGTCGCATCCTGGGGCTGGAGTCGGTCCCAAGGGTTGGGCTGTTCGCCCATTAAAGCGGTACGCGAGCTGGGTTTAGAACGTCGTGAGACAGTTCGGTCCCTATCCGCTGTGCGCGTAGGAGTATTGAGAAGGGCTGTCCCTAGTACGAGAGGACCGGGACGGACGAACCTCTGGTGTGCCAGTTGTCCTGCCAAGGGCATGGCTGGTTGGCTACGTTCGGGAGGGATAACCGCTGAAAGCATCTAAGCGGGAAGCCTGCTTCGAGATGAGTGCTCCCACCTCCTTGAGAGGGTAAGGCTCCCAGTAGACGACTGGGTTGATAGGCCAGATATGGAAGCCCGGTAACGGGTGGAGTTGACTGGTACTAATAGGCCGAGGGCTTGTCCTCAGTTGCTCGCGTCCACTGTGTTTGTTCTGAAGTAACGAACTCGCCTTTGTCGGCTGGAGTTGTTATCTTCATAGTGTTTCGGTGGTCATAGCGTTAGGGAAACGCCCGGTTACATTTCGAACCCGGAAGCTAAGCCTTTCAGCGCCGATGGTACTGCAGGGGGGATCCTGTGGGAGAGTAGGACGCCGCCGAACAATTCTTCAGCTCCGGTCCTTGAACCTTGTGGTTCAGGGACCGGAGCTTTTTTGTTTTCCCATGCTTCCCACTGCCGGCGCCGGCCGTTTGTTTTCGGACACGGCAGGTGTGCCTGTCCGGCCTGCTGGTGGCCGATACGGGGCCCGCGGTACAGGGGGACGAACCGGGCAGGTAAAGTCATGGGGCATCATCGCTACGTTTCCACAGGAGGCCCACGGGTGGAGGTTCAGGAGACGCGGATCCAGACCGATCGCGTCCTCACCATCCCCAACATTCTGAGCATGGCTCGCCTGATCGGCGTACCCGTGTTCCTGTGGCTGATCCTGTGGCCGGAATTCGGCGGTCCGAAGGCCGACGGCTGGGCGCTGCTCGTCCTGGCGCTGAGCGGCGTCAGCGACTATCTGGACGGTAAGCTCGCCCGCCGCTGGAACCAGATCAGCAGCCTGGGCCGGATCCTCGACCCGGCGGCCGACCGGCTGTACATACTGTCCACGCTGGTGGGGCTGACCTGGCGGGAGATCCTTCCGCTCTGGATGACCATCGCGCTGCTCGCCCGCGAGCTGATGCTGCTGGTGGCGGTGGTGTGGCTGAGCCGGCACCGGTACGGGCCGCCGCAGGTGAACTTCTTGGGCAAGGCGGCCACGTTCAACCTGATGTATGCGTTCCCGTTGCTGCTTCTCAGTGACGGAAGTGGCTGGCTACATACACTCGCTGCTATTTTCGGATGGGCGTTCGCCGGATGGGGTACAACGCTCTACTGGTGGGCAGGAATCCTCTACGTGGTTCAGGTCCGTCGCATCATCAAGGCGGACACCACAGCCGACTGAGCTCGCCTTAACCGCCAGACGTGTGAGGGCCGGGCGCCCAACTCAAGGTAAGTGGGCTATCCGGAAGGGTGAAGTCGGCAAGATCGTCGTCTCTTAGAGGAGGACGCTTCCGACATGAAGGCCGTTGTGATGGCGGGCGGCGAAGGCACGCGCCTTCGGCCCATGACTTCGAGCATGCCCAAGCCGCTGCTCCCGGTGGCAAACAGGCCGATCATGGAGCACGTGCTGCGGCTGTTGAAACGGCATGGCCTCAGTGAGACCGTAGTGACGGTGCAATTCCTGGCCTCGCTGGTGCGCAACTACTTCGGCGACGGTGAAGAGCTCGGGATGGAGCTCACCTATGCCAATGAGGAAAAGCCGCTCGGTACCGCGGGCAGCGTCAAGAACGCCGAGGAGGCGCTCAAGGACGATGCTTTCCTGGTGATCTCCGGTGACGCTCTCACCGACTTCGACCTCACCGACCTGATCCGTTTTCACAAGGAGAAGGGCGCCCTCGTCACCGTCTGCCTGACGCGGGTCCCCAACCCTCTTGAGTTCGGTATCACGATTGTCGACGAGGACGGTCAGGTCGAGCGGTTCCTGGAAAAGCCGACCTGGGGCCAGGTTTTCTCCGACACCGTGAACACGGGCATCTACGTGATGGAGCCCGAGGTCTTCGACTACGTCGAACCCGACGTTCCGGTGGACTGGTCCGGCGATGTCTTCCCCCAGCTCATGAAGGAAGGCAAGCCCATCTACGGCTACGTCGCCGAGGGCTACTGGGAGGACGTCGGTACGCACGAAAGTTATGTGAAGGCGCAGGCGGACGTCCTCGAAGGAAAAGTCGATGTCGATATCGACGGCTTCGAGATGTCGCCGGGTGTGTGGGTCGCGGAGGGCGCCGAGGTTCACCCGGACGCCGTATTGCGGGGCCCGCTCTACATCGGCGACTACGCGAAGGTCGAAGCCGGCGTGGAACTGCGTGAGCACACCGTCGTCGGCTCGAATGTCGTCGTGAAGAGTGGCGCCTTCCTGCACAAGGCCGTGGTGCACGACAACGTGTACATCGGGGAGCAGTGCAATCTCCGTGGCTGCGTCATCGGGAAGAACACCGATGTGATGCGGGCGGCCCGGATCGAGGACGGCGCCGTCATCGGCGACGAGTGCCTCATCGGTGAGGAATCGATTGTTCAGGGCAACGTCCGCGTCTATCCCTTCAAGACGATCGAAGCGGGCGCGTTCGTCAACACCTCGGTGATCTGGGAGTCCCGCGGTCAGGCGCATCTCTTCGGCGCCCGTGGCGTTTCCGGAATTCTGAACGTGGAGATCACGCCTGAGCTGGCGGTACGGCTCGCGGGTGCGTACGCGACGACTCTGAAGAAGGGTTCGTCCGTCACCACGGCACGCGATCATTCACGTGGTGCGCGGGCGCTGAAGCGTGCGGTGATCTCGGCCCTGCAGGCGAGCGCCATCGACGTACGCGACCTCGAGAACGTGCCGCTGCCGGTGGCCCGTCAGCAGACGGCCAGGGGCAGCGCCGGCGGAATCATGGTCCGTACGACGCCGGGCGTGCCGGACTCCGTGGACATCATGTTCTTCGACGAGCGGGGCGCGGACCTCTCGCAGGCCGGGCAGCGCAAGCTCGACCGCGTGTACGCCCGTCAGGAGTACCGTCGCGCGTTCCCCGGTGAGATCGGTGACCTGCACTTCCCGTCCAGCGTCTTCGACTCGTACACCGGCTCGCTGTTGCGGTCCGTGGACACCACGGGGATCGCGGAAGCCGGTCTCAAGGTGGTCGTGGACGCTTCGAACGGCAGCGCGGGTCTGGTGCTGCCGAGTCTGCTGGGCCGGCTCGGAGTGGACTCGCTGACCATCAATCCGGGACTCGACGAGTCGCGGCCCACCGAGACCGAGGACGCACGGCGTTCCGGCCTCGTACGGCTGGGCGAGATCGTGGCGTCGGCGAGGGCGGCCTTCGGGGTGCGTTTCGACCCGGTGGGTGAGCGGCTGTCCCTCGTCGACGAGCAGGGGCGGATCATCGAGGACGACCGCGCGCTGCTGGTCATGCTGGACCTGGTGGCGGCCGAGCGGCGCAGTGGCCGGGTGGCCCTGCCCGTGACCACCACCCGTATCGCCGAGCAGGTGGCGGCGTACCACGGCACGCAGGTGGAGTGGACGACGACCTCACCCGACGACCTCACCCGGGTGGGCAGGGCGGACGACACCATCTTCGGCGGCGACGGGCGGGGTGGTTTCATCGTCCCCGAGTTCGCCAGCGTGTTCGATGGTTCGGCCGCGTTCGTCCGGCTCATCGGCCTGGTCGCCCGTACGCAGCTCACGCTGAGCCAGATTGACGCGCGTATCCCGCGTGCCCACGTGCTCAAGCGCGACCTGGCGACCCCGTGGGCGGTCAAGGGCCTCGTCATGCGGCACGTCGTCGAGGCGGCCGGCGACCGCTCGGTGGACACCACCGACGGTGTGCGGGTCGTGGAGGCCGACGGGCGGTGGGTGCTGGTGCTGCCCGACCCGGCCGAGGCGGTCACGCACCTGTGGGCGGAGGGCCCGGATGACGCCTCCGCTCAGCAGCTCCTGGACGAGTGGTCGTCCGTCGTGGACAGCGCGGGCCGCTGACCTCGGGCCCCACCGGCGCGTCCCGATTCGGCGCGCCGGTGGGGCCATTGGGAGACTGCGCCGCCGACGTGCGACGATGTGCGGCATGTCGCAGCAGCACCCCGAACGGAGCAGCCCCGGAAAAGCTCCGCGCCCCGATGCCTCCATGTCGCTGCTGACCAATGTCATGGAGCACAGCCTCGACGACGGGTACGCCGAGGCGGCGGCCCGTAAGGCGGCCGAGGACGGTGGCCTGCCGCGTACGCTGCGGGCCAAGTTGGGCCTCGCGGCCGGGCTGGTCCTGGCCGCGGTGGTCGTCACGGTGGGGGCCGCCCAGGCGCGGATATCAGCACCGACCATGGCGAAGGAGCGCGAGGAGCTCATCGCCCGGATCGACCAGGGCACCGACAAGGCGGACCAGCTGCAGCAGCATGTCGACTCCCTCCGTGACGACGTCGGGGACATGCAGCGCAAGGCGCTCAGGAAGAGTGACAACGAGCGGGCCGACCTGCTGGCCTTGCTGTCCGGTTCCACGCAGGTCACAGGGCCTGGCGTGAAGCTGGTCGTGGACGATGCCAAGGAGGCGGAGACCGGCGGCGGCGGTCCCCGTGAGAGCTCCGGTTTCTCCGACACCGGGCGGGTGCGCGACCGGGACATGCAACGGGTCGTCAACGGCCTGTGGGAGTCCGGTGCCGAGGCCATCTCCGTCAACGGGCAGCGCCTCACCTCCCTCTCGGCGATCAGGGCAGCGGGAGACGCCATACTGGTCGACAACAAACCGCTGGCACCTCCGTATACGGTGCTGGCGGTGGGGGACGGGCAGCGGCTCAGCACCGCCTTCCAGGACAGTGCCGACGGCCAGTACCTGCATGTGCTGCAGCAGAACTACGGCGTCCGCACCAGGATTTCCACCGAGGGTGAGCTCACGCTGCCGCCCGCGCCGAGTTTGATCGTACGTACCGCACAGCCGAAGACCGGTGCCGCGCAGCCGGACGGCACCGACACAGGGAAGGGCACATCGTGATCGCCGTACTGGGCCTCATCGTGGGAGTCGTGGTCGGACTTGTGGTCCGTCCCGTGGTGCCGACGGTGGTCGAGCCCTACCTGCCGATCGCTGTCGTCGCGGCGCTGGACGCCGTGTTCGGCGGTCTGAGGGCGATGCTGGACGGCATCTTCGACGACAAGGTCTTCGTCGTCTCCTTCCTGTCCAACGTGGTCGTCGCCGCACTCATCGTCTTCCTCGGGGACAAACTGGGCGTCGGCGCCCAACTCTCCACCGGTGTCGTCGTCGTGCTCGGTATCCGCATCTTCTCCAACGCCGCCGCGATTCGCCGGCACGTGTTCAGGGCGTGAGGCCGATGGCATCCGACGACCACGACGAGACCCCGGAGCGCGACGCGTTCTCGGGGAACGAGGGGACATCCGACAGCACCCCGTCCCCGGAGGGCGGCGCGCCTTCGAAGGGGGACGCTGCCCCGAAGGGCGGTGCGACCCCGAAGGACGGTGCTGCCCCGGAGGGCAGTGCTGCGAAGGATGAAGAGCCGTCCGGCCACGAAGGGGCGGCGTCCGCGGCGCCTGAAGGTGAGCGGCCGGAGGGCGGCGAGGCGGCTGCCGGTGCGCAGAAACGTCCCGTGACGCCCCGAAGCGGTGAGCAGTCCGACGACCGCGGTGCCGACGAACGCCGTGATGTCCCGGAGCGCCGCGAAACGCCCAAGGCGCCCGACAAGCCCGTGTCGTCCGAGAGTGGGGCGGCTGCCGGTACGTCTGAGAAGTCCGTGGCGGAAGAGGCGGACGGGAAGCCGGTCCCGCCCGGCCGGGCGACCACGCGCGGCTCCGGGGAGGGCGGTACGAGGCGCCCTGGGCCGGGCCGCCTCCAGGGACCGCTGCAGGGGCCCGCTCAGGGGCGCCCGCAGCGCCCCGTACACGGTCAGGGACACCCCCAGGGGCGTCCGCAAGGCGGTCCGCAGGGGCGTCAGCAGGGACCCGGGCAGGGCGGCCCGCACGGCCCCCACGGCCCGGTACGCGGCCGTCCGCAGGGCGGTCCCGCTCAGGGGCCCGTACGAGGCCGTCCGCAGGGGCCCGGCGGCCGTCCTGGGCCTGCGGGGCGGCTGCCCATGCCGCCCGAGGGGCAGGGGGCCGGCGGCGCTCCTCAGGGGCCGCAGGGCGGCCGTCCGGGTGGCGCGTCGGCCGGCCCACAGGGGCACCGCCACGCGGTCGCAGCCGGTTCCGGAGCGGGGCACCACGGGGCCGTACCGCCCGGCCCGCCCCCGGGAGGCGGAGAGCCGTCCGGGGCCCGGCCGGAGCCGGAGGGCGCGCCCCAGCTCACCGGACGGGAGCGGCTGAAGGCCGGTCTGTGGCCGCCGCGGGTGAACCGGGCTCAATTGATTGCCGCCGTACTGCTGTTCATTCTCGGGCTGGGGCTCGCGATTCAGGTACGTTCCACCAGTGACAGCAGTGCGCTGCGCGGAGCGCGCCAGGAGGACCTGGTGCGCATCCTTGACGAGCTCGACGACCGCTCGCAGCGCCTGGAGGACGAGCAACGGCGGTTGGAAGGCCAGAAGACCGAGCTGGAGAGCAGCTCGGACCAGGCCGAGGAGGCCCGTAAGCAGACGGTGGAAAAAGAACAGCAGCTCGGGGTGCTGGCCGGTACGGTGGCGGCCGAGGGGCCCGGCATCGCGCTCACGATCGACGACCCGTCGCGTTCCGTCGAGGCCGACAAGCTCCTGGACACGATCCAGGAGCTGCGCGCGGCCGGTGCGGAGGCCATTCAGGTCAACGACGTCCGCGTCGTGGCGAACACCTACGTCTCGGACGTGCGGGGCGGCGTGGAGATCGACGGGAAGCGGGTCGTCCAACCCTTCCGCTTCAAGGTCATCGGCAAGCCCGAGGACCTGGAGCCGGCCCTGAACATCCCGGGCGGAGTCGTTCAGACATTGGAGAAGGAGCAGGCCACGGTGTCTGTGACCCGTCAGGACAAGATCGTCGTCGACGCCTTGCGCAAGGCGGAACGGCCCGATTACGCGCGGTCGTCGTCGCAGTGAGGCGGGAACGTATGGCGAGGCGTGCGACGGGGCATGAGGTAGCCGGGGGTCGGCGCACCGCACAAGTGGTGCGTGGTGGAAACTGTGTGAAGGCCCCGGACGTTGAATGGACGTCCGGATCGGCCGGTGTGTGCATCGAGGGTTCGTCCTGCCCCACGGGCGGGTCTGTTTCGTTCAAGGGGAATCGCCCGTGAGTTTTTTTGCGAAGCTGTTCGGCAAGAGTGACCGCAAGGACGGCGGCAACGCCTCTGCGCGGCACGCCGCGCCACGGCAGTCAGGTGAGCCGGCGTCCAATGAGGAGCGTCCGCTCTTCCGTGACGAGGTGACCGGCCCGGCCGGTGGCACTTCCGGTGGTCAGCGGGCAGGTTCTGTTGACCCTGCCGCGTCCGCCCCCATAGGTTTCCAGGAACCATCAGCCGCTACGGGTGGAGGGTCCGCCTTGCCGGTTTGTACGAGGTGCGGGCACCGCAATGCCGAGGCGAGCCGGTTCTGCTCCAACTGCGGTGCGCCGCTGCGCGCCGGGGGGCAGGCCGAGCGTCCTTCCGAGACGACCTCGACCATCTCCATCTCGGGGATCGAGGCGTATGACGCGGAGACGACGGGGCAGACCCCGATGCCTTCGCTGTCCCCCGAGGCCCAGGCCGCCGTGGACGCGCTGCCGCTCGGCTCCGCGCTCCTCGTCGTGCGCCGGGGCCCCAACTCCGGCAGCCGCTTCCTGCTGGACAGTGACCTGACCACGGCGGGGCGTCATCCGCAGAGTGACATCTTCCTGGACGACGTGACGGTCTCCCGCAGCCATGTGGAGTTCCGCCGCGGCCAGGACGGCGGCTTCACCGTCACCGACGTCGGCAGCCTGAACGGCACCTACGTCAACCGTGAGCGGATCGACTCCGTCCCGCTCGCCAACGGCGACGAGGTGCAGATCGGCAAGTTCCGCCTGGTCTTCTACGCGAGCCAGCGGGGCGTCGGCATCTGACCCGCCAGGGAAGGCACATGCACCACACACCGTCGGGCGGTGCCGGGTCCACCGGCACCGCCGCCGCGGCCGGCGAGCTGGTGAGCATCGGTACGGTGCTCAACCTGCTGCGCGACGAATTCCCCGAGGTCACGATCTCCAAGATCCGTTTCCTGGAGTCCGAGGGGCTGGTCGAGCCGCAGCGTACGCCGTCCGGGTACCGCAAGTTCAGCACGGAGGACGTGGAGCGGCTGGCGGACGTGCTGCGCATGCAGCGCGACCACTACCTGCCGCTGAAGGTCATCCGTGAGCACCTGGACGCCGTGGCGCGCGGTGAGGACGTGCAGCTCCCGGCGCCTGCCACGGCGCCCAGGGAGCTGCTGGACGGTGTGCAGGAGCCGTCCGGTGAGCATCCGACGGCCGCCCGGATCGGCCGCGACGAGCTGCTGGCCGCCACTGAGGTGGACGAGTCCGAGCTCGCGGACTGGGAGGCGTACGGACTGCTCGCCCCGGCGTCCGACGGCGGGTACGACATCGAAGCCGTGACGGTCGCCAAGCTCGTCGCCGAGCTGGGCCGTTTCGGCCTGGAAGCGCGCCATCTGCGGGCGGTGAAGGCCGCCGCGGAGCGCGAGGCGGGCCTGATCGAGCAGGTCGTGGCGCCGTTGAAGCGGCACCGCAACCCGCAGACCAGGGCCCATGCGGAGGCCACGGCCAGGGAGCTGGCCACGCTCTCCGTACGACTGCATGCGGCCTTGGTCCAGGCCGCTCTCCACGTCCGGCTGCCGTGACCTTGGGTGCGGTCACCCCCGCCGAGGGGGTGCCCGACTATCCAAACCGGCCGGGCACGTCCTAGGGTTGCTGTGTGAACGAGCTCGACGTCGTGGGTGTCCGGGTGGAAATGCCTTCCAACCAACCGATCGTGCTGTTGCGCGAGGTGGGAGGCGACCGCTACCTGCCCATTTGGATCGGGCCCGGCGAGGCGACCGCCATCGCCTTCGCCCAGCAGGGCATGGCCCCTGCCAGGCCGCTGACGCATGACCTCTTCAAGGACGTGCTGGAGGCGGTGGGCCAGGAGCTGTCCCAGGTGCGCATCACGGACCTGCGGGAAGGTGTCTTCTACGCCGAGCTGGTCTTCGCCAGCGGCGTGGAGGTCAGCGCCCGCCCGTCCGACGCCATAGCGCTGGCGCTCCGCACGGGTACTCCGATCTACGGGACCGACGGGGTGTTGGACGACGCCGGCATCGCGATCCCGGACGAGCAGGAGGACGAGGTGGAGAAGTTCCGCGAGTTCCTCGACCAGATCTCGCCCGAGGACTTCGGGACCAACAGCCAGTAGGGCAGGTGCGGACTCGCCGCCGCCAGGTGGCGTGCGGGGGCGCACGAGAGCAGATCCGGCGCACAACCCACCAGACATTCCCCGCATAAAGTCACGTGAAACCACTCGTAGGGTGATTATCACTCGGCGTGGCGAGCGCGGCGATCGTTGACGCACCCCGAGTGACTGCATACCGTCGATGAGGCAGGTCCCGTCCGGGACGTGGAGGACGGAGGTCGGCGTGGCAATCACCGGCGACGGTACGGCGGCGGGAGGGGCTTTGCCGCTTCACACTGGCGCGGCGAACCGTGCCCCGATGAACCGTGCCCCGGCGCAGTCCACCGGGAAGCCGGTGGACCGCGGTGCCGAGACCATCGGGTACCGAGGCCCGACGGCATGTGCCGCAGCGGGCATCACCTACCGGCAGCTGGACTACTGGGCGCGTACGGGCCTGGTGGAGCCCAGCGTGCGGCCCGCGTACGGCTCGGGCACCCAGCGGCTCTACAGCTTCCGGGACGTCGTCGTCCTGAAGATCGTCAAGCGGCTGCTCGACACCGGCGTCTCGCTGCAGAACATCCGCACGGCGGTGCAGCACCTCGCCTCGCGCGAGCTGTCCGACCTGGCGCAGATGACCCTGATGAGCGACGGCGCGACGGTGTACGAGTGCACCTCTCCGGATGAGGTCGTCGACCTGCTCCAGGGCGGTCAGGGGGTCTTCGGCATCGCCGTCGGCGTGGTCTGGCGGGACGTGGAGGCCGGGCTCTCGCAGCTGCACGGAGAGCGCGTGGACACCGGCGAGACCCTCGTCGGACACAACCCCCACGACGAGCTGGCACGCCGCCGCAACCGCGCGGTCTGAGCGACCCGGGCCCGTCGAGGAACGGGCCCGGGGCAGGACACCCGGAGGCTTTCCGCCAGGCAGGCGAGGCCTCGGAGCGGTTCGTCGCAGGCTCTCTGAGCGCTTCGTCGCAGGCTCCGCGGCCCGCCGGGCGGCCGATTGTCAGTGGCGTACGGCACCATCAGTGACGTGAGACGTGCGCCGACGATCCTGCATCTGGACATGGATGCGTTCTTCGCGGCCGCCGAGCAGGCGGCCAAGCCCAGCCTGCGGGGGAAGCCCGTGGTGGTGGGCGGCATCGGCACGCGCGGGGTCGTCTCCACGGCCTCGTACGAAGCCCGCGTCTTCGGGGTCCGCTCGGCGATGCCCACCGCCCAGGCCCGCCGGCTCTGCCCCAACGCCGCGTATCTCGCGCCGCGCTTCCACGTGTACCGCGAGGTCAGCGACAAGGTCATGGCGCTGCTGCACGAGCTGTCGCCCCTGGTGGAGCCGCTGAGCCTGGACGAGGCGTTCGTGGACCTGGAGGCCGGCGGGGTCGCCGACGACCCCGAGTCGGCCCGCGCGGTGGGGGAGCAGCTGCGCCGCGACATCCGCGCGGTGACGGGACTGACCGGCTCGGTGGGCCTCGCGGGCGCCAAGATGCTCGCGAAGATCGCGTCCGAGCAGGCCAAGCCCGACGGCCTGGTGCTGATCGAGCCGGGCACCGAGCGCGAGCTGCTCGGTCCGATGACCGTGCGGACGCTGCCCGGCGTCGGCCCGGCCACGGCCGAGGCGCTGCGTAAGGCGGGGATCCACACGGTGGCGGAGACCGCCGAGGCGGGCGAGGCGGAGCTGGTGCGGCTCCTGGGGCGGGCGCACGGCGCGGGGCTGTACGCCATGGCGCTCGGGCAGGACGACCGGCCGGTGGTCGCGGAGCGGGACGCCAAGTCGATCTCCGTCGAGGACACCTTCGAGGTGGACCTCACCGACCGCACGCGGGTGCGCGCCGAGGTGATGCGGCTGGCGGACCGGTGCGTGCAGCGGCTGCGGGCGGCGGGGCGCTCGGGCCGTACGGTCGTGCTGAAGGTGCGTAACTACGATTTCTCCACGCTGACCAGGTCCGAGACCCAGCGCGGGCCGACGGACGACCCCGCGGTGGTGCGGGAGGCGGCCGGGCGGCTGCTGGAGCTGATCGACACGACGGGCGGGGTGCGGCTGCTCGGCGTGGGTGTGAGCGGCCTCGCCGACTTCACGCAGGAGGACCTCTTCGCGCAGGCGGCGACGGAGCGGGCGGCCGAGGAGGCCCGGCTGGCCGAGGAGGCGAAGGCGGCAGCCGGTACGCACGGGAACAGCGCGGCGCAAGAGCCTGAGGAGGCCGCTGAGCGCCCCAGGAGGTGGGTGCCGGGCCTGGACGTGGTCCATGCCGAGTACGGCCCCGGATGGGTCCAGGGAAGTGGCCTGGGGCGGGTCACCGTACGGTTCGAGCAGCCCTGGTCCGCGCCGGGGCGGGTGAAGACGTTCCTGGTGGACGATCCGGAGCTGGCGCCGGGGGAGCCGCTGCCCCTGGTGGGCGGCGGCCCGGACGGCGCGGCCGCGGGTGACCTGCCGGCCTCGGCGGACCGAGTAGCGGCCGTGGCGGACCGTGTACCGGCCGCGGCCGGCGGCGGTGCGACCCCGGGCGGTGGGGATCCCTCGTCGGCAGGTGAGGAAGCGACCCCGGGCGGTGGGGAGCCCTCGTCGGCAGGTGAGGGAGCGGTCTCGGCGGGCGGTGAAGCCCCCTCGGAGGGCAACGGCGGCGCAGCGCCCTCGCCGATATCCGGGGATTCGCCTCAGTCTGCTGTTCAGTCCTCCGGCGAGCCCGCTATCCGCCCGAAGTCCCGGTCGGCGGAGCCGGTGGCCGGACCGCCGGTGTCGTCGCCGGCGAGTGCCGTGTCGGTGGCGGAGATATCCAGCCGGTAGTGGTGGTAGAGCTGGAGTTCCTGCTCGGGGGAGAGGTGCCGGCCCACACCGAAGTCCGGCGCGTCCTTGATCAGCTTCCGCTCGTACGGCACGTGCAGCGCGTCCTCGACCAGCCGGCTCGGTTCCAGGGGCACGAACGCGTCCCGGCTGAAGAGGCCCGTGCGGATCGCCGCCCACTCCGGCTCGCCGGTCGCGTCGTCCAGGTACACCTCGTCGATGGTGCCGATCTTGGTGCCGTGCCGGTCGAACGCCTTGCGGCCGATCAGACTGCGGGGATCGATATCGGTCTGCACGGTTCCTCCTACTTACCGGAACTGCCCTGTGCACCCTACGAAACGGCACATTCCCCACCCTGGCCACTCGAGGGATGCCGAGCAGTCACGCTGGTAGGCTGGTCAGCGATCGATGACCCCGTGCGGGAGAGTTCTCCGTCCCCCGGGCCGGAGGCGCCGAAGGAGCAACTCCTCCCCGGAATCTCTCAGGCACCTGTACCGCGCGGACGAGATCACTCTGGAAAGCAGGGCGGGCCACGGACCAGCGCAGTACCGGAGCCCCTCCTCACCGACGGTGAAAACCGGGCGCTGCGTACGTTCCGGTGAAGCTCTCAGGTTGAGATGACAGAGGGGGAGGCCGTCCGGGCACCCGCGCCGTGGTGCCCCTCGTAGGTCCCAGAGACCAGGAGGCCCCCGCAGATGACCACCCACCGCACTTCGCTGACCGAGCTGGAACGCGGCACCCCCTTCGAGCACCGCCACATCGGCCCCGATCAGGCGGCCCAGGCCAAGATGCTCGCCCACATCGGCTTCGGCTCGCTGGACGAACTCACCGCGGCCGCCGTCCCCGACGTGATCAAGAGCGCGGAGGCGCTGGACCTGCCCCGAGGCCGTACCGAAGCGGACGTCCTGGACGAGCTGCGGGGCCTCGCGGACCGCAACCGCGTGCTCTCCTCCATGATCGGCCTGGGCTACTACGGCACCTTCACCCCGCCGGTCATCCTGCGCAACGTCATGGAGAACCCCGCCTGGTACACCGCGTACACCCCGTACCAGCCGGAGATCTCGCAGGGCCGCCTGGAGGCGCTGCTCAACTTCCAGACCATGGTCGCCGACCTCACCGGCCTGCCCACCTCCGGCGCCTCCCTGCTGGACGAGGGCACCGCCGCCGCCGAGGCCATGGCCCTCTCCCGCCGCGTCGGCAAGGTCAAGAAGGGCGTCTTCCTCGTCGACGCCGACTGTCTGCCGCAGACCGTCGCCGTCATAGAGACCCGCGCCGAGCCCACCGGCGTCGAGGTTGTCGTCGCCGACCTGAGCGACGGCATCCCCGCCGAGATCGCCGAGCGCGGCGTCTTCGGCGTGCTGCTGCAGTACCCCGGCGCGTCCGGCGCGGTCCGCGACCCTCGCGCCGTCATCGAACAAGCTCACGAACTTGGCGCGATCGTGACCATCGCCGCCGACCTGCTCGCCCTGACGCTGCTCACCTCGCCCGGCGAGCTGGGCGCCGACATCGCCGTCGGCACCACCCAGCGCTTCGGCGTCCCGATGGGCTTCGGCGGCCCGCACGCCGGCTACATGGCCGTCCGCGAGAAGTTCGCCCGCAGCCTCCCCGGCCGCCTCGTCGGCGTCTCCGTCGACGCCGACGGCAACAAGGCCTACCGCCTGGCCCTCCAGACCCGCGAGCAGCACATCCGCCGCGAGAAGGCCACCAGCAACATCTGCACCGCGCAGGTCCTCCTCGCCGTCATGGCCGGCATGTACGCCGTCTACCACGGCCCCGAGGGCCTGGCCGCCATCGCCCGCCGTACCCACCGCTACGCCACCGTCCTCGCCGAGGGCCTGCGCGCCGGCGGCGTCGAGGTCGTGCACGGTACGTACTTCGACACGCTCACCGCACGGGTTCCCGGCCGCGCCGCCGAGGTCGTCGCCGCCGCCCGCGAGGCCGGCGTCAACCTCCGCCACGTCGACGCCGACCTGGTCGGCATCGCCTGCGACGAGACCACCGGCCGCGCCCAGCTCACCGCCGTACTCGGCGCCTTCGGCGTCCAGGGCGACATCGAGCAGCTGGACGCGGCCGCCGCCGACGCGCTGCCCGAGTCCCTGCTGCGCACCGACGACTACCTCGCCCACCCGGTCTTTCACCAGCACCGCTCCGAGACCGCGATGCTGCGCTACCTGCGCACCCTCGCCGACCGCGACTACGCGCTGGACCGCGGCATGATCCCGCTCGGCTCCTGCACGATGAAGCTGAACGCCACCACCGAGATGGAGCCGGTGACCTGGCCGCAGTTCGGCCAGCTGCACCCCTTCGCGCCGGTGGACCAGGCCCAGGGCTACCTCACCCTCATCCAGGAGCTGGAGGAGCGCCTCGCCGTCGTCACCGGCTACGACAAGGTCTCCCTGCAGCCCAACGCCGGTTCGCAGGGCGAGCTCGCGGGCCTGCTGGCGGTCCGTGCGTATCACCGCGCCAACGGCGACGAGCAGCGCACCGTCTGCCTCATCCCGTCCTCCGCGCACGGCACCAACGCCGCCAGCGCCGTGATGGCCGGCATGAAGGTCGTCGTCGTCAAGACCGGCGAGGACGGCGAGGTCGACGCCGACGACCTGCACGCCAAGATCGAGCAGTACCGCGACGAGCTGGCCGTCCTGATGGTGACCTACCCGTCCACGCACGGTGTGTTCGAGGAGCACATCACCCAGATCTGCGCGGCCGTGCACGACGCGGGCGGCCAGGTCTACGTCGACGGCGCCAACCTCAACGCGCTGGTCGGCGTCGCCGAGCCGGGCAAGTTCGGCGGCGACGTCTCGCACCTGAACCTGCACAAGACCTTCTGCATCCCGCACGGCGGCGGCGGTCCCGGCGTCGGCCCGGTCGGCGTGCGCGCGCACCTCGCGCCGTACCTCCCCAACCACCCGCTGCAGCCCACCGCGGGCCCCGAGACCGGCGTCGGCCCGATCTCCGCGGCCCCCTGGGGCTCGGCCGGCATCCTGCCGATCTCCTGGGCGTACGTCCGCCTCATGGGCGGCGAGGGCCTCAAGCGCGCCACCCAGGTCGCGGTGCTCTCCGCCAACTACATCGCCAAGCGCCTGGAGCCGCACTACCCGGTGCTCTACACCGGTCCCGGCGGCCTCGTCGCGCACGAGTGCATCATCGACGTACGGCCGCTGACCAAGGCCACCGGCGTCAGCATCGACGACGTCGCCAAGCGCCTGATCGACTACGGCTTCCACGCGCCGACGATGTCCTTCCCCGTGGCCGGCACGCTCATGATCGAGCCGACCGAGAGCGAGGACCTCGCCGAACTGGACCGTTTCTGCGAAGCGATGATCGCCATCCGCGCGGAGATCGAGAAGGTCGGCACGGGGGAGTGGGACAAGGACGACAACCCGCTGCGCAACGCCCCGCACACCGCGGCCTCCCTCACCGGCGAGTGGACCCACCCCTACACCCGTGAGGAAGCCGTCCACCCGGCCGGCGTGGACGCCACCGCCAAGTACTGGCCGCCGGTCCGCCGTATCGACGGTGCCTTCGGCGACCGCAACCTCGTGTGCTCCTGCCCGCCCCTGGAGGACTACGACGGCTGACGGCCGTCCGGCGCCCGTGGCCGTACGGCGCGGGCGCCCGCACACAAAAGGGCCCTCGGCGGTATCCGCCGGGGGCCCTGCGCGTTCCCGCTCACCGCATCAGGCTGCGGTGACGACCTGCCCGGTGCCCATCGACCGGTGCGGGTCGATGACCTGCCCGTCCGGCAGGAGCTCACCGGTGTCCTCGAAGAGGAGGACGCCGTTGCACAACAGGCTCCAGCCCTGCTCCGGGTGGTGCGCCACGAGATGGGCGGCCTCCCGGTCGGCGGACTCTGCTGACGGACACGGTGGCTGGTGCTGGCACATGGATGCTGTCTTTCGCTGCGGTGTGGTGGTGGACGTCTTCCTGCGGCGCGAAGTGGTGTTCATAGCCGCTTCCCCCGTTCGGTAGTTCGCTCCCAGTGTTGCCCTACGGACGTGATTCCGCAGGGATTTCGCAGCAGCCGTACTTACTCGGTAAGGACGCATCACCCATGAGGGCGGTTGCCGCTTCCTGGACGGCACCTATGGGTGGTCCCGCGTGGTCATTCCGGGCTAGTCCCTTGGCGGAACGGCGCGTTCGGGACGGCATCGGGCAGCCGTGCGCCCGCGTACGGGCACCCGCACGGAAGCCCGGCGTAGCGCCCCGGGCGCCCGCGGACAGCAGTGCGCCCCGCGGCGAGGAGACCGCGGGGCGCACCCCGGCAATGCGATACCTGCCCGGCGGACGGCGCTTCGAGGGGCGCCGCGTACCGGGAGCCTAGGCCGGCGAGCCGAGGAGGGGCGCCGGCGTGATGCGGAGCGTGAGACGGGACAGGAGATCGGCGACACGGTGCGGCCGGTGGGCGGCGATGCCGGGCGGTGCCGGAGCCAGTGGGACCAGCAGGTCCCCGGGCTGCGGGCAGCCTTCGGCACCGTCCGCCGTGGCGTCCTCGTGCAGCCACAGCGTGAGCATGTAGAGCTCCGGTACGGACAGCAGCCGTGGCTGATACTCGGCAGGCACGGATTCGGCCTGGTGCAGGGCCCGTTCGATCGCGGACACGTACGGTCCCTCACCGAAGTGCGAGAACGCCCAGCCGTCCGGCGTGAGCATGGCATCCGCCGTGGCCAGCGCGCGCTCGCCACCACGAATCAGGAATCGCCAGCCGGTCAGCCGGGTACGCGGGGTGCCGCGACGGGAGACGTCGTCGAGTACATGGACGGGCAGGGGACGTTCGGGACGCAGGGGTCCCTGGTGGACACGGAGGGCGGGAGTC
Source organism: Streptomyces sclerotialus (assembly GCF_040907265.1). Classification (NCBI taxonomy): domain Bacteria; kingdom Bacillati; phylum Actinomycetota; class Actinomycetes; order Kitasatosporales; family Streptomycetaceae; genus Streptomyces; species Streptomyces sclerotialus. The sequence continues at coordinate 1,300,297 of NZ_JBFOHP010000002.1, read as the reverse complement.
GGGGCCTCACGTACGGCGGTAGGAGAACCGAGGGCGGTGAGGACGCTGCGCAGGGCGGGAGCAGGAGCAGGGGGTACATGCAGCGGCATGGTGGGTCGCCTCTCACTTGGGAGACACGGTGGTGCTGGGCAAGTGCGGACGGCGCTGTCAGCAGGCGGGAGCAGAGCGTGGCCGACCAGGCCATGGCCCGGCGGGGGTGTCAGCCGCTGTGCCTCAGCCTCGGAAATGCCCCGCTAGCTGGGCGCCAACTCTCTGCCTCGTTCACGGAGTTTATACGACAGGTGTTCAGTGCTTGATTCGGCTACCGCTGGCGGAGATTTTTGGCAAGTCGCATTACGGCCCGTTTTCCACGGTGTTTTAGATGCAATTATGCACCCCGTCGGTCCGCGGGCCTCGGATTACTCCGACGGCGCGGTCGGCCGGATGTCATCGTGCTTTGGAACAGGGCCAATGCGCGGGGCCCGAGCCCCCGCCGTATGCCCTCGGAATGTGCCATTCGGTCCGACCTCCCCAGCCTATCGGGGGCACCCGGCCCCCCGAGGCGTTATCGAACCGATTGCCGGGCATCATCGACCGCACGGACCCGCGGCCGCGGGTCGGCCACGTCAGGAGGGGCGCTCCGATGGGGGAGAAGGTCACTGCCGGTGGAATTGATTCCGGCGACCGGCAGCGTTATCGAAGAAGGCTGAACGAGTGCCTGGAGGGATTGGCGAGGCTACTGGCCGAGAAGCGGTTCGACCGCCCCAAGAACCTCATGGGCCTAGAGATAGAATTGAACCTCGCCAGCCCCGACGGCATGCCCAGGATGATGAACTCCGAGGTACTGGAACGCATCGCCAGCCGCGATTTCCAGACCGAGCTCGCCCAGTTCAACCTGGAAGTCAATATCCTGCCGCACCGCCTCTCCGGGCGCGTGCTCGACCAACTCGCCGAAGAACTGCGCACCGGCCTCGCCTACGCCGACCGCAAGGCCCGCGAGGTCGCAGCCCGCATCGTGATGATCGGCATCCTGCCCACCCTCACCGCCGACGACCTGGTCTCCGCCAACCTCTCCGAGGCGGACCGCTACACCCTCCTCAACGACGAGATGCGGGCCGCCCGCGGCGAGGACTTCGAACTCGACATCGAAGGAGTGGAGCGGCTCACCGCCACCTCACCCTCCATCGCCCCCGAAGCCGCCTGCACCTCCGTACAGCTCCACCTCCAGGTCACCCCCGGACGCTTCGCCGCCGTATGGAACGCCGCACAGGCACTCACCGCCGTCCAGATCGCCGTCGGCGCCAACTCGCCCTTCCTCTTCGGCCGCGAACTCTGGCGCGAAACCCGGCCACCCGTCTTCCAGCAGTCCACCGACACCCGCCCACCCGAACTCCAGGCCCAGGGCGTCCGCCCCCGCACCTGGTTCGGCGAACGCTGGATCGAATCGGCCCACGACCTCTTCGAGGAGAACGTCCGCTACTTCCCCCCGCTGCTCCCCATGTGCGGCGAGGAGGACCCCCTCGCCGTACTGGAGAAGGGCGGCATACCGGAACTCTCCGAACTCGTCCTGCACAACGGCACGGTCTACCGCTGGAACCGCCCCGTCTACGCCGTCACCGAAGGCGTCCCCCACCTCCGCGTCGAGAACCGCGTACTGCCCGCAGGGCCCACCGTCACCGACGTGATCGCCAACGCCGCCTTCTACTACGGCCTCGTACGGGCCCTCGCCGACGAACCCCGGCCCGTATGGACCCGGCTGCCGTTCGCCGCAGCCGCCGAGAACTTCGAAACCGCCTGCCGCTACGGCATCGACGCCGCCCTCCAGTGGCCCCGCCCCGGCCGCTCCGGCAGCATCGCCCAGATCCCTGCAGCACGCCTCGTACTCCAGGAACTGCTGCCCATGGCCGCCGCGGGACTCGACGGTTGGGGCGTGGCCCCCGCCGACCGCGACCACTACCTGGGCGTCATCGAGGCCCGCTGCCGCCGCCGCGTCAACGGCGCCTCCTGGCAGGCCGCGGCCTACCACCGCGCCCTGCAGAGCGGCCTGGCCCGCGACGAAGCCCTGGCCGCCATGACCCGGCGCTACAGCGACCTGATGCACGAAGGCCGGCCGGTGCACGAATGGCCGCTGGAGGGGGTTGTGTAAACACCGGAGGAGGCCCGCCCCCACGTGCGATGACTCCGGGACCTTCGGGCAAGCTGTGACCTCCACTGCGGTGCCACGTGGAGGTCACAGCTCGGCACGGCCTGTCGAGCGCGACCCGCGTACCGGCTTCCGAGACCCTGGCGGGGCAGTGGAGGCGTACCGGCACGATCGCGGAACTGGAGGCAGGCGTGCAGTCCGAAGTGCACCCCGTGGCTGATTCACTCCCCGGCGAAGGCCCGTCAGGCGGCCTCACGCGCAGCACACTGAGAAGCGAGACACTGATCGTCCTCGCGCTCTCCCTCGGAGCCAGCGCGGTGTCGGCACTCATCAGCTTCGTGGGCGCACTCACCAAACCCGGCGGCCTGAAAGACCAGGCGGCGAACCTCAACAGTTCGCAGGCGCCCGGCCGCCCCTGGCTGGACCTGGCATGGCAGCTCTTCGGGATCGCCACCGCGCTGGTCCCCGTAGTGCTCGTCGCCCACCTGCTCCTCAGAGAGCGCGCGGGCGGCCTGCGCGCCCTCGGGCTCGACCGCCGGCGCCCCGGCTTCGACCTCGGATGGGGACTCGTGGTCGCGGCCGGCATCGGAGGCAGCGGCCTGCTGCTCTACCTCGGCGCGCGGGCGGCCGGCGCCAACCTCACCGTCGTCCCCGAATCACTGCCCGACGTCTGGTGGAAATTCCCGGTACTGATCGCCTCCGCCCTGCAGAACTCCGTCGTGGAAGAAGTGATCGTCCTCGGCTACCTGCTGCGCCGCCTCGGCCAGTTGGGCTGGTCACCGACGGCCGCACTCCTCACCAGCTCACTCCTCCGCGGCTCGTACCACCTGTACCAGGGCATCGGCGGCTTCATCGGCAACGTCGTGATGGGCGCAATCTTCGTACTTATCTACCGCCGCTGTGGACGAACCGCTCCCCTCATCGTCGCCCATGCCACCATCGACCTAGTCGCATTCACCGGCTACGCCCTCCTGGCGGGGAGGGTGGGGTGGCTGCCAACGGGGTGAGGGGAGGGGGTGGGGGGTGGGGGCTCCGAAGGAGTGAAGGGCTGCAGGCGGTGCATCCCGTCGCCCCCTGCCCCGCCCCCGCCCCTACGCCTGCCCCACCCCTCCACCCGCGCCGCCCCCCGTCAGGACCAATTCGTCCCCGTCGCCTCCGCCACTACCGTCCCGGCCGGGCCGCTTCCGTCAGTTCACCGTCGATGACCGTGATCGCGCTGCCGGTCAGTAGCGTGCGGTCGCCGCGCAGCGCGGTGCGTACGAAGCCGGTACGGGCGGAGCCCTGCAGGCCGGTCAGCTCGTCGCGGCCCAGCCGCTCCGACCAGAACGGCGCGAGCGCCGTGTGCGCGCTGCCCGTCACCGGGTCCTCGTCGATCCCCACGCCAGGGAAGAAGCACCGCGTGGCGAAGTCGTAACCACCGTCCGGAGCTTCGGCGCGCGCTGTGGCGATCACACCGCGGTCCCCGTACCGCGACAGCGCCGCGAGGTCGGGCGACAGTTCACGCACGGTCCGCTCGTCCGCCACCTCCACGAGCAGATCCCCCACCTGCGGACCCGTCTCGTACGTCGACACCGGTTCGGTACCGAGCGCCGCGGCCAGCCCCTCCGGTACCGGAACGGCGGTGAGTGGCGCGGTCGGGAAATCCATGCTGATCGAGCCGCCGTCGGAAGCCGTCGTGGTGAGCACCCCGCTGCGGGTCGCGAATCGGACCGTGCCAGTCGCGGTTCCCGTGGAGTGCAGGACGTGCGCGGTGGCGAGGGTGGCGTGGCCGCACATGTCGACCTCGGTGGCGGGAGTGAGCCACCGCAGCGCCCAGTCGGCGTCGTCGCTGTCCGGCAGCGGCAGGGCGAATGCGGTCTCCGAGAGGTTGACCTGGGCGGCGACCTGCTGCAGCCAGGTCTGATCGGGGTACGACGGGCCGTCCAGCAGGACGACTCCCGCCGGGTTGCCGCCGAAGGGGTGGTCGGTGAAGGCATTGACGATACGGATCTTCATGGCGTGAGCGTAAGCAGCCGGATTCCTCACCTGCGAGAGCCAATCGCTGAGAATTGGACCTTTCTTTCTCTCATTGGACCGCCGTGCGGTGAGAGTGACCCTAAGGCGGCGGCTGGTAGGAGCCACAGTGTGAGCCGTCCGGACGGCCTCACCGTCAGTCCTTGCCTACCGAACGCTTCCGATATATCGTTGAGGCATCGTGACAGATCAACGATGGGAGTGACGTAAAGATGCGTTCACATGGACACGAGCACTGGGGACCCGGCCGCCATGGCGGCGGCCGCGGTGAGTACGAGGGGCGGCGTGCCGCCTTCGGTCCGTTCGGACCGCCCTTCGGCGGGCCTCCGTTCGGTGGTGGCCGAGGACGGGGCGGCCCGCGTGGCCGGGCGCGGCGTGGTGACGTGCGTGCCTCGATCCTGGCGCTGCTCAAGGACCGTCCGATGCACGGTTACGAGATGATCCAGGAGATCGCCGAGCGCAGCGGCGGCGCGTGGAAGCCGAGCCCCGGCTCGGTCTACCCGACCCTGCAGCTGCTGGAGGACGAGGGGCTGATCGCCAGCCGGAGCGAGGGCGGCAAGAAGCTGTTCGAGCTCACCGACGAAGGCCGTACGGAGGCGAGTAGTGGCTCGGACGCTCCCTGGGAGGACGCCGGTCGCGGTGTCGACTGGGAGGCGATGAGCGAGATCCGCAAGGCCGGCGGCGGTCTGGTCGAGGCGTTCCGGCAGGTGTGGGCGACCGGTACGCCCGAGCAGCGTGAAAAGGCGATCGCGGTGGTCAACCGGGCTCGCAAGGACCTCTACCTGATCCTCGCCGAGGATGAGTGAGCGAAGTGGCGAAGGGGTGAGGGCTGAGGCGAGGGTCGTGGTCGATGTGACAGTCGGCCACGGCCCTCGCGCGTTCACTCGCGTGTTCGAGTGGCGGCGGGAGTGGTGGGGGATGGGGAATGCTGATGGCCCGTCAGGCCCTACGCGTATCTCGCATACCTCACGTATCTCGAGTATCCCGCGTATCTCGCACGTCTCGCGTGTCTTGCGGGGCGTACCGGCGGCGCACTCGGGGCGTGCCGGTGTGCTTCAGCGGTGCGTACGCGAACCTGGCCCCCCGCTCACGTGCCGGGCATATCCTCCGTAGGGATGAGATTTCCTTCCCTGGCGCCCAACCACGGTGGGATGCGCAAATGCTCCCTCCCGGGGATGTTCCGGTAGCAAGAGGCTGGTGGGGTGGGTTACGTGCAAAACCGTACTGCGTACAACAGCGGAGCGGGTCCGTCCCCGGAGGATCTCGACGCCTGTCTGACTGTCGAGCTCGCGTCGGTGCTCTCAGCTGCCCGCAGGCGGGCCACGCGCGACGGCGACCGGCAGGTGGACACCGCCCACCTCCTGCACGGTCTGCTCGAATCCGATCCCGCCGTACGTGAGGTGGTCGATCCCGAAGGCGGCAAGACCGCACGGCTTCTCGGCTATCTCGTCCAGCGCAGCATCGGTTACGGACTGCAGTGGCACGGCACCGTCGAGGACTCGGGCGCCGTGCCGGTGGTGGCCGAGGGCGGAGTTCCGGGCTGGTCGCCGGCCGCGGCGGCCGCCATGGACGGCGCGCTGGACCGTGCGCACGCTCGTTACGCCGTACGCGCCGAGTGCCTCGATCTCCTGGCCGCACTCGTCGACGACTCCGAGTGCCGCGCCGTCGAGGTGCTGCGTCGTGCCGCTGTCGACACGTCGCTGCTCGCGGCGCGACTCGACCTGCAGACCCAGGACGTGGTGGCGGACGAGTTGTAGCTCCGCGCTCTATCGTCCCTGATTCCCCTGATTCCTGATTCCTCTGATTGCCCTGAGGCCCTCTGGCGTCGGCTCCGTGAAGTCGGCCCCTGACGCTGCCGGCGCTCCGTGATCGGCGGTATGCCTCGGTTGCCACGGGAATTGAGCGGAGTACGCCGATGGGTATGGCACTCCTGCCGCACACAGTTCCGTGCCGCGACAGGGGTCTCGGTAATGACGCTGCTGACCTCCCCTGCCATGATGTCCCGATGCACGCGACTTCGGGGACGCAATCGAGCCAGAGTGGCCGGGCGAGAGGCTTCGGTCTCGGACTTGCCCTCCTGTCGGCGTTGGCCTTCGGCGGATCGGGCGTGGTCGCGAAACCGCTGATCGCTGCTGGCCTGGAACCTCTGCACGTCACGTGGTTGCGGAGCGCCGGCGCCGCGCTCGTCATGCTGCCCGTCGCCTGGCGTCATCGTGCTCTGCTGCTCCGCCGCCCCGCGTTGCTCGCGGGCTTCGGGCTGCTCGCCGTCGCGGGCGTCCAGGCCTGCTACTTCGCCGCGCTGTCCCGCATTCCGGTCGGTGTCGCGCTGCTCATCGAGTACCTCGCACCTGCGCTGGTCCTGGGCTGGGTGCGGTTCGTCCAGCGTCGGCCCGTCAGCCGCGCCGCGGCCGTCGGGGCCGTCCTCGCCGTCGGCGGCCTCGCCTGCGTCGTCGAGGTGTGGGCCGGGCTGAGCTTCGACGTGTTCGGGCTGGCGCTCGCGCTGGGTGCGGCCTGCTGCCAGGTGGGGTACTTCGTCCTCTCCGACCACGGTGGCGACGACGAGGAAGCCACCCACCCGCTCGGCGTGATCGCGTACGGACTGCTCTTCGGCGCTCTTCTGCTGACCCTGGTCGCGCGCCCCTGGCACATGGACTGGTCGGTGCTCGGCGGCAGCGCGGACATGAACGGTACGGCCGTCCCCGCCGTGCTGCTCCTCGCCTGGCTCGTGCTGATGGCGACGGTGCTCGCCTACCTCACCGGTGTGATCTCCATCCGCCGGCTGTCCCCTCAGGTCGCGGGCGTCGTCGCGTGTCTCGAGGCGGTGATCGCGACCGTACTGGCCTGGGTGCTGCTCGGCGAGCACCTGTCCGCGCCGCAGATCATCGGCGGCGCGGTGGTACTGATCGGCGCGTTCATCGCGCAGTCCAGTACGCCCAAGGCACCTCGGGACGTGGCGTCGCAGCACGGGGACGGGACGCACACGGAATCCGCGTTGCCGGCCGGCTCCACCGGAACGTAGGGCGACGGCGGCGGGCGCCGCAGCTCAGCTACGGCAGTCGCCCCCTTCGGCCCCGGCGGGCGTGTGTTTCGGCCGCCGGGCCGGCACCGCCATGTCCACCGAGCCTGCGTCGTCATGTCCGTCCCGCCTGCCGCGGTTTCGCGTCAGGTCCGGACGGGCGGCATGCGGCGCAACTGGTGGGAGCGGGCCGCTGCGTCTCCGGGGCCGTCGCGCTCGGCCAGTCGGCGGGCGATGCGTTCCTGCACCTCCCTGCTCTTCTTTCCGGCGTACTTGAACTTGGCGCGGGCCTCCGTCACCTCAAGGCGCAGCGCACGGATGCCCGACAGCATGCGCCCGTACGGTGGGCCGTCGGCGGTGACCGGTGCCGAGCCGCCCTCGGGCTGGAAGTGCGCCATCTGGCGTCGCAGCAGCTCGGCCTTCTCCTCCGGGTCGTCCACGACATGGGCTGTGCAGCGGAGCTGGACCGCGGCGTAGAAGCTCGTGGGTACGCCGTGCTCGGGCGGCGTGCCCTCCGCGGCCTGCCAGGGGCCGGGTATGAAGGTGTAGTCGTCGACGACGCTGAGGAGTACGGACGGGTCGGCCTCCAGCGCGCGCCACAGTGGGTTCGGGCGGGCGAAGTGGGTGACGGCCTCGTGTCTGTCCGCGTCGTACGCGAAGTGCAGCGGCTGCACCCAGGGCGGATCGCCTGCCAGGCCGTTGCCCGCGAGCTGGCCGAAGTCGTGTCCGGCCAGCCAGCTCTGCCACTCGGTGTCGTCGGACGGCGCCTCCCAGGGGTGGATGAGCATGACGGGCCTCAGAGGTTCTGGATGTAGGCGGGCACGGCGATGCCGGGGGCCAGGTCGTCGGACGGTACGGGCGTGCCGTACGTGGGCGTCACCGGGACGACGCCGGTCCAGTGGGGGAGTGAGAGGTCCTCGGGCTCGTCGTTCGGTCCGCCGGTACGGATCTTGGCGGAGACCTCCGTCAGATCGAGCCGGATGACGGCCGTGGCGGCCAGCTCCTTGGCGTTACCGGGGCGGGAGTCGGCGGCGCGGCCGGGCAGGACGTGGTCCACCAGCGCGTCGAGCGCGGCGTTCTTCTCCTCCGGGTCGGTGACCTGGTAGGCGGTGCCGTGGACCACGACGCTGCGGTAGTTGATGGAGTGGTGGAAGGCGGAGCGGGCGAGGACCAGGCCGTCGACGTGGGTGACGGTCACGCACACCGCCAGGCCCGGGTCCGTCCCGCCGGCCATCCGCAGCGGCCGCGAGCCGGTGGAGCCGTGGAGGTAGAGGCGGCTGCCGACCCTGCCGTAGAGGGTGGGGAGCACGACCGGGGCGCCGTCGCGCACGAAGCCCAGGTGGCAGAGGTAGCCGGAGTCGAGGATGGCGTGGACGGTGTCGTGGTCGTAGGCGGCGCGATCGGCGGACCGGGTCGGAACCGTGCGCTCGCTCGGGGCGTAGGCGGCGGCGGGGGACTCGGCACCGGCTTCGGTCGTTGTGGGAGAAACGGGCTGAGGCATCTTGCGAACTCCATTGCACTAGTGCATAATCAAGTTTGTGCTAGGAGAGTATCGGATCGAAGGGCGGCGCGCATCGGATATTGCCGCCAGCGTCGAGCGAGCCATCGGTGCGGGCGAGCTCCTACCCGGCGAAGTCCTGCCGCCCATGCGGGAGTTGGCCGTCTATCTAGAGGTGAATCCGAATACGGTCGCGTCCGCCTATCGGACACTGCGTGACCGCGGAGTGGTCGAAACCGCGGGGCGGCGCGGCACTCGCGTGCGGTCCCGGCCGACCAGTACGCCGCGTGAGGCGCTGCGGGTCGACGTGCCGCCGGGTGTGCGCGACGTGTCCGACGGCAACCCCGACCCCCGACTGCTCCCGGAGCTCGGGCCGGCGCTCGCCGCGGCGGCCGATCGCGCCACCGCCCGGCCGACGCTGTACGGCGCGCCGCTGATGGACGAGGAGCTGGCGGGCCGGGCGCGGGCCGCTTTCGACGCCGACGGGGTCCCGGCCGGCCCGGTCGCCGTCACCTCCGGCTCGCTCGACGCCATCGAGCGTGTCCTCGCCGCGCACTTGCGGCCCGGTGATGCGGTGGCGGTCGAGGACCCGGGCTGGGGGAGCCTGCTGGACCTCATCCCGGCGCTGGGGCTCCGCCCCGTTCCGGTGGGAGTGGACGAGGAGGGGCCACTGCCGACGGAGTTGGAGCGCGCGCTGGCGCTGGGCGTGCGGGCGGCGATCGTCACCGACCGGGCGCAGAATCCGACCGGAGCGGCGGTGAGCGCGTCGCGCGCCGAGGAGTTGCGATCGCTGCTGGCCGACAATCCGACCGTGCTGCTGGTCGAGGACGACCACGGCCACCACATCGTCGAGGCCCCGCTGCATCCGCTGGCGGGGGTGACCGACCACTGGGTGCTCGTCCGGTCGACGGCCAAGGCGTACGGTCCGGACCTGCGGCTGGCGGTCCTCACCGGCGACACCGTCACGGTGGACCGGGTGAGCGGACGGCAGCGACTGGGCCCCGGCTGGGTCAGCCACCTCCTGCAGGACGCGGTGATCCACCTCTGGCGGACCGAAGCCGTGGACCCGAGCAAGGTCGCGAAGTCGTACGGGCGACGCCGCGACGACCTGATACGGGCGCTGGCCGAGCGGGGTGTCGAGGCGCAGGGCCGGAGCGGGATGAACGTCTGGGTGCCGGTTCCTGAGGAGACGGGCGCCGTGTCGCGGCTGCTGCACGCCGGCTGGGCGGTGGCGCCCGGAGCCCGGTTCCGTATGGACTCCCCACCCGGCATACGCATCACGGTGTCCAACCTCTCCCGCGAGGACATCGAGCCACTCGCCACCGCCGTGGCCGCGGCCTGCCGGCCGGGAGAGGCCCGCCGCTACGGCTGACCGCTGCGCGGCAGCGCGGCAGCGCGGCGGGTCTGCGGAGGGGTGCGGCCGACGCGGAGGGGTGGAGAGGCCACGAGGCGGGATGCGGCCGTCGTGGCGGGGCGGACCGACGAGGCCGGGTGGGGAGGTCGACGCGGTGGGGTGCGGCCGGCCCGGCGGGATGCGGCCGGCCCGGCGGGATGCGGCCGTCGCGGCGGGGCGCGACCGGCGAGGCCGGGGTGGGCTGGTCTTGCGGTTCGGTCAAGAGCGGGAACGGGGGCGGGTTTGGGTCAGGGCGGCGCCGGCCAGGACGATCAGCGCGCCGACGGGAGTGTTCCAGCTGAGGTGTTCGCCCAGGAGGGCGACGCCGGCGGCGGTGGCGATGACCGGGACGAAGTACGTGACCATCTGCGCGGTGGTGGGGCCGACCTCGGCCACCAGACCGTACTGGAGGAGGAAGGCGAAACCGGTGCCGAGGGCGCCGAGGGCGACGACGGCCAACAGGGGGACGAGGGGGAACGAAGACGGGAGGGTGGTGAAGAGCGGGGTCACGACGGCGAGTTGCACCGTGGCCAGGAGCAGCTGGGCGCTGGACATGGAGAGGCTGGAGTTCTTGCTGCCCGCGAGGGTGCGGCGGACGTAGATCCAGCCGATCGGGTAGCAGAGCGAGGCGCCCAGCGCCATGAGCGTTCCCCGCGGGTCCGTGCCGGAGAAGCCCTGCCAGGCCCCGAGGACGGTCAGTACGCCGAGGAAGCCGAGGCCCAGCCCCGCGACGCGGCGGCGGGTGGGGCGGTCCTCGGACAGTGCCACGACGGACAGGGCCATGCCCCACAGCGGGGAGGTGGCGTTGCAGATGCCGGCCAGGGTGGAGGGGATGGTCAGCTCGGAGTACGCGAAGAGGGAGAACGGCAGGGCATTGAGGAAGAGGGCAGCCACCGCGAGGTGAGCCCAGGTGCGTGTGCCGCGGGGCAGGCGCTCGCGCTTGGCCACGAGTACGGCGGCCAGTACGGCCGTGCCGAAGATCATCCGGCCGAGCGTGACCTGCAGCGGGGCGTATCCGTGGGTGCCGACCTTGATGAACAGGAAGCTGAATCCCCAGATCAGTGCCAGTACGGCGAAGCGGATGCGCCAGTCGACGGGGGAGCGGGGTGCGTTCGTGGTGTCGCTTCCGCTCGGGCGAAGTGACCCTGAGGCAGAGGCAGAGGCAGAGGCAGAGGCAGAGGCAGAGGCAGAGGCAGGGGCAGAGGTAGAGGTATGGGTGGTGGGTGTGGTGGCGGGTGGCGTGGAGGCGGGGCGGGACGAGGAAGAGGAGGCGGCGGCGGTGCTCATGGCGTCAACGATCGCGTGCGATTATCGCGTAGCACAAGTGAGATTTCGTGGGCAGTATCGCTTAGCATTGCTTATATGTTGAACCTGGAGCGGCTGCGGACGCTCAGCGCCGTGGCGCGGCACGGTTCGGTGAGCGCGGCGGCCGAAGGGCTGCACGTCACCACCTCGGCCGTCTCGCAGCAACTGGCCAAGCTGGAGCGGGAAACAGGGCAGCAGCTGCTGGCCAAGAACGGGCGGGGCGTACGGCTGACCGACGCGGGCCGGCTGCTCGCCGACCACGCGGCGCGCATCCTCTCGCAGGTCGAACTGGCCGAGGCCGAGCTGGAGGCACACCGCGGGCAGGCGGTGGGGGAGCTGCGGATGGGGGCGTTCCCCACGGCGGCGCGTGGGCTGTTCCCCGATGCCCTTGCCGCGCTGGTCGTCGATCACCCGCAGCTGAGGGCGCGGCTGTGGGAGATGGAGCCGGGGGACTCCGTGCGGGCGGTGGTGCGTGGCGACATCGACGTGGGCGTCGTACTGGACTGGTACAACCGGCCGTTGTCGATGCCCGAGGGGCTGGCGAAGGCGCCGCTGCTGGACGACCCGGCGGATGTCGCCATGCCATCGGACCATCAGTTGGCGGGGCGGCGGACGGTGGAGCTGGAGGACTTCGCGGACGATGCGTGGATCTCGTGGCCGCAGGGGGAGTTCTGCCATGACTGGCTGATGTTCACGCTGCGCAGCAAAGGGATCGAACCGCGGATCGCGCACATGGCGGAGGAGCACGGTACGCAGCTGGCGCTGATCGCGAGGGGCCTCGGTGTGGCGGTGGCGCCGCGGCTGGGGCGGGGCCCGGTGCCGGAGGGCGTCAGGGTGGTTCCCGTACGCCATCCGATGCGGCGGCATGTCTACGCGATCTGGCGCGCGGACGCGGACCGCCGCCCGTCGATCCGCGCGGCGGTCGCGGTGTTGCGTCAGGTGGGACGAGCGCTGGAGGAGTGACCCTGCCGGTCGGGCCCTCTCCCTCCCTCCCCTGCGAGCGGCGCCGGGGCGTGGTGGTCGGTGGGCCGGTGCCGCGTCGTGGGGAGGGGAAAGGGAAAGAGGGGCGTTCAGTTGGCTGGGACGATGCCTCGGATGAGGCCCAGGGACATCAGGTCCTGGGGGCGGAGACGGAGTTGGTCGGCGGTGCGGGGGACGTCGGCGGGGGTGCGTTTGAGGATGGCGGTGGCCAGTTCGGGGGCGATGACGGAGAAGTAGCTGTCCGGGGTCGCCCACAGGCGGCCCGGCGCGGCCAGCGCGAGCGCTCCGCCCGAGCCGCCCTCGCCGATGAGCAGCGAGGTCAGCGGCGTGCGGGCGGCGGCCATCGCGGTGAAGAGGTCCGCGATGGCGGCACCGGCACCGGCCCGTTCGGCCGCCGCGTCGTTGGCCGCGCCCGGAGTGTCCACCAGCGTCAGGACCGGGATGCCGAGCCGGTCGGCGAGGCGTACGAGCCGGGCCGCCGTACGGAAGCCGGCCGGGCGGGTGGCCGTACCGCACTGTGCCGCGTACGCGACCGTGCGGCCGGCCCGGTGGCCGAACCCGCAGCGCATGCCGCCGTCCACGCCCCCGCAGCGGTCGCCGCTGAGCTCCTCGCGCCAGTCGAAGTACGTGGCCAGGTACGCCTCGGCGCGAGGGCGTGCGGGAGCGCGGGTCCGCCGCACCGCGTTCCAGCCCGATTCCGGCAGGTCGTCCGCGCCCTGGGCGGCCGGTACGGGGGCCGCCTCCTCGTCCGTGGTCGTCAGTAACCTCAGCCAGCGGGCGAGCGTGCCGCGCAGCCGCTCGGGCGGGACGACCGCGTCGACATGCCCGGTGGCCAGCTGGCCTTCGGCGGTGTACGCGGCCGGATCGGCGTCGGCGGGCCGTACGCGGGAACCGGCGAAGCCGACCTGTGCGCCCGGCAGCGCGAGGACGACGTCCGCACCCGCGCCGAGGGTTGCCCACCCGCCACCGGTCGTCGGGTCGCGCAGGACGGCGACCTGCGGCAGGCCGGCGGCGCGGGTGAGCGCGGACTGCCCGGCGATGCGCTGCAGCTGGGTGAGGGCGAGCATGCCCTCCTGCATGCGGCTGCCGCCGGTGGCGATCAGGGAGACGACGGGAAGACGGAGTGCGCGGGCCCTGGTGTACGCGGCTTCCAGGCGGTCGCCGGTGCGCCGGCCCAGGGAGCCGCCGAGGTAGCGGAACTCGAAGGAGATCACTACGGCGGGGGTACCGCCGAAGTCGGCGGTACCGCAGACGACGGACTCGCGTTCGCCGGTCGACTCCGCGGCGCGTGCCCGCGCGGCGCCGTAACCGTCCCAGTGGAGGGGGCCGTCGTCCGTCTCACCCGTCTCATCCGTCTCACCCGTCTCGTCCGCCCCCACCGGGACGGTCACGGCTGTCTCCCCTGTCTCCCCTGTCGCCGCTGCCGCCCCTGCGGCCACCGTCGCTTCTGAGCCCGGTTCCGAGCCCGGTTCTGAGCCCGGTTCCGAGCCCGGTTCCGAGCCCGGGAGTGGGCGGAAGGTGCCCTCGTCCGTTACGCGGGCGAGTACCTCTCGCGCGGAGAGCCGGGGCTCGTCCGGAGGCGTTCCGGGCGGGGACCCGTCGTTCGTGGGCGGGCCGCTGCCGGAGGGCGAAGCCGTACCGCTGGTGTCGGCGTCGTCCGCGTCGTCCGCGTGGTCACGCATGGAGGCCCCGCTTGAGGATCTTGCCCATGTCGTTGCGCGGCAGGGCGTCGAGGAAGTGGACGACGCGGGGGCGCTTGTGCGGCGCCAGCTGGGCGGCGACGTGGTCGATGAGTTCCTGGGCCGACGGTGCGGCGCCGCCGTTCTCGTCCGGCGCGGGGACGATCCACGCCACGATCCGCTCGCCGAGGTCCTCGTCCGGCTCGCCCGTGACCGCGGCCTCCGCGACGCCGGGGTGCTCCAGCAGCGCGTTCTCGATCTCGCCCGCGCCGATCTTGTAGCCGCCGCTCTTGATCAGGTCGGTGGCCTTGCGCCCGACGATCCGGTACCGCCCGGCCGCATCCCGGGTGGCCATGTCGCCCGTACGGAACCACCCGCCGTCGAACGCCTCGGCCGTCGCGTCCGGCCGGTTCAGGTACTCGACGAAGAGGTTCGGGCCGCGGACCTGGATCTCGCCGACCGTCTCGCCGTCACTCGCCCCGATGACCGTGCCGGACTCGTCGACCAGCCGCGCCTGTACGCCGGGCAGCGGTACGCCGACCGTTCCGGGCGCTGAGGTGTCGTCGGCGCGGACGGCGGTGTTCATCAGGGTCTCGGTCATGCCGTACCGCTCGACGACCCGTGCGCCGGTCGCCGCCGTGATCTTCTGGTGGTCCGTGAGCGGCAGCGCGGCCGAACCGGAGACCAGCAGCCGCGCACCGCCCAGCGCCTTGGCGAGCGCCGGGTCGGAGCCCGCCTCGGCGGCCAGCCGGTGGTACATCGTCGGCACGCCGAACAGCATCGTGCCCGCGCCGGCCAGTTCGCGCGCCACGCCCTCGGTGGAGAAGCGGCCGAGGTGGTGCACGGTGCCGCCGCGGCGCAGCGGTCCGAGGATGCCCAGGATCAGACCGTGGACGTGGAACAGCGGCAGGCCGTGTACGAGCACGTCGTCCGCGGTCCACTGCCATGCCTCCGCCAGCGCGTCGAGTGTGGCGGCGATGGCGCGGCGGGGGATGACCACGCCCTTGGGGCGGCCCGTCGTACCGGAGGTGTAAACGATCACTGCGGGGGCCTCGGCGCCCGGCTCCGGCGGCAGCTCGACCGCCGTGTCCGCCGCAGGCGTCGTGCTCGCCCCAGCTGTCGTACTCGCCTGAGCCGTCGCGTGCGCCTCGATCGCAGTCTCGGCCGTTGCGCCGCCCTCGATTCCCTCGTACGGGTCGATGTCGATACGGGTCATCGTGGCCAGGGGGCCGGGGAGTTCGGCGTCCGGTTCGGCCAGGACGAGGGTGGGCGCGCTGTCGGACACGATGTGTGCCAGCTCGCTCTCGCCGATCTTGGGGTTGACCGGTACGGCCGGCACTCCCGCGAGCAGCGCCGCGACCACCGCGACCGACGTCTCCAGGGTGGGTGTCGCCCAGACCGCGACCCGCCGCTCGGCACCGATCCGCTCCGCGAGCGTGCCGGCGGCCGCGGCGAGCTCCCCGTAGGTCAGCGCGCGGTCCTGGAAGCGCAGTGCGGTACGGGATGACGCCGTACGCAACGCCGGGAAAAGCTCGTTCACCGATACTCCTTCGTTCTCTTGCTGTGTGCGTACCCATTGCTGGATACCGGAGGCCCCCAGGGAGCCCGGGGACCCCGAGGTCCCGGGGCCCTTGAAGCCCGGGGACCCTGAGTTCCCAAGGCCCTTGGAACTCGGGGAACCCGAAGTCCCGGGGCCCTTGGAACCCGGGGAACCCGAAGTCCCGGGGCCCTTGGAACCCGGGGCACGTGGATCTCTGCCCGGAAGACCCGGGGACGATGACCAGGGATGACCACTACAGACGTAGACGACCGCCGGCGTCCACCGATGCCGACCGCCGCAGCCCACCCGAGCCCGCCGGCGTCCACCGGTGTCGACCGGCAGCGGCCGGCTCAGCCGAAGCCCGGTACCACCAGGGCCAGCCAGGCCAGTGCCGGTACGACCGCGACCACGAGGGCTCCGTACACCATCAACTGCCGGAAGAAACCGTCCCGGTCGACATTCTTGGCGTTCGCCAGCACCAGTGCGCCGTTCGTCGAGAACGGGCTCACGTCGACCACGGTGGCGGAGACCGCGAGCGCCGCGATCATCCCCACGGCACCGATCGAACCCTGTGCCAGGAACGGTACGGCCAGCGGGATCAGCGCCCCGATGATGCCGACGGAGGAGGCGAACGCGGAGACCAGCGCGCCGATGTAACACAGCAGCAGCGCGGCCAGCAGCGGGATGCCGATCCCGCCTACGGCGTGGCCCGCCCACTCGATGGTGCCCATCTCGTCCAGGACGCCGACATAGGTGAGGACGCCGCAGATCAGCAGCACGGTGGGCCAGGTGATCTCCGATACGGCGGCCTTGCTGTCCTGCGGCCGTACGGCACTGAGGGCGACGGCGAGGGTGATCGCCGTCAGACCGGCGTCCAGGTCCAGCACGAGCACCGCCACGACCAGGGCCAGCAGGGCGAGGAGGGTCGCGATACGGGGCGCGGTGAGGGGGAGGGCGTCGGCCGCGGTTCCGGGTGAGGTGACACCACTCGTACGGGTGCCGACGCCCGTAGGCGTTGTGCTTTCGCCGCGGTCGTGGTCACCCGCGAGCGTGGGGCTGCCCGCGTGGTTTCCGTCACCTGCGAGCGTGGTGTCTCTCGTCCGACTGCCGGCACCCGTGGCGGTGGTGCCTCCGGTACGGTTCGCGTCACTCGTCCGGGGGAGTTTCAGGCCGCCGAGGACGACGAACAGGACCGCCGCGATGACGAGGTTGGCGACCAGGCTGGCGGCGAAGAGGGCGAGCGGGCTGCCGGGGAGGTCCTCGCGGGCGACGATGCCGTTGACGGTCGATCCGTAGATGCTGATCGGCGAGAAGCCGCCGGCCTGCGCGCCGTGCACCACCAAGGCGCCCATGAGCAGCGGACTGATGCGGTACCGCGCCGCGAAGCCGAGCGCGAGCGGGGCGACGATCGCCACCGCCGCCGGGCTGACCGCGCCGATCGCGGTGAGCGCGCCGGTGACCGCGAACATCACCCACGGGATCAGTGCGACCCGGCCGCCGACCAGGCGTACCGAGGCGTGCACCAGCCAGTCGGTGGTGCCGTTGGCGCGGGCGATCGCGAAGAGGTATGTCACGCCGACCAGGACGACGAACAGGTCGCCCGGGAAGCCGGCGAAGATCTCGTCGGCGTCCATCCCGGCGACCAGTGTGCCCACGCCGAAGGCGGCGGCGAACGCCAGCGCGCCCATGTTGACGGACCGGGTGGTGGCCAGCACGAAGACCACAGCGAGCACGAGGATCGAGATCACTTCGGGCGACATCTGCGGCTCCGTTCGTTGCGGATCTGAAGACAGAAGACATGGGCAACGCGCCTCGCGCCGATCACGTGGGACCGCGCACACCGCGCACACCGCGCACGCCGCGCACGCCACGCACACCGCCCACACCACGCACACCGCCCACACCGCGCACACCACGTGGCCCGTGCGGACGCGGCACCAAGTGGCGCGCCGGGCAGGCGCACCCTCTGCGGTGCACTGGCCCAGTGGCCAATTGGCTGAGCCACTTTGATGGCCAGCAGCGAGGTGCGTCAATACTCTTGGCACCAGGGGCGAAACGAGGGGGCGACCGGATGTCCGAGGCACTGCGGCCGATGACCAGGCCACGGCTCTACGAGCAGGTGGTCGAGCGGCTGCGCCAGTACGCCGCCGAAGGCGGGCTCGGCGCGGGCGACCGCCTGCCGCCGGAGCGCGAACTGGCTCAGCGGCTCGGGGTCAGCCGGGCATCGGTGAAGCAGGCCGTCGTGGTGCTGGAAGTACAGGGCCTGGTCGAGGTCCGGCACGGCGGCGGCACCTATCTGGTGCGCGACACCCTGGACGCCGCCGAGCCGGTCGAGCGGCTGGTCGAGCGCCGCCGTCGGCTGCCGGACGTACTGGAGGCGCGCGAGGCCATGGAGACCAAGCTCGCCGAACTGGCCGCCCGCCGCCGTACGGACGCCGATCTCGACGCGCTCGACGACGCCCTCGCCCACATGGCGGCGGAGGTCGCGGACGGCGGTCCCGGCGTCGAGGGCGACCGCCGCTTCCACGCCGCCGTCACCGCCGCCGCGCACAGCGCGCTGCTCGCCGACTTCATGCGGTCCATCGCGGAGCAGATCACCGAGAGCCGTAACGAATCGCTGCGCCAGCCCGGCCGCCCCAAGCGATCGCTCGCTCAGCACCGGCGGATCCTGGAAGCCATCCGGGAGGGCGACCCGAGGACCGCGGCGTCGGCCATGCGCCGGCACCTCCGTACGGTCGCCGAGGTCCGGCTGCTGACCTGGACACCGGAGGACGAGGAGGAGGGGAAGGAGGGGAAGGACGGGCAGGACGGGCAGGACGGGCAGGAAGGGCAGGAAGGGTAGGGCAGGAGGGAGGTCGGCGTGCGTCGCCTCCTGCAGCCGGCGCCCGGTCTCGGAGGGGCGGCCCTCACCTCGGGATCTTGCGGAAGTCCCAGGACGCCACCGCGTCCGGTGTGAGCCGCAGCCAGGCGTGCCGGCCGTCGTGCGGCATGGTCTCCATGCCGAAGTACTTCGCCGCGAAGAGCCGTTCGGGGCCGACCAGTTCCGGGCAGGACTCGCCGTGGCGCGGTGCCTCGCCGACGAACGTCACGCTGCCCGACAGTTCCGCGCCGCGCAGCTCGCCGTACTCATGGCCGTCGTCGACCACGACCGCCACCCGTGGGTTCTTCACGAGCTGCGCCCAGCGCTTGCTGCGCGTGAGGGAGTACAGCCACAGCGACGTGCCGTCCCACACGAACCACAGTGCGCCGACGTGCGGCGCGCCGTCCGGGCCGACCGTGGCGATCCGGCAGGTCCGCTGCCGGGTGAGGAAGGCGTCCAGCTCCTCCGGGCTCATCATGATCCGGCGTCCTCTGCGCTGGCCTGCCGCCGCTGTCGCCATCCGCAGCCACCCCTTCCGTGGTCTTCCGCAGTCTCTTCCCTGGTCTTCCCTGGTCTTCCGTGGTCTTCCGTGGTCGGCCGTGGTCCGTGCGCCCGGCCGCTCCCTGGTCACCTGATCGGGTGTCAGGAATCATGAGCCCTCCGCCCCGCGGACGCAATGGACACCCCTGCGTTCGCATGCCTTGCCCAGCCCCCAGCGGCACCGGCTTCCAGGAGGTACCCATGGCCACGAACACCACGGACACCCCGGGCACGCAGGCCGCCCAGCTCGTCGAGCAGCTCGCCCCCGCGACCACCGCGCTGCTCACCGTCGAGTGCCAGAACGGCGTCGTCGGCCCGGACAGCGCGCTGCCCGAGCTGGCCGAGGCGGCCCGTGCCTCCGGTGCGCTCGCCGAGGTGGCCCGGCTGACCGCCGCCGCGCACGAGGCCGGTGTCCAGGTGCTGCACGCGGTCGCCGAGCGCCGGCCCGACGGCCGCGGCGCCAGTCGCAACGCCCGGCTGTTCCGCGCCACCGGACAGCTGCCCGTACAGCAGCTCACCGGGTCGGCCGCGGTACGGATCGCCGACCCGGTACCGGTGTCCGAGGAGGACCTGGTCGTGCGCCGGCTGCACGGGCTGTCGCCGATCGCCGGTACGGAGGTGGACGCGCTGCTGCGCAACCTCGGCGTCCGCAACCTCGTGATCGTCGGGGTCTCGGCGAACGTGGCGATACCGAACGCGGTCTTCGACGCGGTCGACCTCGGTTACACCGCGGTGGTACCGGCCGACGCCATCGCCGGGGTGCCCGCGGAGTACACCCCGGCGATGGTGCGCAACACCCTTGCCCTCGTCGCCACCGTCACCTCCACGGACGCGGTGCTCACCTGCTGGAAGCGGGCGCGTCAGGGAGCGTGAGCAGGGTGGTGGGCCGGTCCGCCCGGTCAGGCCAGTTCGATCTCGCCGCCCTCGACCTTCAGGTGCTTCACCGGCAGGCTCCTGGTGGCCGGGCCGTGCCGTACGCTGCCGTCCGCGATGGCGAACTTGCTCCCGTGACACGGGCAGTTGATCGTGCCGTCGCTGACGTCGCCCACGACGCAGCCCGCGTGCACGCAGACCGCCGAGAACCCCTTGAACTCACCCTTGGCGGGCTGGGTCACCACGACCTTCTGCGCCTTGAACACCCTGCCCCCGCCGGTGGGGATCTCCGACGTCTTGGCCAGCGGCTTTCCGGCCCCGCCGGCCCCGCCGGCTCCGCCTCCGCCGCCTCCGCCGCCCCCGCACGCGGCGAGCGCCGCGGTCAGTCCGGCGGCGCCGGCCGCGGCGACGACCGTGCGCCGGGTGCTGCCGGCACGTTCCGGTGTGGGTGAACTCATGGTGCCTCCACAGGCCCGGCCCCGGTCGGGGCCGGGACGGGTCCTGGGACCGGTGCTGCGCACCGGTCCCGCGCGGGTGTCCCTTCGCCCTTGTGAAGTTTCCATACGCACCGGGAGCCTCCGGCGTTCAGCGGCTCGGCCGTAAGGGTGGTATCGCGACGACGGGTGGTACCGCGACGACGGGTGGTGCCGCGACGACGGGTGGTACCGCGACGACGGGTGGTGACGGCGTACCGGCGGACCGGCTCCGCCACCAGCAGGCGCGCGGCCCCGGGCGCCTACGGCACGTACTCGTCCGGCGTCGGCAGCACCCGTTCCGCGACCTTCAGCACATTGCGCAGGGCCGCTGATTCGTCGTCCGCGCGCCAGGCGAGGGCGATCGGCAGCGGGGCCACCTCGCCGGACAGCGGACGGAAGGCCACATGTTCCAGGCGGATGTGGCGCGCCGACTCGACGACGAGCGCGACGCCCACCCCGGCGCCGACCAGGCCGAGGAGGTGGTAGGAGTCCGGCGCCTCCTGGATGACGCGGGGCGAGAAGCCCGCGCCGTGGCAGGCGTGCACCGTCGCGTCGCGCACCGCCGAGCCGCGCGCCGCGGGGAAGGACACGAAGTGCTCCTGCGCCAGCTCGGCGATGTCGACCACCTCGCGCGCGGCCAGGCGGTGGGAGTCCGGCAGCGCCACGATCAGCCGTTCGACGCGGACGACGCGGGAGAGGAGACCGCGGCGTACGGGGAGCGCGACGAAGCCGAGGTCCAGGGTGCCGTCGGTGATCCGGCCGAGCGCCTCGCCGGAGTGGACCTGGCCCTGCAAGGACAGCTCGATGCCGGGGAATTCGGAGGTGACCGCGCGGGTCAGCGGGGGCAGCGCCGCGTAACTGCCGGCGTCCGCGTACCCCACGGTGACCCGGCCCGCCTCGCCGAGGCTGACCGCCTGCACCGTGCGGCGTGCGGCGGAGGCGTCGGCGAGGAGGCTGCGGGCCGGCTCCAGCAGGGCCTGGCCGGCCGCGGTCAGCCGCACCGAGCGGGTGGTGCGGTCGAAGAGGGTGGCGCCCAGGTCCCGCTCCAGCAGCCGGATCTGCTGGCTGAGCGGGGACTGGGCGATGTGCAGGCGTTCCGCGGCCCGGCCGAAGTGCAGTTCCTCGGCGACGGCCACGAACCCTGAGAGATGGCGCAGTTCCACGCGCCGCACCTTCTCAGGGTGCGCGACCGCCGCTCAAGCGGGGGGTACGGACGCCCGACCGGGCGGCCGGGTTCCGGCGGTGTTCCGGCCAGACCCGGCGCGCACCGCGTACGCCCGCTCGTCCCAGGCGGTCACCCGCGGCCGCCGCAGGCGGTACGCGCGCCGGGTGCCGGGCCCGCGCCGGTGCCGAGGGCGTCCAGGAGGAAGTCGCGCTGGAAGAGGAGGAGGTTCTCGTTCACCCGGTCGTCGGCGGGGGCGTGGGTCGCGCCGGACAGCGGCAGGACCGTGTGCGGCCGGCCCGCGGCGAGCAGTTCGGCCGAGAAGCGCAGCATGTTGGCGGGTGCGACGTTGTCGTCCGCGAGGCCGTGGATCAGCATCAGCGGGCGGCGCAGCAGATGGCCGCGGCCGGTCAGCGAGGACCGGTCGTAGTTCTGCGGCTCCTTGTCGGGGTGGCCGAGGAAACGCTCCTTCCAGTACGTGTCGTACAGCCGCTGGTCGGTCGGTGCCGCGCCCGCCACCGCCGCGTGGAAGACGTCCGGGCGAAGCAGCACCGAGGCGGCGGCCAGGAAGCCGCCGAAGGACCAGCCGCGGATGGCCACCCGGGCCAGATCGAGGTCCGGGATCTGTGCGGCGGCCGCGTGCAGTGCGGCCACCTGGTCCTCCAGGGCCGGTGTCAGCTGGTCGCCGTGGATCTCCTTCTCCCACGCGGGGCCGCGGCCCGGTGTACCGCGCCCGTCGGCGACCAGCACGGCGAAGCCCTGTTCGGCGAACCACTGCGAAACACAGGCCGTCCAGTCACGGGCGGCGACCGCCAGCCGCATGCCGGGCCCGCCGTACGAGTCGAGCAGGACGGGCAGCGGGCCCGTGCCCGGCTGGTACCAGGACGGGAGGTACAGTGCGGCGCGCAACTCCCGCTCGCCGAGCAGGAGATGGCGTGGTCGCGGGGTGACGGCCGGGGGCTCAGTGAGGCAGGTGAGGACGGTGGCGGCGGGCGGCCCGCCGGCCGGGGAGGCCGTCCACGGCAGTCGGCGGACCTCGGCGTACGGCCCCTCCGGCGTCAGCCCGTGGAGGACGGCCGTGCCCCCGCGGACCACGGCGCTGTGGGTGCCCGGCCCGTCGCTCAGCCGTACCGGACCGTCCTCCTCCGGGTCGTGGCACCACACGTGGGTCTCCACGGGGTCGTCGCAGGCGGTGAAGTAGACGCGCTCGCCCTCCGTGCCGAGCACCTGGTGCACCTGGAGGCCGGCGGGCGTGACCACCTCGCCGCCGACCGTGAGGTGCCGGGTGTCCGCCGTGTCACGGGTGATCACCAGCGCGCCGGAGGCGGTCCTGGCGGGCGTGCCGGGTACCAGCTCCACCCAGGCGGGGTCGGTCCGTTCGTCGAGGAGCGAGGTGGCTCCGGTGTCCGGGTCGACGGCGAGTGTGTGCAGCGTCCGCTGGTCCCGGCACTGCACCCCTATGAGCGGCCCGTGCGCGTCCCAGCCGACGGTGGCCAGGTACTCGAACGCGGCCCGGTCCCACGCCACTTCCGTGCGGCTGCCGTCCAGCCCGTACACCCACAGGCTCACGTCGGCGTTGGCCGTGCCCGCCACGGGGTAGCGGACGGCGCGCGGCGGCCGGTCCGGGTGGGCCGGGTCGCTGATCCAGCGCAGCTGCACCGGCGTGGTGTCCACGCGCGCGACGAGCAGCCGCGCGCCGTCCGGCGCCCACCAGTGGCCGCGCGGCCGTCCCATGGACTCCGCCGCGCTGTACTCGGGGAGCCCGTAGCTGATCTCGGGGCCCTCGGGGGCGGCCAGTTGCCGGTCCCGGTACCCGGCGTCCGTACCGGCGGGGCCGTCCGGCACCGTCACGACGTGCAGCGAGCGGCCCGTCACGTAGGCGATGTGCCGCCCGCCGGGGGAGGGGCGCGGGTCGACCACGGGACCCGCTGCCGGTACCGGGAAGGGCGCCCCGCCGTCCGTGCGTACCGCCCACAGTGCGCCGCCGAGCGCGAAGACCGCGAGGCGCGCCGCGGTGTCCGTCGCGTACGCCACGACACCGGAGGAGCGTTCGCGGGCCCGTTCCCGGCGCAGCCGCTCCTCCTCCGGCACCTCCTCGCCGCTGCCCACGAGCGCCGCCGGATCGGCCAGCAGCTGTTCGCGGCCGTCCGCCAGCTGCCAGAGCCTGCCCACCGGGTCCCGGCCGCTGCCGGTACGGGTGAACAGGACGCGCTGTCCGTCGGGGGAGAGGGTGAAGTTCCGTGGCCGGCCGAGGGAGAAGCGGCGGGTGCGGGCGAATTGGCGGGGGAACGCGGCGGAGGCGTCGGAGGAAGAAGAGTCCATGAAGGAGTCCTATCGGTGCCGCGGCGGTCGGCGACAGTGAATATCGGGGCGGCGGCGGGGACCGGTTCTCTTGCGACCGGCCGTCGGCAAGCGGTTCGGCAAACCTTCGGCAAGCATTGACAAGTTTGCGCAACGCCTGCTGACATGATCACGCGTCGGCGGTGCCCCGTCCGGCCGTCCCCGCGAGCAAGGCAGCCATGTCTCCGATGTCTCCGACCCTGACCGACGTCGCCCGCCACGCCGAAGTGGCCCTGTCCACGGCGTCCCGGGCGTTCAGCGATCCCGGCCGGCTGCGCCCGGAGACCTTGCGCAAGGTGCTGGCCGCCGCACAGGAGCTGGGGTACCGGCCGGCCGCGCCCCGGGCGTCCGAGGCGTCCGCCGGGCGCGCGGACACCACCGTCGCGGTGGTCGTACCGGACATCGCCAACCCGGTCTTCGGCGCGTTCGTCAAGGCGGCCCAGAACGCGCGCGTGCCGCAGCGGCAGACGGTCGTCCTCGCCGACACCGACTTCGATCCGGACCGCGAGCGGGCGCTGCTGACCCGCCTGCGTGACCAGGCCGACGGCCTGGTGGTGTGCTCGCCGCGGCTGCCCGCCGACGAGGTGCTCACGCTGTGCGGCCGTACTCCGGCCGTCCTGGTCAACCGCGAGACCACCGGGACGGACTGCGTGCTCGCCGAGGCGGAGGACGGCCTGCGGCAGGCCGTCGAGCACCTCGCGGCGCTCGGCCACCGGCGGCTCGCCCACGTCCCGGGCACCCGGCACTCCTGGTCCAGCGCCCGGCGGGCGGAACTCGTCCGCGCGCAGGCCGCACGCGTCGGCCTGGAGGTCGAGCTGCTGGGCCGGCAGTCCGAGACCGTGGCCGGCGGCACCGCGGCGGCGGCCGGCGTGATCGCCTCCGGCGCGTCCGCGGTGATCACCCACAACGACCTGATGGCGCTCGGCGTGATCACAGGCGCCCGGGCCCTGGGCGTCCGCGTCCCCGAGGAGCTCAGCGTCGTCGGCATCGACGACATCCCGTTCGCCGCCGTCGCGCACCCGGCTCTCACCAGCATCGCCGTCCCGATGGACCGGGCCGGGACGCTCAGCGTCGACCTGCTGGCCCGTGCCGTCGCCGGCGACCGGCAGACGCCCCGGGTGCTGCGGCTGCCCACCCAGCTCGTCGTCCGCGGTTCGACGGGACCGGCCCCCGCCGGTTCCGCGCAGCGCAGCGCGAAGCACACCGCGACGCGCACTGCGAAGCACCCCGAGAAGCACCCCGGGAAACACACCGAGAAGCACACCGAGGAGCCCGTATGAAGTGCGCAGTGCGGAAGCCGGAAGGGGCCACGGTCCGGTGAGCGGCGTCGACAGCATCACCGCCGTCGAGACCGTGCTCACCAGCCCGGGACGCAACTACGTCATCCTCAAGATCACCACCCGGGAGGGCCTCGTCGGCTGGTCCGACGCCACCCTCAACGGCCGCGAACTCGCCGTCGCCGCCTACCTGCGGGACCACATCGCCCCGCTGCTCATCGGCCGCGACCCGGCCCGCATCGAGGACACCTGGCAGTACCTCTACCGCGGCGCCTACTGGCGGCGCGGCCCGGTCACCATGACCGCCGTCGGTGCCGTCGACATCGCCCTCTGGGACATCAAGGGCAAGGCCACCGGCCAGCCCGTCTACCAGCTGCTCGGCGGCGCGGTCCGCGACCGGGTGCTCACCTACACCCACGCCACCGGCTGGGACGTCCCGCAGCTGCTGGACTCGCTCGACGCGCAGCGCGAGCGCGGCTTCCGTGCCGTCCGCGCCCAGTTCGGCGTGCCCGGCCTCGACCTCGTCTACGGAGTGAGCAAGGACGGCACGGGATACGAACCCGCGGGGCGCGGCGCCGCACCGGTCGAAGAGGTCTGGGACGCCGACGCCTACCTGCGGCACGCCCCCGCCGCGCTCGCGGCGGCCCGCGCCCACGTGGGCCCCGAACTGAAGCTGCTGCACGACGCGCACCACCGCCTCTCCCCCGGCCAGGCGGCCCGCCTCGGCCGCGCCGTCGAGGACGTCGGTCTGTACTGGCTGGAGGACGTCACCCCGGCCGAGAACCAGGAAGTACTGCGCCACGTACGGCAGCACACCACGGTGCCGCTGGCGATCGGCGAGGTCTTCCACACCGTCTGGGAGTGCCAGACGCTGATCACCGAGCAGCTGATCGACTTCGTGCGGACCTGCGTCACGCACGCCGGCGGCATCAGCCACCTGCGGCGGATCGCGGCACTCGCCGAGGTCTGGCAGATCCAGCTGGGCCCGCACGGCCCGTCCGACGTCTCCCCGGCCGCGCTCGGCGCCTCGCTCCACGTCGGGCTGGCCACCCCGAACTTCGCGATCCAGGAGTACATGGGGTACGCGCCGGAGGTCCACGAGGTCTTCCGGCACGCCTGGAGCTACGCCGACGGACACCTGCACCCGGGCGACGCACCCGGCATCGGCGTCGAGGTCGACGAAGCCCTCGCCGCCCGCTTCCCCTACGAACCCGCCTACCTGCCCGTGGCCCGGCGCCGCGACGGCTCCATGACGGACTGGTGACATGACCCGCACCGCACTTCCCCGCCTCGGTTCCACGACCGTCCCCCGCAGCGCCCTGCTCAACCCCCGGACACCCGCCGAGACCGGCATCGTGCACCTCGGACTCGGCAACTTCCACCGCGCCCACCAGGCCGTCCACACGGCCGCCGCGCTCGCGCACAGCGACGGCCCCTGGGGCATCCTCGGCGTCGCGAACCGCTCGGCCGGCGTCGCCGACGCACTGCGCGCACAGGACCACCGGTACGCCGTGGTGGAGATCGCCCCCACCCGGACCCGGGTCACCGTCCCCGCCGTCCACATCGGCACCCTCGTCGCGGACCGGCAGCCGGACGCGGTACTCGACGCCATCGCGGCGCCCGCCACCGCACTGCTCACGCTGACCGTCACCGAACACGGCTACACCTACTCGCCGCGCACCCACGGCCTGGACCTGGACCACCCCGGCGTCCAGGCGGACCTGCGCGGCGACGCGCCGCCGGTCACCACCATCGGGCGGATCGTCCGCGGCCTGCAGCGGCGGCAGCGTGCGCACGCCGCCCCGATCACCGTCCTGAGCTGCGACAACCTGGTGAGCAACGGCGCGCAGACCGGCCGCCTCGTGCGCGAGTTCGCGCACGCCCTGCCCGCCGCCGAACGCGACGAGCTGGCCGGCTGGCTGGACGCCGCGGTGGCGTTCCCCGACTCCATGGTCGACCGGATCGTCCCGGCCACCACCGACACCTACCGCGAAGCGGTCGCCGCGCACCTAGGCGTCCGGGACGCCGTACCGGTACCGGCCGAGCCGTTCAGCATGTGGGTACTGGAGGACCGCTTCGCCGCGGGCCGCCCCGCCTGGGAGCACGGCGGCGCGCTCTTCACCGACGACGTCGAGCCGTACGAACTGCTCAAGCTCCGGCTGCTCAACGGCACCCACTCGCTGATCGCCTACCTCGGCGCGCTGGACGGCCGGGACACCGTCCCCGCATCGGTCGCCCGGCCGTACGTCGCCGAGGCGGCCCGGCACGTGCTGTACGAGGAGTACCTGCCGACGCTGACCGTCCCCGCCGCCGTCGACGCGGACGCCTACATCGCGCAGCTCTTCGAGCGGTGGGCCAACAGCGCGCTGGGCCACCGCACCCGCCAGGTCGGCTCCGACGGTTCGGTGAAGCTCCGTCAGCGCGTGCCGGAGCCCGCCCTCTTCCATCTGCGGGCCGGGCGGATGCCGCACCATCTCGCGCTCACCGTGGCCGCGTACCTGTGCTGCGTGGCGCCCCCGGCGGGCCTCACCCCGGGGCTGCACGCCGACGCCATGCGTGACCCGGCGCGCGTCTCGCTCGCCGGGGCCGCGGGCCGCACGTCCGGCACCCGTTCCTTCGTCGACGCCGTGCTGGACGGCGGGCTGCTCGGCGCGGACCTGGCCGGCCACCCGGAGTTCGCCGCCCGCGTCGCGGAACTCGTCGACGTGCTCACCCGCCACGGCGTCGCCGCGGCGGTGGCCGACGCCGCCCGCGCCGCGGAAGCCGCCTGACGTCCGGACGGGCCGGTACCGCCTCGGTCCCTTCATGGGCGTCTCCTGGCCCCTGGGCTATGAATCGATTCATAGCCCAGGGGCCGGTCCGTTCCCGCTTCCGTCTCCGATTCTGTCCAATCCGTTGACCCCGCCGCCATCCGTCCTTACCTTGTGGCGGCAAGCGCTTTCTTTAACGATTCAACTCTGAGCGGTGTGTCGGGTCACGACACGAGGCGGAGGACGACTGTGCGTGCCAGTGGGAGAGTTGACCGGCGCAGCCTGCTCAAGATCACGGGCGGCTCGGTCGCCGCCCTCGGTCTGACGGCGGCAGGCTGCGGCACCGGCGGGGGATCGGCGGACGGTACCGTCACGATCCGGTACGCGTGGTGGGGCGCCGACGACCGGGCCAAGCGGATCAACCGGAGCATCGAGCTCTTCGAGAAAAAGCACCCCAAGATCAAGGTCAAGACCGACTTCCAGGACTACGTGGCGTTCTGGGAGAAGTTCCAGACCCAGGCGGCCGGCGGCAACCCGCCGGACGTGTTCCAGTGCGCCATCGCCTTCCTGCGGAAGTACGACAAGCGGGGCGTGCTGCTCGACCTCAAGCAGCAGGCCGATGCGGGCAACCTCAAGATGACGGGCTTCCGCTCGGGCCTGGAGAAGGTCGGCGAGGTCGACGGCAAGCTGCTCGGCGTGCCGGTCGGCTCCAACACGATGTCCCTCGTCATCGACGAGAAGGTCTTCGAGAAGGCCGGCATCACGCCGAAGCAGGGCTGGACCTGGGACGAGTACTTCGCCGCGCTGAAGAAGATCCGCGACACCCAGCACCGCGCCGGTGACAGCGGCTACTTCGGCGTCATGTACCTCTACGACCTCTACCTGCGGCAGCAGGGCAAGGCGTTCTTCACCGAGAAGGGCCTGGGCTTCGACGAGACCGACCTGCGGGAGTGGTGGGCCGACGGCTACGACGCGGTGCGCTCAGGCCTGGTCGCCGACCCCAAGAAGGTCGTCCAGATCGCGCCCAAGTCGGCGGTCTCCGACGGCATCGCGGGCTCGGAGTTCACCTGGGACAACTTCTCCGTACGGTACGACTCGGAGGGGAACAGCACCTACGGGCTCGCGCCCGTCCCGACCACCGACGGCAAGAAGACCGGGCAGTACCTCTCGTCCCTGATGCTGAGCGCCTCGGCCCGCACCAAGTACCCGCAGCAGGTGGCGCAGTTCATCAACTTCATGGTGCACGATCCCGAGGTCGGAAAGATCATGGGGTACGACCGCGGCATCCTCGCGACGGAGGCGCAGTACCAGGCCTTCGAGCCGACCGACCCGGTGAACAAGGCGATCGCCGCGTACGAGGAGAAGACCGCGGCGGCCGGAGTCTTCGGGCCGGTCACCCCGCACCCCGCGGGCGCCGACACCGTCGAGGCCGCCTTCCTGCGGATCGGGACGGACCTCGGCGTGGGGAAGACCGAGCCCGCCGACGCCGTGCGGCAGTTCTTCTCCGAGGCGAAGTCCGCCCTGGCCGGCTGAGGGGAAGCGCAGTGACGCTCGTCAAGGCTCCACCCGGCCGCGTGCGGACGCGGCACCCCGCGGCCCCGGCCGCCCTGCGGCGGCGCGACCGCCGCGACAACCTCGCGGGCTACCTCTTCATGTCCCCCTGGATCGCGGGGTTCCTCCTGCTCACCGCGGGACCGATGATCGCCTCGCTCTACTTCGCGTTCACCGACTACAACCTCTTCAACACCCCGTCGTGGATCGGCCTGGACAACTTCACGCAGATGTTCGCCGACCCGCGGTGGCGCAAGTCGGTCGAGGTCACCGCCGAGTACGTGGTCATCGGCACGCCGCTGAAGCTGCTGCTCGCGCTCGGCGTGGCGCTGCTGCTCGCCCGGAACGGGCGGGGGCAGGGCTTCTACCGGGCCGCCTTCTACGCCCCCTCGCTCATCGGCGCGAGCGTCACCGTCGGCTTCGTCTGGCGCGCGCTCTTCTCCGACGACGCGATCGTCGACCGCGCGCAGTCCTTCCTCGGCCTGCACGTGGGCGGCTGGGTCGGCGACCCGGAGTGGGTGCTCTACAGTCTGGCGGCGCTCACCGTGTGGCAGTTCGGCGCCCCCATGGTCATCTTCCTGGCCGGGCTCAAGCAGGTGCCGCGTGAGCTGTACGAGGCGGCGGCGGTGGACGGCGCGGGACCGCTGCGGCGGTTCTGGAGCGTCACCCTGCCGATGATCTCGCCGGTGCTGTTCTTCAACGTCCTGCTGGAGACCATCCACGCCTTCCAGATCTTCGGCTCGGCGTACGTGGTCTCCAACGCCACCTGCGGCCCGGCCGACTCGGCCCTTGTCTACACCTGTTACCTGTACCAGAAGGGCTTCAAGGAGGCTCAGATGGGATTCGCCTCCGCGATGGCCTGGATGCTGCTGCTCGCCGTGGCACTGGTGACGGCGGTGCTGTTCTGGTCCCAGAAGCGGTGGGTCCACTACGAGGAGGCAGCCCGGTGAGCGCCATCGGTACGTCCCGCCGGCGCGCCGGCATCGCCTGGCACCTCGGTGCCCTGACGGTCCTCGCGGTCGTCCTCTATCCGGTGGTGTGGGTCATCGGTGCCGCGTTCAAGCCCAGCGCCGAGATCGTCGGCAGCCTGGAGCTGTTCCCGGTCCGTCCCGTCCTGGACAACTTCCGCGGTCTGGCGGACGGGATCGCGGACATCCCGATCGCCACGTTCTTCGGCAACTCACTGTTCTACGCGGTGGGTTCCGTCGTCGGTGTGCTCATCTCGGCGTCGCTGACGGCGTACGCGTTCGCCAAGATCCGGTTCGCCGGGCGGAAGCTGATGTTCACGCTGATGATCGGCACGCTGCTGCTGCCGTACCACGTGCTGCTGATCCCGCAGTACGTGATGTTCCAGAAGCTCGAACTGATCAACACCTATGTGCCGCTGCTGATCGGGAAGTACCTGGCCACTGAGGCGTTCTTCGTCTTCCTGATGGTCCAGTTCATGCGCAACCTGCCGCGCGAACTGGACGAGGCGGCCCGCCTCGACGGCTGCGGGCACCTGCGGATCTACTGGTCCGTCGTGCTGCCGCTGTGCCGCCCGGCCCTCATCACCAGCGCGATCTTCACGTTCATCAACGCCTGGAACGACTTCATGGGCCCGCTGATCTACCTCAACGAGCCGGGCAAGTACACCGTCTCGCTCGGGATGATGATGTTCCGGGACCAGGAGGGCGTGGCCAACTACGGCGGCATGATCGCGATGGCGCTGGTGGCGCTGCTGCCCGTGCTGGCCTTCTTCCTCGCCTTCCAGCGGTATCTGATCGACGGCATGGCGACGTCCGGACTGAAGGGCTGACCATGACGGAGTCCCGTTTCCGGGAGCGGTTCGGGCTCTTCGCCGAGATGCTGCTGACCGGGGTGTGGATCGGCCTGGCCGCGGTGCCGCTGGTCACCTACCCGGCGGCGTTCGCGGCGGGCGCCCGTCACCTGCGGCGGTACACGAGCCATCAGCCGTCCGGCTTCCGGCAGTTCGCGGCCGACGCACGGGCTGCCGCCCGCAAGGGCTGGGTGGTCGGTGCCGGCGGCTGGTCGGCCTGCTGGCTGATCCGGCTGGACCTGGAGGCGGTACGCAACGGCCTGCCCGGGGGTCCGCTGGTGGGCGTGGCCGGCGTCCTCGCGCTGTGCGGGGCCGCCGTGACGGGCCTGCGGGCGGCCGCGGCCTGGGAACCCGGTGCGTCCTGGCGGGTGCTGCTCACCGCCGCGGGCCGGCGCACGGTCCTCGACCCGGCCGGGTCCTTCCTTCTGGTGTGCGGGATGGCCGTGGTCGCCGTCTCGGCCTGGTTCAGCCCGCCGCTGGCCGTCCCGGTGCTCGGCGCACTCGCCGCGGCGGCGCTCGCCGTGGAGGAACGGTACGGGCGGCGTCGGACCCCGGCGGGCCGCACCGCCACCGCTGTCGACCCTTCGGTCACCCCCTAGCGAACGGAAAGGCACAACGATGTCTCCGATCCCCCGCAGAGCGATCCTGAAGGCGGCCGCCGTCGCCGGTGCCGCCGCCCAGTTCAGCTGGGCCCTCGGCAGTGTCCCGGCAGCCGCCGCCGACGGGCCCGGCAAGCGGGCCGCCGGCGGCCCCGTCGAGCTGACCTGGCTGGAGGACGGCGGCCTCGGCGCGGCGCCGGGCTCGACCGTCGGCGTGCCCTGGCCCAAGGGCGCGTACGAGGCGGACCAGACGTTCACGCTCACCGACGGCGGCGGCAAGGCCGTGCCCGTACAGACCTGGCCGCTGGCGTACTGGCCCGACGGCTCCCTGAAGTGGACCGCGCACGCCGTGGGACCGCAGTCCGCCGCGGAGAAGTACACGATCGAGGCCGGTACCCCCGCGGCGCCCGCGGAGAAGGTCACCGCAGCGCGCAAGGGCGGCACCGTCGACGTCTCCACGGGTGTGATCACGGCCCGGATCGGCACGAGCGGCGCCACGCTCGTGAAGTCCGTCCGCCGGGGCGCCACCGAGATCGCCAAGGACGGCCGGCTGGTCCTGCTGCGCCAGGGCGAGATCGGGGACGGCGACCAGGGCACCGAGAAGTACGAGCGCTTCGAGAGCGCGATCGGCGACGTGACGGTCGAGCAGGACGGGCCGGTCCGGGCGGTCGTCCGGATCGACGGCAAGCACCGCCGCGGCAACCGGTCCTGGCTCCCGTTCTCCGTCCGGCTGTACTTCTACGCGGGCGCCGAGTCGTTCCGCATGGTCCACACGATCACGTACGACGGGAAGCAGGAGCCCGGCAAGGCGAGCGGGGACTTCATCCGCGGGCTCGGCGTGCGCTTCACCGTGCCGATGCGCGACGCGGCGTACGACCGGCACATCCGCATCGGCGGCGACGGCACCGGCCTGCTGCGCGAGGCGGTCAAGGGCATCACCGGGCTGCGCCGCGACCCGGGCGCCGCCGTGCAGACCGCCCAGTTCGAGGGGAAGAAGCTGCCCGACCCGGCCACCTGGGACCAGCGGGTCACCAGCCGGCTGCACCTCATCCCCGAGTGGGGCGACTACACCCTCTCCCAGCTCTCCGCCGACGGCTTCACCCTCCGCAAGCGCACCAAGAAGGGCCACGGCTGGATCCCGGCCGGCGGCGGGCGCCGGGCCTCGGGATTCGGTTACGTGGGCGGGGCGAGCGGCGGACTCTCCTTCGGGCTGCGCGACTTCTGGGAGAAGCACCCGGCCGGACTCGACATCCGCGGCGCGCAGACCGAGGAGGCCGAGGTCACCCTCTGGCTGTGGTCGCCCGAGGCCCAGCCCATGGACCTGCGCTTCTACCACGACGGCATGGGCCAGGACACCTACGCCGAACAGCTCGAAGGCCTCAACATCACCTACGAGGACTACGAGCCGGAGTTCGGCACGCCGTACGGCATCGCCCGCACCAGCGAGCTCCTCTTCTGGGCGCACGACGCCACCCCCGCCGCCGACACGCTCGCGCGGCAGGTCGAAGCCGTCCGCACGCCGCCCCAACTGAGCGCTCCGCCGCGGCAGTTCATCACCGCCGGGGTGTTCGGACCCGGCCTCTACGCCGAGCCGGACCGCTCCACCCCCGCCAAGGCGAAGATCGAGGACCACCTCGACTTCCTCTTCACCTACTACCAGGACCAGGTGGAGCAGCGGCGCTGGTACGGCTTCTGGGACCACGGCGACGTGATGCACTCCTACGACACGGCCCGCCACCAGTGGCGCTACGACGTCGGCGGATACGCCTGGGACAACTCCGAGCTCTCGCCCGACCTCTGGCTCTGGTACGCCTACCTGCGCTCCGGGCGTGCCGACATCTTCCGCTTCGCCGAGGCCATGACCCGGCACACCGGCGAGGTCGACGTCTACCACCTCGGCAAGTGGGCGGGCCTGGGCACCCGGCACGGTGTCCAGCACTACGCCGACAGCGCCAAGCAGCAGCGCATCGCCAACACCACCTACCGCCGCTTCTACTACTTCCTCACCGCCGACGAGCGGGTCGGCGACCTGATGCACGCCAACGTCGACTCCGACGAGACGTTCCTCGTCCTCGACCCGCAGCGCAAGGTACGCCCCGACCCCGACTACAAGCCCGACCGGCACGCCCTCTCCATCGGCTTCGGCACCGACTGGTCGGGCCTGGTGTCGGCCTGGCTGACGGAGTGGGAACGGCGCGGGCCCAAGTGGCGCAAGGCCAGGGCGCGGGTGCTCTCCACGATGGAGACGATCGCGGCCCAGCCCAACGGCTTCGTGCAGGGCAGCGGGCTGTACGACCTGGACACCGGGAAGTTCGCCGTCGCGGAGAAGCCGGCCGTGAGCGTCTCCCACCTCTCCGCGGTCTTCGGCCTCAACGAGCTGTGTGCCGAGCTGATCGACCTGGTCGACAACGAGAAGTTCGAGCAGGCCTACCTCGACTACTGCCGCTACTTCAACGCCACCAAGGCCGAGCAGAAGGCCCGCTACGGCACCGACTTCGGCAGCCTGATCCTCTTCCAGGGCCACTCGCGGCTCGACGCGTACGCGGCCCGCCGCACGGGGGACGAGAAGCTCGCCCAGCGCGCATGGGACAAGTTCCTCCGCTCCGACGGCTACACCGAGTCCGCACCGTGGAAGACGGAGAAGGTGTCGGGCCCTGCCGCCCTCGTCCCCGGCAGCGAGGCGGCCTGGGTCTCCACCAACGACACCGCCCTCTACGGCCTCGCCGCCATCGAGAACCTGGCGCTGCTGGGGGAGCCCAGATGAGCCGTGCGCGACGTACCGCGCTGTGCGCCCTGGTGGCGGCCCTCGCCGTCGGCGGCCTGACCGCCGCCCCGGCGCGGGCCGCCGCGCCCCACGGCCCCTGCACGACCGGAGCCGCCGGGATCAGCTGCCACTTCGACGTGCCGCCGGGCACGTACGACGTGTCGGTACTGCTCGGCGGCGGGGCGGCGGCGCGCACCTCCGTCACCGCCGAGACCCGCCGCGCGATGCTGCCGGAGACGGCCACCGCGGCGGGCCGTACGGTCCGCCGGTCCTTCACCGTCGACGTCCGCACGCCCGAGGGCGAGCCGGCCGGCGCCACCGGCAGCCCCGGCCTCGACCTCACCTTCGGCGGCGCGGCCCCGGCCCTCGCCGGCATCCGTGTCACCCCGGCCCCTGCCCGCTCGGCGCGCAAGGTCCTGCTCGTCGGCGACTCGACCGTCTGCGACCAGGCGGGCGCGCCGTACGCCGGGTGGGGCCAGCAGCTGCCGCAGTACCTGCGCCGGGGCGCCGTCGTCGCCAACCACGCCGACTCCGGCGAGAGCACCGTCTCCTACCTCGCCGACCCGCGGTTCTTCGACACCGTCGAGGCCCGCATCCACCGCGGCGACCTCGTCCTCGTCCAGCTCGCCCACAACGACAAGCAGACCGACGAGACCACCTACCGCACCCGTCTCACCGCCATGGTCGACCGCGTCCGCGCCCGTGGCGGCCGCCCCGTCCTGGTGACCCCGATCGTGCGCCGCTGGTTCAACGCCGACGGCACGCTGAACAACCCCACCGCGCTGCTGGTCAACGGCCTGGGCGTGGACCACCCCGCGGTGATCAGGAGCGTCGCCGCCGACCTCGGCGTACCGCTGATCGACCTCACCGCGCGGACCAAGCAGCTCGTCGAGTCGCTGGGCACGGAGGCCTCCAAGGCGCTGTACCTGACCGCCGAGGCGCGTGACAACACGCACACGTCGACGCACGGCGCCACGGTGTACGCGGCGCTCGTGCGGGACGCACTGCGGGCACAGCACCTGCTGCCGGACGACACCGTGCGGTGAGGGTGTCCGGTACGGCCTACGGCGTGGTGATCTGCGGGCGGGGCGCGGTCGCCATGCCGTTGCCGAGGAAGAAGCTCGGGTGCGGCGGCTGGTTGTAGCCGGAGTTCTGCCAGGCCAGGCCGGTGCGGTACATGGTGTCGTGCAGCAGGGTGGTGATTTTGGTGCTGGTCTCGTGCGGTGTGGAGTAGATCCGCAGGTTGCGGTTGTCGGAGGTGCGCCAGACGACCTCCTCGCGCCAGTCGCCGAGGATGTCGCCGGACAGCACCGGGGTCGCCTTGGTGCCGTTGTTGGCGGACACCGACGCGCCGGTCAGCAGGCGGGTCTCGCCGCCCGTGCCGTACTTGTCGATGCGGGTGCCGTCGAGGAGTTCCCGGGTGGTGTCACCGTCCCACCAGCTGAGGAAGTTCGCCGAGGACGGCTCACGGCCCTTGGCGGCGCCCGCCTCGTCCCGTACGGAGGTGTCGGACGCGGACCACACTTCGGCGCCGTCGTTGCCGGACCAGATGTCACCGGCCACGCCGCGCCCGTTGTCGCAGCAGGCGGCGAGCTTCCAGCGGACCGAGCCGTTCTTCGGGTCGAGGTACAGCTCGGCGGGCTGGCCGGTGGACTCGGAGACCTTGAAGTACTCCAGGCCCGCCGTGCCCGGGTCGAGGTCGCCGAGGTGCTGGGCGTCACCGTGCCCGGTCCTCGCGGTCCACAGCCCGCTGCCGTTGTCGTCCACCGTCATCGAGCCGTAGACGATCTCGTCCTTGCCGTCGCCGTCCACGTCGCCGACGGAGAGGCTGTGCGAGCCCTGTCCGTCGTAGCCCTTGCCCTTGTTGGTGGAGGAGTCGGTGTCGAAGGTCCAGCGGCGGGTGAAGGCGCCGTTCCGCCAGTCCCAGGCCGCGATCACACTGCGGGTGTAGTAGCCGCGCGCCATGATCAGCGAGGGCCGGGTGCCGTCCAGGTAGGCGGTCCCGGCGAGGAACCGGTCCACGCGGTTGCCGTAACTGTCGCCCCAGGAGGCGACGTTGCCGCGCGCGGGCACGTAGTCGGTGGTGCCCATCGCGGCGCCCGTCCGGCCGTTGAACATGGTCAGGTACTCCGGTCCGGACAGCACGTACCCACTGCTGTTGCGGTGGTCGGCGGAGGCGGTGCCGATCGCCTTCCCCTGTCCGTCGACGGTGCCGTCCGCCGTCTTCATGGCGACCTCGGCCTGGCCGTCGCCGTCGTAGTCGTACACCTGGAACTGGGTGTAGTGCGCGCCGGAGCGGATGTTGCGGCCCAGGTCGACGCGCCACAGCCGGGTGCCGTCGAGCCTGATGCCGTCCACGATCGTGTTGCCGGTGTAGCCGGACTGGGAGTTGTCCTTGGCGTTGGTGGGCTGCCACTTCAGGACGAAGTCCAGCGCGCCGTCCCCGTCCAGGTCGCCCACCGACGCGTCGTTGGCCTCGTAGGTGTACGCCACGCCGTCCGGTGTGGTGCCGCCCGCCGGCGGTGTGATCGGTACGTCCTTGTAGCCGGCGCGGAACTGCACGGCGTGCACGGAGTCGCCCTGCTCCACGCCGTTCACGACCGCGCGGACGGTGTAGTCGGCCTGCTCGGGCGCACCGGCGTGGAAGTAGTTCGTCGAGCCGGTGACGGGGGAGGAGTTGACCTTCGTGCCGGCCCGGTAGACGTTGAAGGAGACGTTGTCCGGGTCGGTGCCCAGCCAGCGCCAGCTGACCAGGTTGCCGTTGCCGGTGTGGACGCTGACCACGCCGCGGTCGAGCTGCTCGGCCTGCCGGGCGGGCGCCGCGGACGCGGTGTCCGGCAGCGCGGCGAGCCCCGCGGCGGCGAGCGTGCCGGCCACCACGGCGGTGACCAGGGCGCGCCGGCGGTCGCTCCGTGGTCTGTGCCGGTGGCGGTGGCCGGGAAGGGGCGGCTGCTGCATGGTGCCTCCTGCGGTGGCTGGGGGGTGTGGGAGTGTTCCCGTGTGCTCCGGTGGGAGCCGGGCGCAGAAGGGTTGCCGCCCAACGGCCGTTCCGGGCCGCTGTTTTCGGCCATCCGTGGTCTGCGGTGTCACCACTCCGGTCCGTCCCGTCCCGGCCGTTGCCCGGCGTCGCGCATGCCTCTAGCCTGTGTTCGCGATTCCGCTTAGTGACCGACATCTCGAACAGGGGAGACGTGGGTGAACGGTCGGGCAAGGACTGACCTCCGCGGCGATCCAGGCGCGGGACAGGTGACCTGGGCGGTGGAGCAGCCGACGGGGCGCCCCGACGCCGCCGTGGAGTTCCGCGCGTTCTTCGAGCGGTACTACGCCGAACTCGCCCGGCTCGCACGGCTGCTGACCGGTGACACCGAAGGCGCCGACGATCTGGCGGCGGACGCGCTGGTCGCGCTCTGGCACCGCTGGGACCGGGTACGCGCCGCCGACCACCCCGCCGCGTACGCCCGGGGAGTCGTCGCCAACCTGGCCCGCAGCCACATCCGCAGCGCGATCCGCGAACGCCGCCGGATCGCCCTCTTCTGGGCGCAGTGCTCCGAGCACGCCGACGCGCCGGACGTGCCCGCCGTCGTCGACGTGCAGCAGGCACTGCGCACCCTGCCGTTCCGCAAGCGGGCCTGTGTCGTGCTGCGGCACGCATTCGACCTGTCCGAACGGGAAACCGCGCTCGCCCTCGGCATCTCGGTCGGTACGGTGAAGAGCCAGACCTCCAAGGGGATGGCGCAGCTGGAACGGCTGCTGGGGGCCCGCGCCGCCGGGGAACTCGTCGCCAGGAGGACGTGATGGACCAGCTGGGCCGACAGCTGCGGCAGGCCGCCGCGGCCCACCGCCCGGACCGGGAGCGGATGCTGGCCCGGGTCGAGCGCGGTATGGCAACGCCCGGGGAGCGGGCCCCGCAGCGCTCCGGCCGGACGGCGCCGTGGCTGCGGATCGCGGGCGCGACAGCGGCCGTCGCCGGGGTGCTGGCGGCCGGCGGCTACGGCGTGTCCGCGATGCTGCCCGACCGCGGGGGCGAAGCCCTGCACGTCGCTCCGCCCGCACACACCGCTCAGCCCTCGCACACCGCTCCGCCCTCGCACGGTGCCTCGCCCGGTACGTCCGGGCGCGGCGGCCCGCCGCCCGCCCTCCGCACCGAGGACGGCCCGCTGTGGAGCGACGGCTCCGTGGACCCGCACAGCAACGATTACTGGGCCCAGAGCAATGTCACCGTCCAGACGGCGAAGCGGCTGACCTCGCTCACCGTGGAGCTGCGCGTCGCGCGTACCGAAGGCGTGCGGCCGACCGGCGCGTGGCGCACACTGCCCGCACGCGACTTCACCTTCACCACCGGGACCGAGGGCGGCTTTCTCGTCTACCGCTGGACGCTGAAGGACGGCCGTACGGTGCCCGCCGGCCGGCATGTCTTCGCGGGGCAGTACGACCACGCGCCCGGCGGCCGGGACGCCGCCGCCGACAGCTACGCGGCCACCGCGCGGTACGGCGGGGAACGGGCATCGGTGCACGGCGACTTCGCGCCGCGCCGCGACTGAGACAGGCCGGGAGGAAAAACTTCCCGGCTTCCGGCAACCCCTTCCGCCTCCGGTGGCGACAGCACGGCGTAGGTCTCACCCCCACCGAAGGAAACGGGACATGACATCAGCACAGCGGCCCGCCGGCCGCCACCGCAGGACCATCGGCCGCCGCAGGGCGGTGCTCGGCGGCGTCGCCGCGGCCGGGCTGACCGGCGCGGCGCTCCTCACGACGACGCTGACGGGTACGGCGAACGCCGCCGCGGACTGGCCGACGCCCGGCGGCAGCCAGGCCGTCAGCAAGACCATCGAGGTCTCCGGCACGTACGACGGGGGGCTCAAGCGCTTCTACGGCAGCGGTGACCTGGGCGGTGACGGCCAGGACGAGGGCCAGGACCCGATCTTCAAGCTGAAGGACGGGGCCGTGCTCAAGAACGTCGTCATCGGCTCGCCGGCCGCCGACGGCGTGCACTGCTCGGGCTCCTGCACGCTGCAGAACGTCTGGTGGGAGGATGTCGGCGAGGACGCCGCCTCCTTCAAGGGCACCTCCTCCGGCGCGACCTACACGGTCACCGGCGGCGGCGCGAAGAAGGCCGACGACAAGGTCTTCCAGTTCAACGGCGCGGGCAAGCTGAACATCAGCGGCTTCCAGGTCTCCGACTTCGGCAAGCTCGTCCGCAGCTGCGGCAACTGCTCGACCCAGTACAAGCGCACCATCAGCGTCAGCAACGTGGACGTGACGGCCCCGGGCAAGTCCCTGGTCGGCATCAACACCAACTACGGCGACACCGCGACGCTGAAGAGCATCCGGATCCACGGCGACAGCAGCAAGAAGATCAAGCCGTGCGTGCGCTACACGGGCAACGACGACGGTGACGAGCCGGTCGAGACGGGCAGCGGCCCGGACGGCACGTACTGCCGCTACTCGACGTCCGACATCTCGTACAACTGACCCTCGTAGCAGGGCAGTAGGCCGCGGGGCGGCCGCTCTCTCCCCGTTCTCTGTCAGAAGCGTTGACGAACCCCTTGGGGCGCTCTAGCTTCATCGCGTCGTACTTCATACGTCATATATGAGACGTGATGCGCGAGATATGAGAGCTGAGAGCGGCCGCCCATGACTTTCGCCCCCGCCCCGATCCCTTCCCGCACGCAGTACGTGCTCGAAGCGATCAAACACCGCATCCTCACCGGGCAGTTGAGCCCGGGACAGTCGCTGGTCGAAACCGAACTCGCGGCCCAGTACGGGGTGTCCAAGACGCCCGTACGCGAAGCGCTGAAGACCCTCGCGGGCACCGGCCTCGTGATCATGAGCCAGTACAAGGGCGCCACCGTGCGCATGGTCGACGCGGCCATGGCACGCGAGGTCTACGACGTGCGGCTGCTGCTGGAGCCGGAGGCGGTCCGCCGCACCGTACGCGGCGCCGCCTCCGTCGAGGCCGCCCGTACGGCGCTGACCCGGGCCGCCGAGGCCGCCGACCCGGCCGACCGGTCGCTCGCCAACCGCGACTTCCACCGCGCGCTCTACCTGCCCTGCGGCAACCCGCTGCTGGCCCGGATGCTCGACGAGGTCCGTGACCAGGCAGCGCTCGTGTCGACCGTCGCCTGGGCCGCCGTGCCCTCCTGGGAGCGGGAGGCCGCCGAGCACGAGGAGATCCTCCGGCTGGCCATGGACGGCGACGCCGACGGTGCGGCCCGCGCGGTCCACGCCCACATCGCCTCCTTCGTCGAGCGGGCCTTCCCCGCGACGGACGAGACCCCCGCCGGAGAAGGAGCGCAGGCATGACAGCGACCGCATTCGAGGCCCACCGTGCGGCGCTCGCCGACGTCGTGGCCATTCCGGTCACCCCCTTCACGGCGACCGGCGCCCTCGACACCGAAGCCCACCGCGCCCTGCTCCGCCGGCTGCTCGACGGCGGCGTCCGCACCCTCACACCGAACGGCAACACCGGCGAGTTCTACGCCCTCACCCCCGACGAACGCCGCGCCGTCACCGAGCTGACCGTCGAGGAGGCGGCGGGCCGGGCCACCGTCCTGGCCGGGATCGGCCACGACGTGCCGACCGCCGTGGCCTCGGCGCGGCACGCCCGCGACGCCGGTGCCCAGCTGGTGATGGTGCACCAGCCCGTCCACCCCTACGTCTCGGAGGACGGCTGGGTCGACTACCACCGGGCGATCGCCGAGGCCGTACCCGAGCTGGGCGTCGTTCCCTACCTCCGCAACGCGGCCCTGTGCGGCGGCCGGCTCGCCGAACTCGCCGACGCCTGCCCCAACGTCATCGGTGTGAAGTACGCCGTCCCGGACGCGGCACACTTCGCCGCCTTCGCGCGGGACGCAGGGCTCGACCGCTTCGTGTGGGTCGCGGGCCTCGCCGAGCCGTACGCCCCCTCGTACTTCTCGGCCGGTGCCACCGGCTTCACCTCCGGGCTGGTGAACGTCGCACCGGCCGTGTCGCTGAACATGCTCGAAGCCCTCCGGAGCGGCGACTACCCGGCCGCCATGAAGATCTGGGAGCAGATCCGCCGCTTCGAGGAGCTGCGCGGCGCGAACGGCTCCGCCAACAACGTGACCGTGGTCAAGGAGGCGCTGGCCTCGCTCGGCCTGTGCCGCCGCGACGTCCGCCCGCCGAGCAGGCCGCTGCCCGAGGGCGAGCGCGCCGAGGTCGCCGCCATCGCCGCCGGGTGGTCGGTATGAGACGCCCGGAGGAGCTCAGAAGCCACCAGTGGTACGGCACCGAAGGCCTGCGCTCCTTCAGCCACCGCGCCCGCACCCGGCAGCTCGGCTACCTGCCCGAGGAGCACCTCGGCAAGCCCGTCATCGCGATCCTCAACACCTGGTCCGACATCAACCCCTGCCACCAGCACCTGCGTGACCGCGCGCAGGCCGTCAAGCGCGGGGTGTGGCAGGCCGGCGGCTTCCCGCTGGAGTTCCCGGTCGCCACGCTCAGCGAGACCTTCCAGAAGCCCACGCCGATGCTGTACCGCAACATGCTGGCGATGGAGACCGAGGAGCTGCTGCGCTCGTACCCGGTGGACGGCGCGGTGCTGCTCGGCGGCTGCGACAAGTCCACGCCCGCGCTGCTGATGGGCGCCGCCAGCGCCGACCTGCCCACCGTCTTCGTGCCTGCCGGGCCGATGCTCCCCGGGCACTGGCGCGGCGAGACGCTCGGCTCCGGAACCGACATGTGGAAGTACTGGGACGACAAGCGTGCCGGGATCATCGGCGACTGCGAGCTGGCCGAGCTGGAGAGCGGGCTCGCCCGCTCGCCGGGCCACTGCATGACCATGGGCACCGCGTCCACGCTGACCGCGGCCGCCGAGGCGCTGGGCGTCACCGTGCCCGGCGCCTCCTCGATCCCGGCCGTCGACTCCGGGCACGACCGGATGGCCGCGGCGTCCGGCCTCCGGATCGTCGACCTGGTCCGCCGGGACTTACGGCTGTCGCATCTGCTGACCGCCGAGGCCTTCGCGGACGCGGTCACCACCGTCCTCGGGCTCGGCGGCTCGACCAACGCCGTGATCCATCTGATCGCGATGGCCGGGCGGGCCGGTGTCCGGCTCACCCTGGACGACTTCGACCGTCTCGCCCGCGAGGTGCCGGTGCTCGCCAACGTCCGCCCCGGCGGCGGCCCGTACCTGATGGAGGACTTCCATTTCGCCGGCGGCCTGCCCGGCTTCCTCTCCCGGATCACCGACCTGCTCCACCTGGACCGGCCCACCGTCGCCCACCCGAGCATGCGGGAACAGCTCGCCGGTGCCCGGGTGCACAACGACGACGTCATCCGCACCCGCGCCAACCCGGTCGCGG
This sequence comes from Streptomyces sclerotialus, assembly GCF_040907265.1. Classification (NCBI taxonomy): domain Bacteria; kingdom Bacillati; phylum Actinomycetota; class Actinomycetes; order Kitasatosporales; family Streptomycetaceae; genus Streptomyces; species Streptomyces sclerotialus. The sequence continues at coordinate 1,257,415 of NZ_JBFOHP010000002.1, read as the reverse complement.
CCGAAGGCGGCGTGGCGGTGCTGCGCGGCAACCTCTGCCCGGACGGCGCGGTCATCAAGCACATCGCCGCCGAGCCGCACCTGCTGAAGCACACCGGCCCCGCCGTCGTCTTCGACGACTACCGGGCGATGCAGCGCACGATCAACGACCCGGCGCTCGGCATCACCGCCGACCACGTGCTCGTGCTGCGCAACGCCGGGCCCAAGGGCGGCCCCGGCATGCCCGAGTACGGGATGCTGCCGATCCCCGACCACCTCCTCAAGCAGGGCGTCCGGGACATGGTACGGATCTCCGACGCCCGGATGAGCGGCACCAGTTACGGCACCTGCGTGCTCCACGTGGCGCCGGAGTCCTACGTCGGCGGGCCGCTCGCGCTGGTCCGCACCGGCGACCTGATCAGCCTTGACGTCGCGGCGCGCGTTCTGCGCCTGGACGTGTCCGACGAGGAGCTGGCACGGCGCCGCGCCGCGTGGAGCCCGCCGCCGGAGCGGTACGAGCGCGGCTACGGCGCGTTGTACGCCGAGCAGATCACCCAGGCCGACACCGGCTGTGACTTCGCTTTCCTGGCTCGCCCCGGCACGGTGCCCGACCCGTACGCGGGCTGAGCCGCGCCCGGCGCCCGCTCCTGACACCTTCCGCTCGGCACACCGTCACGGTCGACATCTCGAACACTGTCCTGCTTTCCGGTTCCCCAGAACGGAGAAGAGTCATGGCCCAAGCCGCAGCCGTGGCCGAGTCACCCCCCAAGAGCCGCCACGGAACCGGGGCGCCGCCGCCCGGCCGCCGCCGCGGCACCGGAACCAATCCCCGGCGGCTCCCGTACCTGCTGATCGCGCCCGCCGCGCTGCTGATGCTGGGCTTCATCGCCTACCCCGTGCTCAGCGTCTTCTGGACCGCCCTCCAGCACTCCAACCCCACCAAGCCGTGGCGGAACGGCTTCGCCGGACTGGACAACTTCACCGAGATCTTCACCGACGACACCCTCTTCTGGGGCACCCTGACCTTCAGCCTCAAGTGGGTCGTCGTCGAGGTCGGCCTCCAGCTGCTGTTCGGACTGGCCCTCGCGCTGATCGTCAACCAGACCTTCGCCGGCCGGGCGCTCGCCCGCGCGCTGGTCTTCTCACCCTGGGCCGTCTCCGGCGTCCTCACCTCGGCGATCTGGGTACTGCTCTACAACTCCCAGACCGGCATCAGCCGTTACCTCGCCGACGCGGGCATCGGGGAGTACGGCACCTCCTGGATCTCCGACACCGCCACCGTCTTCCCGGCCGTGGTCGTCGCCGACCTCTGGCGCGGGGTGCCGTTCTTCGCCATCCTCATCCTCGCCGACCTCCAGTCCGTCTCCAAGGACCTCTACGAGGCGGCCGAGGTGGACGGCGCGAGCAGGTTCCGGCAGTTCTTCCACATCACCCTGCCGCACCTGAAGGACGCCATCATCCTCTCCACACTGCTGCGCGCGGTGTGGGAGTTCAACAACGTCGACCTGCTCTACACACTGACCGGCGGCGGCCCGGCGGGGGAGACCACCACCCTGCCGCTCTACATCGCCAACACCTCGGTCGACGCGCACAACTTCGGCTACGCGTCCGCACTGACCACCGTCGCCTTCGTCATCCTGCTCTTCTGCTCACTCGTCTACCTGCGGCTCAGCAAATTCGGAGGTGACGACAAGTGACCACACTGTCCCTCACCAGGAAACGGCGCGCCTGGGACCAGGCACCCCGCTGGCAGATCCACCTGCCGCTCGCCCTCTACCTCCTCTTCACGCTCGTCCCCTTCTACTGGATCCTGCTCTTCGCGCTCCGCCCGGCCGGCTCCACCTCCCTGGTGCCCTGGCCGATCACCTTCGAGCACTTCGCGAAGGTGTGGACCGAGCGCAGCTTCGCGACGTACTTCCAGAACAGCGTGCTCATCGGCATCGCCACCCTCGTACTGACCACGCTCGTCGCACTGGCCGGCGGCTACGCGCTCGCCCGCTTCGACTTCCGGGCCAAGAAGGGCTTCATGCTGGCCCTGCTGTGCTCCCAGTTCGTGCCCGGAGCGCTGCTGCTGGTGCCGCTGTTCCAGATCTTCGCCGAGCTGCGGATGATCAACTCGCTGGGCAGTGTCATCCTCGCGGAGACCGTCTTCCAGCTCCCGCTGTCCATGATCCTGATCAGCGGCTTCATCAAGAACGTGCCGTACGCGCTGGAGGAGGCCGCCTGGGTCGACGGCTGCGGCCGCCTCGAGGCCTTCCGCGTCGTCGTCCTGCCGCTGCTGCGGCCCGGCCTGGTCGCCGTAGGCTCCTTCGCCTTCGTGCACGCGTGGAACCACTTCCTCTTCGCGCTGATGTTCCTCAGCAACCAGGAGAAGCAGACCATCCCCGTCGGCCTGAACACCCTGATGGGCGCGGACAGCGTCGACCTCGGAGCGCTCGCCGCCGGCGGTGTCATCGCGGCCGTACCCGTTGTGATCGTCTTCGCGTACATCCAGAAGTGGCTGATCACCGGCTTCAGCGCGGGGGCGGTGAAGGGATGAGCGCCGCAGCCGCGCGACAGCCGCTGCCGGTCGTCCTCGTCGGCGCACGCGGCCACGGCCGCTGGCACCTCGCCAACCTCCGCCGGCTGACCGGCGCGGGCCTGGTCCGCCTCGCCGGTGTCTGCGACCTGACCCCGCTGACCGCCGCCGAACTCGACGGCTTCGGCCCCGTCGCGCAGTCCGACGACTTCGAGACGCTGCTCGCCGTCACGGAGGCCCGCGTCGCCGTCCTCTGCACGCCCATCCCCACCCACGCCGATCTGGCGCTGACCGCGGCACGGCACGGCGTCCACCTGCTCGTCGAGAAGCCGCCGGCGCCCTCGTACGCCGAGTTCCGGCGGATGGCGGACGGCCTCGCCGAGGCGGGCGTGGCCTGCACCATCGGCTTCCAGTCGCTCGGCTCGCACGCCCTCCCGGCCGTCCGCGCCCTGCTGGCCGACGGCGTGATCGGCGAGCCCACCGGCATCGGCGCCGCCGGAGCATGGGTGCGCGACGAGGCGTACTTCCGCCGCGCCCCCTGGGCCGGGCACCGCAGGCTCGACGGCACCGACGTCCTGGACGGCGTCCTCACCAACCCGCTCGCGCACGCCGTCGCCACCGCCCTCGCGCTGGCCGGCAGCACCGCGGCCGAGGACGTCGCGCGCGTGGAGACCGAACTCTTCCGCGCCCACGCCATCGAGTCCGACGACACCTCCTGCGTCCGCGTCACCACCGGAAACGGCAGCCGCGTCACGGTCGCCGCGACCCTGTGCGCCGAGACGGCCGGCGAGCCCTACGCCGTCGTGCACGGCAGCCGCGGCCGGATCACCTTCTGGTACAAGCAGGACCGCGTCCTGGTACAACGCGACGGCCACGCCCCCGAGGAGACCGTGCACGGCCGCACCGACCTGCTCGAAAACCTCGTCGCCCACCTCACCGACGGCACCCCGCTGCTCGTACCGCCCCCCGCCACCGGCGCCTTCATGCACGTCCTCGAAGCGGTGCGGAGCGCCCCCGACCCGGTGGCCCTCCCGCCGGACGCCTGGCACACCGCACCCGGCACCGGCACCACCGACGCCCGGAACTCCCTCCGCCGCGTCGTCCCCGGCATCGACGGCCTGGTGGCCGCCAGCGCCGACACCCTGTCCCTCTACTCCGAACTCGGCGCCCCCTGGGCGCTCCCGCAGGAGGTGCGCTCCGGATGACCGCGCCCCGCACGACCCCGCCCCTCACCCTGTGCTGCGCCGGACGTTCCGTCGCCCGGTACACCTACCGCCCCGGCCTCGCCGCCCGGCTCGCCCCGCGCCCGTACCTGCACCCCGTGACGACCCTGCGCGGCACCCCCGTCACCGAGCTGATGCCCGCCGACCACCCGCACCACCTCGGGGTGGGTGTCGCGGTGCCCGACGTGGCGGGCCACAACTTCTGGGGCGGCCGGACCTACGTACGCGACCGTGGTCCGACCGAGCTGGACAACCACGGCGTGCAGCGCCACACCGCCTTCAACCTCAGCGATCCGGACGGCTTCGTGGAGGAGCTGAGCTGGAGCGTGGGGGAGGACGAGCTCTTACGTGAACGCCGCACCGTGGCGGTCACCGAACTGACCGACACCGCCTGGGCGCTGGACTTCACCTTCTCCCTCACCAACACCACCCCCGGAACGGTCTCCCTCGGCAGCCCGGCGACCAACGGCCGCCCCGGCGCCGCCTACGGCGGCTTCTTCTGGCGCGCGCCCAAAGAGGCCGAGGCGCCCGAGGTGTTCACCCCCGACACCGAAGGAGAGGACGCCGTGCACGAGAGCCACGCCGACTGGCTCGCGCTCAGCGGTGCGGGATGGACGCTGGTCTTCGCCGGCGCCACCGAACCCACCCGCCGCGACCCCTGGTTCGTCCGTACCGCCGACTACCCCGGCGTCGGCTCCTCGCTGGCGTACGGCGAGCGGCTGCCGGTGCCCGCGGGCGACACCGTCGTACGCCGGATCGTCACCATAGTCGCCGACGGCCGGCCGGACCGCGGCGAGGCGGCGGCGCTGGTCCGGAAGGCGGTGACGGCATGACCGCCGCCGACCGCACCCCGGCCGCCGCCGACCGGCACGCCGCCTGGCTCTCCGCCGACCGCGGCGACGGCACCTACCGCAACCCCGTCCTCGCCGCCGACTGGTCCGACCCCGACCTCGTCCGCGTCGGTGACGACTACTACCTCACCGCCTCCAGCTTCGGCCGCGCCCCGGGCCTGCCGCTGCTGCACTCCCGCGACCTGGTCAACTGGACACTGGCCGGACACGCCCTGGAACGGCTGGAACCGGCGGAGGCGTTCACCGTGCCGCGCCACGACTGCGGCGTGTGGGCGCCCTCGATCCGGCACCACGACGACCGGTTCTGGATCTTCTGGGGCGACCCGGACCACGGCATCTTCCAGGTCAACGCCGAGGACGTACGCGGGCCGTGGACCCGGCCGCACCTCCTCAAGGCAGGCAAGGGGCTGATCGACCCCTGCCCCCTGTGGGACGAGGAGACCGGCGAGGCCTACCTCGTGCACGCCTGGGCGAAGTCGCGCTCCGGCATCAAGAACCGGCTCACCGGCCACCGCATGCGGCCCGACGCCACCGGCCTGCTCGACGAGGGCACCACGCTCGTCGACGCCGACCGCATCCCCGGCTGGTTCACCCTCGAAGGCCCCAAGCTCTACCGGCACGACGGCTGGTTCTGGATCCTCGCACCCGCCGGGAGCGTGACGACCGGCTGGCAGGGCGCCTTCCGCTCGCGCGGCTTCTTCGGCCCGTACGAGGAGCGCGTCGTCCTCGCCCAGGGCGACACCGACGTCAACGGACCGCACCAGGGCGGCTGGGTACGCACCCCGGCCGGCGAGGACTGGTTCGTGCACTTCCAGGAGCTGGGCGCGTACGGGCGTCTCGTACACCTCCAGCCGATGCGCTGGGACGCGGCGGGGTGGCCGGTCATGGGGGAGGACGGCAGCCCGGTACGGGAGCACCGCAAACCGGCCCTCCCGCCGCAGGCGCCCGCCGCACCGGTCATGGACGACGACTTCCCCGGCGGGCGGTACGGCCGCCAGTGGCAGTGGACCGCCAACCCCGCGGAGGGGTGGACACAGCACCACTCCGGCGACGGGCTGCGGATCGCCTGCGTCCGCTCCGCCGACGCGCACGACCTGCGCCGCCTGCCGCACGTCCTCACCCAGCGGCTGCCCGCCCGGCCGGTCACCGTGGAGGTCGGACTGCGGCTGGACAGCACCGAGCCGGGCGCCAGGGCGGGGCTCGCCGTGCTCGGCGACGCGTTCAGCTGGATCGGGCTGGAGCGCGGCGCTGACGGCACTGTTCGGCTCGTCCACCGGTTCGCCGAGTCCGTCGCCGAGGCGGAACGGGACGCCGCGTACTCCGCTCCCGCGCCGGACGGCAGCGCCCGGCTGCGGATCACCGTCGGCCCGGAAGCCCGCTGCCGTTTCGCCGCCGACACCGGTGCCGGCTGGACCCCGTACGGGCAGGTCTTCGCCGCCCTGCCCTGGCGGTGGGTCGGTGCCCTGCTCGGCCTGTTCGCCACCGCACCCGCCGACCCGGACGGTACTGGCGCGGGACCGGCCGGTACCGCGCTCTGCACCCACTTCCGCATCGCCCCCGCCGCGACCGGCTGAGGCCGCCGCCACCCATCGCCTGTTGGGAGCCGTCATGCCGTACCTCCGTAGCAAGCGCTTACTGGCCAGAGTCCTGGCCGCCGCCACCGCACTGGGAGCGGCGCTGGCCCTCGGCCCGCACACTCCGGCCGGGGCCGCAGCGCCCCGGGACCAGCACACGTCCGTCCATGACCGGTGGGCCGACCGGCCGCACGGCTTCGCCTCCCTCGCCGGCGGCACCACCGGCGGCGCGGGCGGCAAGGTCGTCACCGTCCGCACGCAGGCCGAGCTGGCCGCGTACGCCGCAGCCGACGAGCCGTACATCATCCGCGTGGCAGCCGCCATCGAGGTCGCGCCGTTCGGCTCGGACATCGTCGTCGCCTCCGACAAGACGATCGTCGGCGTCGGCACCAGCGGCGAGATCGTCCACGGCGAGCTGCACCTGAACCCCGGTACGCACAACGTCATCATCCGCAACCTCACCATCCGCGACTCCTACGTGGAGGGCGACTGGGACGGCAAGACCACGGACTTCGACGCCATCCAGATGGACTCCGTGCACCACGTCTGGATCGACCACAACCGCTTCACGCGCATGGGCGACGGACTGCTCGACGTCCGCAAGGACAGCCAGTACGTCACCGTCTCCTACAACCGTTTCGACACCCACAACAAGGCGTTCGGCATCGGCTGGACCGACAACGTCAAGACGCAGATCACCATCGACCACAACTGGTTCCGCGGCACCAAGCAGCGCAACCCGTCCGCCGACAACTGCGCCTACGCCCACCTCTACAACAACTACCTCTCCGCGCAGGTCGACGACGGCGACCCCGTGTGGACCTACGGCAACTGGGCGCGCGGCCGCACCGAGATGGTCATCGAGAACAGCTACTACGACGGCGTCCAGCACCCCTACCAGGCCGATGACACCGCGGAGCTGGTGCAGCGCGGCTCGGTGCTGAAGCACACCACGGGGCGGCACGACACCCGGGGCACCGCCTTCGACCCGCGCGACTTCTACCGCTACCGGCTCGACCCGGCGTCCGCCGTGCCCGCCCTGGTGAAGAAGTTCTCCGGACCGCAGAAGACCCTCGGCACCGACACCGTCCTCCACGTACCGGCGGACTACCCGACCGTGCAGGCCGCGGTGGACGCCGTACCGGCCGGCAACGACGGCGCGGTCACGCTGGCGCTGGCCCCCGGCACCTACCGCGAGCAGGTCCGCGTCCCGGCCACCAAGCCGTACCTCACCTTCCTCGGCACCGGCGACGACCGCGCCGACACCGTCATCGTGTACGACACGCCCAACGAGTACGGCGGCTCCTCCGGCAGCGCCACCGTGCTGCTCGCCGCGCACGACACCACCGCGCGCCACCTGACCTTCGTCAACGACTTCGACGAGGCCGCGCACGACCTGAAGAGCGAACAGGCCCTGGCGGTGAAGACGACCGGCGACCGCATCGTCTTCGAGGACACCGCCTTCAAGGGCAACCAGGACACCCTGATGACGGACAGCCCCGAGCTGGACGCCATCAGCCGGGTCTACGTCCGCGACGCGTACATCGAAGGCGACGTCGACTTCCTCTACGGACGCGCCACCACCGTCGTCGAGGACTCCGTCATCAAGGCGCTGAGCCGCGGCTCGGACACCAACAACGGCTACATCACCGCCCCGTCCACCTGGAAGAACAACCCGTACGGCTTCCTCGTCACCGGCTCCCGCATCGTCAGTGACGCGCCCGCCGGGACGTTCCACCTCGGCCGCCCCTGGCACCCGGGCGGCGAGCCGGACGCGATCGGCAAGGTCCTGATCCGCGACACCGAACTGCCCGCCGCGGTCAAGGCCTCGCCGTGGACCGACATGGGCGGCTTCTCCTGGCGTGACGCCCGCTTCAGCGAGTACCGGAACCACGGCCCGGGCGCGGCGGTCACCGCCGACCGGCCGCAGATGAGTGACGCCGACGCCGCCCGCCACGAGGTGGCCGACCACCTGAACGGCACGGACGGCTGGGCCCCGTACCGCCGCTGACAACCCACCCACCCGCGCAGACAGAAATGAGCCGACCATGACCATCTTCCGTAAGCCCGGCAGACCCCGCGGTACCGCGGCACTCGCCCTGACCGCCGTCCTCGCCCTCACCGCCACCGCCTGCGGCGACGACGGCAGCGGCGTCGCGGGCGAGGCCGGAGCCGAGGGATCCGGCAAGGGCACGATCACCTTCTGGGACAACAACGGCGGCGTCCGTACCGACATCTGGAAGGAGATCATCAAGGACTTCGAGAAGGCGAACCCCGACATCAAGGTCGACTACGTCGGGGTCGCCGCGACCGAGGCGCAGTCCAAGTACGACACCGCCATCCAGGGCGGCGGCCTCCCCGACGTCGGCGGCATCGGTGCCGCGATGCTCGCCGGCATCAGTGCACAGGGCGCGCTGGAGCCGCTCGACAAGCGCCTCGCGGACAGCTCGCTCGACGGCAAGCTGAACACGCGCATGGTGACGAGCGTCCGCTCGGCCGCGGGCGGCAAGCAGCTCTACACCGTGCCGATGCACGCCACCAACGGCGTGCTGTACTACCGCACCGACCTGTTCAAGGCCGCCGGCCTGCCCGCGCCCACCACCTGGTCGGCGTTCTACGAGGCCGCCGAGAAGCTCACCGACAAGGGCGGCAACAAGTTCGGCTACACCATCCGCGGCGGCGCGGGATCCATCGCGCAGGCGCTGGACGCCATGTACGGCCAGTCCGGTATCACCAGCTTCTGGAAGGAGGACGGCCTCCACACCACCGTCAACGACCCGAAGAACGTCGCGGCGCTGGAGAAGTACGTCGCGCTCTACAAGAAGAACACCCCGGCGGCCGACATCAACAACGACTTCACCAAGATGGTCGCCCAGTGGGACAGCGGCGAGATCGGCATGCTCAACCACAACATGGGCTCCTACCAGGACCACGTGAAGGCGCTCGGCACGAAGAAGTTCCGCGGCATACCGAACCCCACGCTGGACGACGGCACCCGGGTGATGGTGTCCAACCCGGTCGACGGGCTCGGCCTCTTCAAGTCCGGCAAGAACAAGGCCGCCGCCTGGAAGTTCATCGAGTTCGCGGCCTCGCACGAAGCCAACAGCAAGTGGAGCGAGTCGGCCGGCACCATCCCGTCCAACCTCGAAGCGGCGAAGGACGACTGGGTGCAGGAGTCCGAGACCACCCGGCTCGGCGCCGAAGCGCTGAACAGCGACAAGACGAAGATCGTCGACCTGCCGTACTACCTCCCCGACTGGAACACCCTCTCCAAGGCCGACAACGAACCCGCCTTCCAGAAGGTGCTGCTCGGCAGGACCACGCCGAAGGCGTTCCTGGACTCGCTCGCCGACCAGTTCGACGCGGCACAGGCCGAGTGGAAGCAGCAGGACAAGTGACACTCACCCGGCGCCGGGTGGCCGCGGCCCTCGCGGGGATCCCCCTCGCGCTCGCCGCGGCCCCGGCCGCCCTCGCCGCCTCAGGAGGCCGCCGCCGCATGCCCGCACTCCACCTCGCCGGCGACTCGACCGCCGCCCAGAAGTACGCCGACGCCGCACCCGAGACCGGCTGGGGCATGGCGCTGCCCTTCTTCCTGCACCCGGACGTGCCCGTCACCAACCACGCCGTCAACGGCCGCAGTGCCAAGAGCTTCATCGACGAGGGACGGCTGACCGCCGTCCTCGCCGTGCTGCGCCCCGGCGACCTCCTCCTCGTCCAGTTCGGCCACAACGACGAGAAGAAGGACGACCCCACCCGGTACACCGAGGCCTGGACCACGTACCAGGACCACCTGCGGCAGTACCTCGACGGGGCCCGTGACCGCGGCGCACGGCCCGTCCTGCTGACCTCCGTGGAACGCCGGCGCTTCGACGCCGGGGGCAACGCCCTGCCCACCCACGGCGAGTACCCCGCGGCGATGCGGGCCCTGGCCGCCGAGACGGACGTACCGCTGCTCGACATCCAGGAGCGGTCCCTCGCGCTGTGGCAGAAGCTCGGCCCCGAGGAGACCAGGACGTACTTCAACTGGACGGCGGACGAGCAGGACAACACCCACTTCAACCCGCCCGGCGCCATCGCCGTGGCCCGGCTGGTCGCGGCGGGGCTGGCCGAGGAGCGGCTGCTCGCCCCGCGCGGCGTACGCCGCCTCGACGACGAGATACCCACGTCCTGGATCACCTGGCCGGAAGGGAACGGCGCATGAGAACACGCGGCACGAGGAGACGTACCACCACCGCGGTCGCACTGGCGGGCTGCGCCGTGCTCGCGCTCACCGGCACCGGACCGGCCCACGCCACCCCGTCCGGCCGGGACGTCCTCCCCGCCCGCGACGGCTGGGCGTCCGCCGACGGCGGGACCACCGGCGGCGCGCGCGCCGACGCCGCGCACACCTACACGGTCACCACCTGGGACCAGCTGAGATCCGCCCTCGCCGACGACCCCGGCGCCCCGCGCATCATCAAGGTCAGGGGCATCCTGGACGCCACCGCCGCCGGCTGCGCGGCCTTCGAGGCCGACGGCTACGACTTCGACCGCTACCTCGCCGACTACGACCCCGCCGTATGGGGCCGCGACCGCCCCGTCAGCGGCGAACAGGAGGACCTGCGCGCCGCCTCGCAACGCAACCAGGCCGCGGCCGTCAAGGCGTACGTCCCCGCCGACACCACCCTCGTCGGCCTCGGCGCGCACGCCGGGATCACCGGCGGCAGTCTCCAGATCGAGAACACGGACAACGTCATCGTCCGCAACCTCACCGTCGAGAGCCCGCTGGACTGCTTCCCGCAGTGGGACCCCACGGACGGTGCGACCGGCGCCTGGAACTCCGAGTACGACAGCATGGCCGTCACCGGCTCCACCCACGTCTGGCTGGACCACAACACCTTCACCGACGGCGCGCACCCCGACAGCTCGCTGCCGTCGTACTACGGCGAGCTGTACCAGCGGCACGACGGCGAGCTCGACATCGTGCGCGGCGCCGACCTCGTCACCGCCTCCTGGAACGTCTTCACCGACCACGACAAGACCCTCATGATCGGCAACAGCGACAGCGCGGGCGCCACCGACCGCGGCAAGCTGCGCGTCACCCTGCACCACAACCTCTTCCGCGACGTGACCGAGCGCGCGCCCCGCGTCCGCTTCGGCAAGGTCGACGCGTACAACAACCACTACGTGGTGGGGGCGGGCACGGCGTACGCCTACAGCTTCGGCATCGGCATGGAATCCCGGCTGGTCGCCGAGAAGAACGCCGTCACCCTGCCGCCGGGCACCGGCGCCGGCCGGATCCTCAAGAAGTGGAAGGAGGCGCCGGTCACCGCGGAGGGCAACCGCGTCAACGGCCGCCCGGCCGACCTGATCGCCCTGCACAACGCGGAGTTCCCGGACCAGCAGCTGACGTCCGGCGCGGGCTGGACGCCCACCCTGCGGACCCGTGTCGACGACCCGCGGGCGGTCCCCGGCCTCGTCGGTCACAGGGCGGGCGCCGGCCGGCTGCGCTGACGGTGGCCGGGCGCGGCGGCCGGGCCGCCGCGCCCGCGCCAAGACCGGTGATTTCGCCGATGTGCGCGAGGCCGTACGGCACGAGAGTGACGGACGTCAGCGACCACAACCGAGAGGAACTCCGTCGTGCAGCAGCACAGCAGTGTGTCCGCCGGCACCCCGGACCGCCGTCAGCCGGGCCGGCTCAGAACCCGCCTGACGCGGTGGGGAATGGCCGGCCTCCTGGCAGCGGGCGGCCTGCTCGCCTCCCAGCCGATGGCGGCCCAGGCCGCGGACAACCCGTACGAGCGGGGCCCGGAGCCCACGGTCTCCAGCATCGAGGCGTCGCGCGGCCCGTACGCCGTCTCGCAGACCACCGTCTCCTCCCTGGGCGTCACCGGCTTCGGCGGCGGCACCATCTACTACCCGACCTCCACCGCCGACGGCACCTTCGGAGCCGTCGCCATCTCGCCCGGCTACACCGCCTACCAGTCGTCCATCGCCTGGCTCGGTCCGCGGCTGGCCTCCCAGGGCTTCGTGGTGTTCACCATCGACACGAACACCACGCTCGACCAGCCCGACAGCCGGGGCCGCCAGCTCCTCGCCGCGCTGGACTACCTCACCGAGCGCAGCTCGGTGCGCAACCGGATCGACAGCAGCCGCCTCGGCGTGATGGGCCACTCCATGGGCGGCGGCGGCACGCTGGAGGCCGCCAAGAGCCGTCCGTCCCTCCAGGCGGCGATCCCGCTGACCGGCTGGAACCTCGACAAGAGCTGGCCGGAGCTGACGACCCCGACCCTGGTCGTCGGCGCGGACGGCGACACGATCGCCCCGGTCGCGACCCACTCCGAGCCGTTCTACGAGAGCCTGTCCGGCTCACTGGACAAGGCGTACCTGGAGCTGAACGGCGCGTCGCACTTCACGCCGAACACCTCCAACACCACGATCGCCAAGTACAGCATCTCCTGGCTCAAGCGGTTCATCGACAACGACACCCGCTACGAGCAGTTCCTCTGCCCGCTGCCCCGGCCGAGCCTGACGATCGAGGAGTACCGCGGCAACTGCCCGCACACCTCCTGACCCCGGAGGCGGGCCGAGGTGCCGGTGAGGCCGGTGAGTTCGCCGGACGAAGGGGTTCCGTGAGCGTTTACACGCCAGTAACGTGGCGGACGTGACCGGACCGAAGACCGTGCGCAGTCCTCGCCGGATCCACGGCAGGGACACCGAACTCGCCGCCGCGCACACCCTGTCGAGCAGCCTGGAGCACGGCACAGGAGGCGCCCTGGTGTGCGCGGCGGGCCCCGGCCTCGGCCGCACCGCGTTCCTGGAACGCACCGTCCAGGACTTCCGGGCGGGCCGCGCCCTGCTGGTACGGGCCGCACCGGGAGACGCCACGCGGCCGTACGGAGGAATCCGCGCCCTCCTCCGTACGGCCGCCGAGGAATGGCCGGACGCCCGCACGGCGGAAGCCCCCGGCCCGGGACGCGAACGGGACGCCCTGTCCCGGCTGTTACGCACCGCGGGCGCCGGCCGCCCCCTCCTGCTCTGCGCCGACGACGTCCACCTGTGGGACGCGCCGACCCGCACGGAACTGGGCCGGGCCGCACACCACCTCCGCACCGCGACGGCCCCCGTCGGCCTGCTCCTCTCGGTCGCCGCCCACCGCGCGCACGACCACGCGCTCGCGGGCCTGCCCCGCGTGACCCTCGGCCCCCTCGACGGGCCCGCAGCGGCCGCACTCCTCGACGACCTCACCGAAGGCCGTGCAGCGCCGGCCGTACGGGAGGAACTGGCACGGGCGGCGGAAGGCAACCCCCGGCTGCTCGCCGAGCTCACCGCAGGCCTCACCCCGTCCCAGCTCTCCGGGCTCACGCCGCTGCCCCGGCCGCTCGCCGACCCCGCGACCCTGCTCCGCGCCCTGGGGGCCCGCCCGGCGGAGCTGCCGCCCGACACCCGCCGCCTCCTGCTGCTGGCCGCCGCCGCACAGGAACAGCACCCCGAAGGCCCCGGCGCCGACGCGGCACTCGTCCTGCGGGCCGCCGCGGCCGCCGGACTCGGAGCGGCGGCCCTGGCACCCGCGGAGACCGCGGGGCTGGTCCGCACCGCGGGGGAGCGCATCCACTTCGGCAGCGCACTGCTCCGCCGGGCCCTCTACGAAGCCGTGCCCCTCGCCCGGCGCCGGGCCGCGCACGCGCTGCTGGCATCGGCCGCCGAGGCCGACGGCGGCGGCCCGCCACGGCTGCCGCACCTGCTGCACCGCGCCCTGGCGGCCGACGGTCCCGACCCCGAACTCGCCGGCCGGCTGGCCGCGGCGGCCCGGACCGGCGGGCCCCACCTCACGCACGAGGAACGCTCGGTGGCGCTGGCCGTCTCGGCGCGTCTCACCGAGTACGGCACCGACCGGGCCACCCGGCTGACCGCTGCGGCCGACCACGCACGGCTCGCGGGCCGCCCCGGCCGCGCCCGCGACCTGCTCGCGCCGGTCCGCGCGCTGCCGGCCGCCGCGCCGGTCCGCGGCCACGCCGAACTGGTACACGGACTGCTGTCCCTGCGGGACGGCCCGGTCGCCGACGCCAGGGAAGAACTCCTCGTCGCGGCGGCCCTGCTCGGCCCGCACGACGCCACCGCCGCTCTCACCGCCCGCCTCGCCGCCACGGAGGCCGCCTGGGCGATGGGGGACGCCGCTGCGTACGTGGAAGCACTCGGCGGCGGACCGGAACGAACCGGCGCCCGCGGGGACGCGACCGCCGGCACTCCGGGACGCGGGGGCGACGCGGCCTCGGGCCCCTCCGGGCCCCTCCCCGAGGACTACCGCACCGGCATGGCCGCCGTGCTGAGCGGGCGGCTCGACGCGGGGATCGGGCCGCTGCGGCGGATGCTCGCCCGTACCGGGCGCGCCGAGGACCCCGAGGTGCTGTTGCGGGCCGGGGTCGCCGCGCTGGTCGTCGGCGACCTGGAGGCCGCCTGCCGGGTCAACGCGCGCGCCCTCGCGGCCGCACGCGCGCTGGGCCGCGCCACGCTGGTCCCGCAGGCCCTGGAGCACCTGGCCTACGGCGAGCTGCGGGCCGGCCGGCATCCGCGCGCCCGCGTCCACGCCGAGGAAGGGCTGCGGACCGCGCACCGCGCCGGACAGCGCAACATCGCGGCCCACCAGCACGCCATCCTGGCCCTGGTCGCCTCCGTCGAGGGCGACACCGACGCGCTGACCGCCCACGCCACGGCGGCCGCCGCCGTCGCGGGGCCGCACGGGCTGGTCCAGGTCGCCACGCTCACCCGCTGGGCGCTGGCCCGCGCCGACCTGGGCGCCGGCCGGGTCGACGAGGCAGCGGCCCGGCTCGGCCCGCTGGTCAGCCCCGGCCCCCGGCAGGGCCACTTCGCCGTACGCATGCTGGCCGTGCCCTGCTACGCCGAAGCGGCGGTACAGGCGGGTGAGACCGAAGCGGCCCGCGCCGCCGTCGAGGAGTTCGCCGTCTGGGCGGACCTCGGAGCCGACCCCGCCGCCCCCGCCCAACTGGCCCGCTGCCGCGCGCTGCTGGCCGGAACCGGCGGCGGCCGGGCAGCGGCGGCGGCCGACGCGTACTACGAGGAGGCCCGCGCGCGCCACGAGGACACCGTCAACGACTTCGAACGCGCCAGGACCCTGCTCCTGCACGGCAAGTGGCTTCGGCGCAGACGCCGCCCCGGCCCCGCCAGAGGCGTGCTGCGGGACGCGCTGGTCGCCTTCGAGGGGTGCGGCGCCCGCGCCTGGACCGAGCAGACCCGCGCCGAACTGCGCGCCACGGGCGACGCGCCCGCCACCGGGGAAGCGCCCGGCGCCGGACCGGCGGGTCCGCTCGCCGGTCTCACCCCGCAGCAGCTGCGCATCGCCCGCTGCGTGGCGGAGGGCGCCACCAACCGCGAGGTCGCCCTCCGGCTGTCCGTGAGCCCCCGGACCGTCGACCACCACCTGCGGAACGTCTTCGCGGTACTGGGCGTACGCTCCCGCCTGGAACTCGCCCGTCTCGTGGACCGCGCGGAGAAGTCCACCGCGCCCATGTGACCGGCCCCCGACGGACACGCCCTGGTCCGCGGGGCCCGCCGGCGCCTTCGCGAACGCGCCCGTGTCCTGCGTCACCCCGCTGCGGGTGTCGCTCGGGCCCCAGGCTGCTGCCGTGAGACGGACGGGGCCGGAGACGGACGGGGCCGCCTCCGGTCCACCGCGTCCGCTCAGGCCACCACGCGCCGGGCGAAGCGCAGCGACTCCGTGAAGACGTCTGCCACCTGGTCGTCGGCCGCCCCGTACCACCCGTGGTCGGCGCCCGGTACCCGCCGCAGCTCGGCCCGCGCGCCGGCGGCCTCCAGCGCCCCGGCGAGGGCCTCGCTGTGCGTGCACGACACCATCGTGTCCGCGTCGCCGTGCACGAGGAGGAAGGGCGGAGCACCGGCGTGCGCGTGGGCGACCGGACTGGCGTCCCGCGCCCGCTCCGGGCAGCCGGCCGGGGCCGCGCCGAGCAGCAGCGCTTCGGGCGTACGGGGATCGTGCGGGTCGAAGGCCCCGCGGGCCGCGGTCAGGTCGCTGGGCCCGTACCAGATGACGGCGCCGACGGGGGCCGGCACGGTGGGGCCGGGGGTGAGGGCGAGCAGGGAGGCGAGGTGGCCGCCGGCGGACTCGCCCCACACCACCGTCCGGCCGGTGTCGATGCCCAGCTCGGCGGAGCGGAGCGTGAGCCACCGCAGCGCGGCCCGCAGGTCGTCCAGCGGAGCGGGGAAGACGGCCTCGCCGCTGAGCCGGTAGTCGACGCAGGCGACCGCGAGGCCCGCCGCCGCGATGCGGGCGAACGGGCCCGGGTCCCAGTCCCGCGTCCGCGTCCCCATGTCGTCGCGCCGGCCGCGGCGCCAGGCGCCGCCGTGCACGAACAGCACCAGCGGGACGGGCCCGGGGACGCCCTCTTCGGGGAGCCAGGCATCGAGTTCCGGCGGACGGCTGCCCTCGGCCTCGGCGTAGGGCACCCCGCGCAGGACGCGCACGCCGGGCTCGGGGCGGGCCGCCGGCGGCAGCGGCGCGATGTCCGGGTGCGGCGCGGCGATCAGTTCCCGGACCGTCGGAGCGGTGCCCGTCACCGGGTCCGCCACTGGTGATCGGGGAGGAACCGTACGTCGTACTCCTGCGGCACCGTCCGGAACTTGTCCGGGGCGGGGACGACCGGCTCGCGCGGCAGGCCGAGTTGCTCGGCGGGCGCGCCGAGCGTTTCGAAGAACCGCTCGAAGGTGCCGCCGGGGCCGGCGGCGACGCCGACGACCTGGCTGTGGTGGCGCTCCATGCGGTAGGCGTGCCGGCAGTTCTTGGGCACGAAGCCGAAGTCGCCGGGGGTGAGCAGCTTCTCCTGCTGCTCGCCCTCGGTGTCCTCGACGAACAGCCGGACCGCGCCCTGGGTGATGTAGAAGACCTCGTGGGTGTCGGCGTGCACATGGGCCGGGATGAGGTCGCCCTTGGGGCCTTCGACGGTGAAGAAGTTGAAGGTGTTCTCGGTCTGCTCGCCGCCCGCGTACACGGTGATCAGGTCACCGAAGAGGTGTGCCCGGTCGCCCTCGCCCTTCTCGATGAAGTACGGCTTGCCGGGCTCGGCGGGGATGCGGGAGGCGCGCCGGTAGCGGGTGGCGTATTCGATGGTCATCGTCTCTCCTTGAACGGCGCCAAAGGTTGTCAGGCAGGCTGACAACCTCGATGTCAGGTAGACTGACATGGAAATCCGGTGTGTGGCAACCGGCCGCCCGGCGACGGTGTGGACGAGCGAGAGGAAAGGGAGGACGTGATGGCGGACACCCGGCGCAGCCTTCCGCAGCTGCTCGGCGACGCCCGGCGCTGGTTCGACGAGGGGCTGCTCGCGGCCATGGCGACGACCGGCGCGACACCGGTCTCCCTGCCTCAGCTCCAGCTCTTCGCCGTACTGGACGAGGCGGGCACCACGGTCTCCGAACTGGCCCGGCGCATGGGCGTCACCCGCCAGACCGCACACCAGGCCGTGCACGGCCTGGTCGCCGCCGGACTGCTGGAACAGACCGAGCACCCCACCTCCGCCCGGCAGCGCCTGATCCGGCGCACGCCGGAGGGCGCGCACGCGCACCAGCAGGCGGAACTGGTCCTCGAACGGCTGGAGGACCGGCTCGCCGAGCGCATCGGCCGGGAGGCGGCCGACGCCCTCCGCGCCGCCCTGGAAGCACCGTGGGGCGACCCGCCCGCACCGGGCCAGGCGTGAGCCGGCGACGATTCCGGCACCGGGCCCCGATATCGACTCCCGTACCGAGTCCGGTACGGCGTTGGGCCGAAGGCGGCGCGAAGCGGTTTTCGTTCGGTCAGTAGTCGCCAAGTAGCGACAAGCCGTGTGTCCACCCGAGCCGGGGTGCTGCGATGTTGTCTATCCCGAGGGAGCAGGCAACAGGACGCATCAGCCGAACCGAGGTGCCGATGATGCGGGGTGGGACGGTGGGGGCCGCCGGGGGCGGGCAGGGACTCTTCCGGGTGCTGCTGGAGGCGGCACCGGACGCCATGGTGATCGTGGACGAAGCGGGCGTCATCCAGCTGGTGAGCGCCCGGCTCGAAACGCTTTTCGGGTACGCGCGCGCGGAACTGCTCGGCCGGCCCGTCGAAATCCTCGTACCGGACCGGTTCCGCGGCCGGCACGCCGGACACCGGCGCGCCTACGCGGCCCAGCAGGAGGTCCGCGCCATGGGTGCCGGCCTCGAAGTGCACGGACTGCGCAAGGACGGCAGCCAGTTCCCCGTCGACATCAGCCTCAGCCCGCTGGCGACCCGCAACGGTCTGCTCATTTCCGCCACGGTCCGGGACATCAGCGAACGCAGATCAGCGGAGGCACGCATCAACGAACTCGCCGACCTCGTCGAGTCCTCGCACGACGCCATTCTCGCCAAGACCATCGACGGTCACATCACGTACTGGAACGCCGCAGCCGAGCGCCTGTACGGCTACACCGCCGAGGAGGTCATCGGCCGGCACGTGTCCCTGCTCGCCACGAAGAGCCGTAGGGGCGAGATCACCCAGATCCTGGACCGGCTGCGCCGCGGGGAGAAGATCGAACACTTCGAGACCATCCGGGTCACCAGGAACGGACGGCTGCTGGACGTCGACGTCACGATCTGGCCGACCCGCGCCGCGGACGGCACGGTCAACGGCGCCTGCGCCATCGCCCGGGACATCAGCGACCGCAAGCGGACCGAGGCCGAGCTCACCCGGCTCTACGAACAGCAGCGGGACATCGCGCTCACCCTCCAGCACAGCCTCATGGGCACCCCGCCCGAAGTGCCGGAGCTGCACACCGCCAGCCGCTACCTGCCCGCGACGCAGGGAGCCGGAGTGGGCGGTGACTGGTTCGACCTCGTACCCCTGGGCGCCGGCCGGGTCGGGGTGCTCATGGGCGACGTCATGGGCCGGGGGCTGGAAGCGGCCGCCGTCATGGGCCAGCTCCGCTCGGCGGCGAACGCCCTGGCCAGAACAGGCATGCCGCCGGTCCGGCTCATGCAGGTATTGGACACGGTCGTGACCGACCTCCCCGGGCAGCTGGTCACCTGCTGCTACCTGGTCATCAAGCCGGACACCCGGGAGCTGACGATCTGCTCGGCCGGGCACCTGCCCGTCCTGCTGGCCTCGCCCGGCGAGGGTGTCCGTACGCTGCCGGCCCCGGTCAGCGTGCCACTCGGCGTCGGGGGCATTCCGCACGAGCAGACCCGTATCACCGTCCCGCCCGGCTCCGTCCTCGCCCTCTACACCGACGGTCTGATCGAGACCCCGGGCAGCGACATCGAGCACCGGATCGCCGCGCTCCAGGAGGAGTTCGCCGCGGCCTTCGCCACGGACCCGGACCTGGAATCCGCCGCCGACCGGCTCCTCGCCGCGATGCTGCCGGGCGCCAAGCCGGACGATGACGATGCCACCCTGCTCCTGACCCGGCTCCCCGTCGCCCCGCTGGCCAGCGTGGACATCGCACTGCCCGCCACCCCCTCCGCGGTCTCCGACGGCCGGGCGTTCCTCACCGCGGCCCTGGCGCGCTGGGACCGTACCGAGGTGGCCGACGAGGCCTGCCTGCTCGTCTCCGAGATCCTCACCAACGCGATACGGCACGCGCAGGGCCCGCTCCGGCTGCGGCTGCGCATGAGCCGGTCCGATCTCACCGCGGAGGTCAGCGACCGGACTTCCCGCAGGCCCCAGCTCCGCCTCGCCAGGACCGACGAGGAGTCCGGGCGAGGCCTGTTCCTCGTCGACACCCTCGCCGACAGCTGGGGTACCCATCCCACGGACGAGGGGAAGATCATCTGGTTCACCCTCCGTCTCCCCGAACGCGCGCCGTCGCGTCACCGGCGCGTCACGCCCCCGTGACACGTCAGTCCGCCCGGTTCCCCTTCCGCATGCCCTGCTCCTCCTCCTGCGCGGCAGGGCCGTCCTGCCCGGTGAGCGCGGACAGCATCTGCCGGGTCTCGACCAGCAGCTCGCCGCTCACCGCGGCGGCGGGCCCGGTCTGGCCGCCGAAGGACTCGGCCATGCCGCCGTAGCGGCGCCAGGCCTCCTGCATGGCCTTCTGCCGCCGGTCCCGGGTCGTCGCCCCGTCCCCCGCCTCGTCGAACAGATCGGCTTCGGCCGCGCACACCTCCGCCGTCCAGTCGGCGAGATCCGCGTACCGGCCGAGGAAAGCGGGGTCGGGACGGGCCAGCGGGTTCTCCTCGTCGACCGACCGGGACAGGGTCCGGGCGATGACCGCCAGATGCTCGGCGATCTCGTGCCAGCGGCTGTCCTCCGACTCCGGGGGCGGGTGCGGGCCCGACCGGCGCAGATTCCACGCGGGGTTGAGGCGCAGGCTCTCGTTCGTCCACTGCCGCGCGTCGGCCAGCGAGCGCAGGATCGGCTGGAGGCGCCGGGCGCGGTCCCGCCACTCCTCGGCCTCGGCGGTTCCCCAGTCCTCGCGCAGCCCCTCGGACATGTGCCGCAGCAGGTCGGCGCTGTCCCGCGGCAGGCGCTGCAGCTGGTCGCGGACGTTACGCAGATGCACGGGCGGGAAGACGAGCGCGTTCACGGTGATGCCGATGACGGCCCCGATACACGTCTCCAGCAGCCGGTGGCCCACCTCGTTGAGCGAGTAGGCACCGTACGTGATCACGAACAGTGCCGTCGTCGACCCGTAGATGCCCTGCGCGCCGAAGCGCCGGTAAGTGCCCACCAGCGCCAGTACCGGCAAGGCGATGAGCATGGCGCCCAGGGTGCTGCCGTCGGCCAGGGCCATCGCCAGGGACGCCCACACCGCACCGACGACGATCACGGAGATCTGCTGCAGCCCCGAGCGCAGTGAACGGTAGACCGTCGCGTCGACCAGGGCGAGCGCCGTCCACGGCGCCATCAGCGCCAGCGGCGCCTTGAGCCACCAGCCGGCCAGCGCCCACGCGGCGATCGCCGCGCCGGCCATCTTCAGCGCCTGCACCATCGTGTCGCGCTCGGGGCCCGTACGACGCGCCGCGTACCGGACCGTACGTCCGACCGCGGCCGCCTCCCACCCCAGCCATCGCCACCCCGCGGCGACCCGCTCCCACATCACCCGAACCCCTCCTGCCGTACCTCGCACCGACCGCCGCCCTTGGACCCGTGGGGCGCGGCTCCTCACGGGTGCGCAATCGCCCGCTGAACAAACGGAGTGAACGGAGCAAAGGATGCGGTGGGTGTGTGCTGGGCCGGATGCCGTCCGGGTCTGCCGGCCGAGGCGGATCCGGGGGCCGTCCAGGTAAGATCTTTGGTCATGTCGATCCCCGATGAGCTGCTCGTCGACATCGCCGCAAGGGTGGAGTCGGAGCAGAGCAATCAGATGTCCCTCACCGTGGTCGTCCGAGGCGCCGTCATCACCGGACGGCTGGCCCCCGAAAAGGTGTGGCGACAGCGTGTGGCCGAGGTGCTGGAGGAGTCGGAGCGGCTGGGACAGTTCTCCGCCCTCTTCAGTTCGGACAGCCGGAACGGACGCCGAAACGGGCACTCGCCGGACGACGACGGAGCCCCCACTCACCTGCACTTCCACCTCGCGCGGATCCTGCAGGGCAGCGTCGGCATCCCCGAGACGGGCGGAATGTACCGCGTCGCCATCCAGGACGTGGGCGCCTGGACGGTGGGTGACTTCAGCTACTCCTGACCACGGGACGCCCGCGTCACCGTGCGGCCGTCGCTCCCGCTGACGCGGGGGTGGCGGCCGTACGTACCTCAGCAGGCTTGCACGTGCGCAGTGTTGCGGCGGTGTGACCCTGGACACCTCTCGGAGGACTGTGCTGTCATGCCCACGGCCGTTTCTTCCAACGTTGTACACGGCTCAGTCATGAGCTTCCCCCGTTCTCGGCAGAGGAGCAACCATGCGCACCAGACGCCTGGGAAGACAGCTGGCGTTACTGCTCACCGCGGCACTCGGCGTCACCGGCCTCACCTTGGCCCCGTCCGCCTCGGCCGCCGGCGAGCAGGCCGAACCCCATGGCCTCAAGGGCGAGTACTTCACCCAGTCGGCGCCCGGAGCCTTCGACTTCCACGAGCTCAAGGCCACCGGCTTCGACCCGCAGCTCGACTTCGACGACCTGGAGCCCCGGCTCCGGTCCGCCACCGGACAGTCCGACGACGTCAGCGTCCGCTGGACCGGCAAGGTCGTCCCGGAGCGGTCGGGCCCCACCACCTTCTCGGTCACCGGTGACAACGGCTTCCGGCTGTGGGTGGACGGGAAGCTCGCCATCGACCACTGGACCGACGACTGGGACAAGGAACAGACCTCCCAGCCGGTCGAGGTGACCGCAGGCAAGGCCTACGACATCAAGGTCGAGTACTTCGAGCACTACGGCGGGTCCAACCTCCACCTGCGCTGGACCGAGCCCGGTCAGGCCAAGGAGGCGATCCCCTCCTCGGCGTTCCGGCTGCCGGACGGCTACGAGTACAACGGCGCGCTGGCTTCCAGTGTCCTCAAGGACGGCCGGACGCTCCGCCTCGACTTCGCCCAGGCCCTCACCGCTCCGCCGGCCGGCCTCGCCGAGCACCTGCGGGCGGTCATCGGCGGCGCGAAGTGGCCGCTGGGCACGGTCACGCCCGACCCGGCGGACCCGACGGCGCTGCTGGTCGGGCTCGAGGAGCCGGTCGTCGGCAAGAAGGGCGGCGGCGCGCGTGGCCTCGCCGACGTCCACTACGACGGCAAGGGCGGCCTGAAGGGCACGGACGGCGAGGCCGTCGGCGCGTTCTGGTCGAGCGGCCCGAACCACTCCGAGTACGAGCTGCGCACCGAGTGGGCCGACGAGGTGGGCCCGGACAACGCCCTCCCCGAGTACCCGCGCCCCCAGCTCACCCGCGACACGTGGCAGAACCTCAACGGCAGCTGGCAGTTCCAGGCCGCCGAGGCCGGCGAGCAGCCCCCGGTCGGCAAGCGGCTCGACGAGAAGATCCTCGTGCCCTACCCGGTGGAGTCCCAGCTCTCCGGCATCGAGCGCCACGAGGACCGCATGTGGTACCGGCGTACCTTCACCGTCCCCAGGAACTGGCAGGTCGGCGACGGCAAGCGGCTGCGGCTGAACTTCGGCGCCGTCGACTGGCAGTCGGAGGTGTACGTCAACGGCAAGAAGGTCGCCGCGCACAAGGGCGGTTACGACAAGTTCAGCGCCGACATCACCGACGCGCTGAAGCCCGGCCGTACGCAGGAACTGATCGTCGGCGTCCACGACCCGACCGACGCGGCGGACGGCGAGAACCCGCCGGTCGGCAAGCAGCGGCTGGACCCCAGCGGCATCTGGTACACCCCGTCCTCCGGCATCTGGCAGACGGTGTGGATGGAGCCGGTCGCCGCCGACCACGCGGACTCCCTCAAGATCGTCCCGGACGTGAAGAACGGGCAGGTCACCGTCGAGCCCAAGGGCGTACGCGACGGGGTACGGGTCATGGCCACCGCGTACGCCGGCAAGAAGAAGGTCGCCGAGGCCACCGGCCGTACCGGGACACCGCTGAAGCTCAAGATCGCCAAGCCGCGCCTGTGGTCGCCGGACGACCCGTTCCTCTACGACCTGAAGGTCAAGGTCGGCATTGACCGCGTCGGCAGCTACTTCGGCATGCGCTCCATCGCCGTCGAGAAGGTCGACGGCACCCCGCGCACCGTGCTCAACGGCACGCCCACCTTCCTGATGGCCACGCTCGACCAGGGCTTCTGGCCCGACGGCCTGCACACGGCGCCGACCGACGAGGCCCTCGCGTACGACCTGAAGATGCACAAGGCGATGGGCTTCAACTCGGTGCGCAAGCACATCAAGGTCGAACCCGACCGCTGGTTCTACTGGGCCGACAAGCTGGGCCTGATGGTCTGGCAGGACATGCCCGCCATGACCGCGGGCGTGAACCCGGACGCGGAGTCCAGGGCCCAGTACGAGCGGGAGATGAAGGAGATGATCGACGAGCACATCAGCAGCCCGTCGGTCGTCATGTGGGTCACCTTCAACGAAGGCTGGGGCCAGTACGACATCGGCCGCGTCGCCGAACAGGCCAAGGCCTGGGACCCGACCCGGCTGGTGAACAACCAGTCGGGCCTCAACCTCGGTGCCGACGGCAACGCCGGCGACATCATGGACGAGCACGGCTACCCGAGCCCGGCCCTGCCGCCGCGCCCCGACGGCGAACGTGCCCTGGTCGCCGGCGAGTACGGCGGTCTCGGACTCGCCGTGCCGGGCCACGCCTGGTCGGTCCAGCAGTCCTACGTCGACGTCGACCCCACGACCTACACCGACGACTACCTGACCAAGCTCGACGAGGTGCGCACGCTGGCCTGCAAGGGCGGCAACGGCGCCGTCTACACCCAGATCTCGGACGTCGAGGGCGAGCTGAACGGCCTGCTGACGTACGACCGCAAGGTGGTCAAGCCCGACGTGCAGCGGCTGAAGGCGGCCCACGAGGCGCTGATCCACGACGCCTCACAGGCCGTGCCGGCCGGCTGCTCCGCATCCTGACCCGCCCGCTGAACCGCTGAACCGCTGAGCCGCTGAGCCGCTGTGGCCCCGCGTGCTCCGGCCCGTCCTCCGTACAGCAGAATCGGAGGGCGGGCCGGAGCCGGGCCGCCTCTTGCCACTTCTCGCCGGAAGGACAGTCGTGCGGGTCAGCCTCAAGGACGTCGCCGCGCGTGCGGGCGTGTCGATCAAGACCGTCTCCAACGTGGTGAACAACTACCGGCACGTCACTCCCGAGATGCGCGACCGCGTCCAGCGGGCCATCGACGAGCTGGGGTACCGGCCCAACCTGGCCGCGCGCCATCTGCGCAAGGGGCGTACGGGCATCATCGCCCTCGCCCTGCCCGAACTGGGCAACCCCTACTTCGCCGAGCTTGCCGCCGCCGTCATCGACGCCGCAGCCGAGCACGACTACATCGTGCTCCTGGACCACACCGGCGGCCGGCGCGCACAGGAGGTCCTGGTCAGCCAGGGATTCCGGGCCCGGGTGATCGACGGCCTCATCCTCAGCCCGATCGAACTGGAGGCGGAGGACCTCCTCGACCGGACGGAGAACGTCCCGCTCGTCCTCCTCGGCGAGCGCCACTACGACCTGCCGTACGACCACATCGCCGTCGACAACGTCGCGGCGGCCCGGCTGGCCGTCCGCCACCTGACGGGACGGGGGCGGCGCGAGGTGGCCTTCATCGGCGCCCGCCGCGGCAACAGCCGCCCGGCCGAACTCCGCGTACGGGGCTGGCGCGAGGAGCTGTCCGCGGCCGGGCTGCCCTGCGACGACGGCCTGGTCGCCACCACCGACGGCTGGGGCCACGCGGACGGCGCGGCGGCCATGCACCGCATCCTGGCGACCGGGCGGCGGCCCGACGCCGTGTTCGCGTACAACGACCCCGTGGCGATCGGCGCGATGCGCGCCCTGTCCGAGCACGGCCTGCGGGTGCCCGAGGACGTCGCCGTGGCCGGCTTCGACGACGTCGTGGAGGGCCGGTTCGGCACCGTCACCCTCACCTCCGTCTCCCCGGACAAGGAAGCCATCGCCCGCCTGGCGGTGGAGTCGGTCCTGGCGCGGCTGAACGGCGAGGCACCGGAGCCCCGGCGTATCTGGGCGGACTACCGGCTGATCGAGCGGGAGAGCACGGTGGGGCGCGCAGGCGCCCGCTGAGCGGGCCCGGCCGACTCCGGCGGCGCCGCCGGCCGGGTGTACGTGCCGCCGCGCAGCAGCAGGCCACGTGCGCCCGCAGGAATTCCAGCGGCAGGTCCCTGAGCGGCACGCCGTCCAGCTTCCGGCACGGAAAACATTACGGGATACCGGAGCCGGAAAAGGGTAATCCCTCTCAGGATTCGATGAATTGCGCGTGGGGGCGTTTCTCAGGATTTCCGGGGGAGCTGAATTCCTGATTGCGCGGAATTTATTGCGCCACTTACTCAGGATTCACCGAGATGAGGGACAGGGGGAAGCGCCCGGGAGCCTACTCCTCGGCGGTCTCCTTCGCGAGGAGGTCCGTCCGGGGGAGCGGCCGGTGCAGGGCCAGGAGGGCCTGGTCGTCCTGGACGGCGCCGCCGCTGTGCCGGCTGACGTCCCGGGCCAGGAAGTCCAGGACGGCCGACGGCTCGGCGGGGTGGCCCGTCTGGCGCAGGTAGGACTGGAGCATGCCGGGGACGCGGTCCGCCGGGTCGTAGAAGGTGCCGGCCGCGTCGCGTGCCTCGGTGACGCCGTCGGTGAAGCACAGCAGCATCGCCCCGGGCGGGAAGTCGTACGACTCCACCGGAGACTTCCAGGTCCCCAGCGCGGTGATGCCCAGCGGTGGTGCTTCCTCCGTGGGCTCCAGGGCGCGCGCCTGCCCGTTGGCGTACAGCAGCAGGGGGGCGGGGTGGCCGCGGTTGACCAGGTGTACGCGGTCCAGGTGCTTGCTGAACTGGACGATCAGGGCGGTGGTGAACCCCTCCGTCCGGTCCAGGCCCTCCCGGCGCTGTCCCTCCCGCAGCAGGGCCTCCTCCATGCACTGCACCACGGCGGGGAGGTCGGGTGAGTGGTCGGCGGCGTAGCGGAAGGCCCCGATGTCGATGCTGACCGCGGTGACGGCGGACAGTCCCTTGCCGCGTACGTCGCCGACCATGGCGCGGACGCCGAACGGGGTGTCCTGTACCACGAACAGATCGCCGCCGATCAGCGCCATGTCCTCGGCCGGGACGTAGCGGGCGGCGATCCGCAGGTCACCCAGCCGGCTCGGCGGCCTGGGCAGCACGGCCCGCTGGGCGACCTCCGCGGCGTACCGCGCGCGGCTGGCGCTGACGTGCTGGGAGTGCAGGGAACGGTTCAGTCCGATGGCCAGTGCGGTGACGGCCGCGAGGGTCACCTGGTTGGCGACGCCCCGCTGCCAGCCGAAGGTGCCGTCCTCATAGGCGAGTACCGCGTGCACGGCCATCGCCGCGAGGCCGGTGCCCAGGATGCCGGACGGCCGGAGCAGCGTCACCGCCGTCACCGGTGCCACGGTCAGCAGGGGGGCGGACGACACGGGAGGCGGCGTCAGCAGCTCCACCACCGCGGCGAGAACGATCACCACGGCGGGGATCCACCGACGCGTACGTGACCACATCGCGAAGTCCCTCACCAGGCCATTTTGCCCTCCCGGCGCGGCCGGGGCAGCTCACGGCGCGGCGGCGGACAGGTCACCGTATGCTTACTTTCGGTAACACGTGAGGGCGGGGGGAACCGCATTTCCTGGACCTGTCATGAGAAAGGCCCGTGATGCCGCTTCACGCAGCGCTCGCCTCGAAGCTGTACCTGCTGGAGGATTTGCCCGGCCGGTCCGACGGCCCGTTGACGCGGGAGCAGGAAGCGCGGCTTTCCGCATTCCTCGACGAGCGCGGCGAACCACCGCCGGCGGCCGTGTCGCCCCTCGCGATTCCCGGGCGGCACGGAAATGTCCCGGCACGGGTCTATTCCCCCCTCGGACCCGCGCCGGCCACCGGCCGGTGTTTCGTCTGGGTGCACGGCGGCGGCTGGATGTTCGGCGACCTCGACATGGCCGAGGCCGACTGGACGGCCCGCGAGGTCGTGTCACGGACCGGCGCGACCGTGGTCAGCGTCGACTACCGCAAGGCCGTCGACGGCGTCACCTTCCCGGTCCCTCTGGACGACGTCGTGGACGCGCTCGCCTGGGTCCGGGACCACCGGTACGAGGCCGGGACGGGCGCCGGGCCGCTCTCCGTCGGCGGGGCCAGCGCCGGGGCGAACCTCGCCGCCGGCGCCGTCCTCCGGCTGCGGGACGAGGAGGCGTGGCTCCCCGCCCACGTGGTCCTCGCCTATCCGGCCGTGCACGCTGTCCTGCCGGCCCCCTCCCCGGACCTCACCGGGCTGATGGCCGGCCTGCCACGGGCCGTGCGGCTGCTCGACAGGTACGGGCCCGTCTTCGAGAACTACCTCGGCGGCCCGCCCGGCACCGCCGACGGATACGCGGCGCCCGCACTGGCGGACCTCGGCGGATTCCCTCCCACCACCGTCCTGAACGCGGAGTACGACGATCTCCGGCCGTCCGGCGAGGCCTTCACGGCCGCCCTGGCCACAGCCGGTGCCGACGTCAGCCAGGTGCTCGTACGGGGCACCCTGCACGGCTTCCTGTCCCGGCCCGGCACCGAGGAACCGACGGCCCACGCACTCGACGTCATGGCGCACCACCTGACGCCGGGCAGCCCCCGTGAGGCCGGCCCGGCCGCCGGGCTCCGGAACCCGCGGGCGCGCCACCGACGGAAGATCATTCCAGCCCCGTGATCTGCGTCCGTGAGGTCAGCCCCAGCTTGTTCAGGATGTGCTCCACGTGCGCGTCCGCCGTCCGTTTGGAGACGACGAGCCGCTCCGCGATCTCCCGGTTGGTCAGCCCCTCCGCGACCAGCGCGGCCACCTGCCGCTCCCGGTTGGTGAGCCCGCCCGGCCGCGCGGCGCCCGTGCGGTCCCGTGTCCGCGGCACCGCGGCAGCGGGCGCGTCCGGCGACTCCGGCGCGTCGCCCGCCGTGGAGGCTTCCAGCGCGGCGCCGGCCGCGGGACCGGGGAGCATGTCGGTGTCCTGGATCGCGTGCGCCCCCGATTCCGCGAGGTCCAGCGCCGCTCCCCGCGCGTGATGGTCCTCGTACCCGGCCGAGCCCAGTGCCGTACGCGTCGTGGTGGCGGCCGTGTCGTGTTCCGCGAGCAGGGGCGGCGCGTTGAACAGCCGGGCAC
The DNA here is from genome assembly GCF_040907265.1 of Streptomyces sclerotialus. Lineage (NCBI taxonomy): Bacteria > Bacillati > Actinomycetota > Actinomycetes > Kitasatosporales > Streptomycetaceae > Streptomyces > Streptomyces sclerotialus. The sequence continues at coordinate 1,228,605 of NZ_JBFOHP010000002.1, read as the reverse complement.
CGCCGATCCGCACCCAGACCGTGTCGGCGGCCCCCAGGAGCCAGGCCGCCCGCTCGAACCGCCCCGACCGGGCCGCGGACCAGGCCAGCAGTTCCAGGGCGACGGCGGCACCGAGCCGGTCGTCCACCTTCAGCTTCAGGGCCAGCGCCTCGCGGCCGAGCCGGTCGCGCTCGTCGGCCCGGGAGGCGTCGTGCGACATCCACAGCGCCAACTGGCGGTAGAGCAGGCAGTAACTGCGGGACCAGCACTCGCCGGGGGCCGACTCCAGCGCCCGCAGTCCTTCCCCGGAGACCTCCCACGCGTGGTCGACTTCGCCGACGTGCGCCGAGGCGAACGTCTGGATGAAGCACGTGATGGCCAGCCCGTCGGTGTCGCCCAGCTCCCGGAAGCCACGGCGGGCCGTGTCGAAGTCGCGGTGCGCCTCCTCCAGCCGCCCGTAGAGCATCAGCAGACAGCCGCGGAACTCCGTCGCGTACACCGCGCCGCGCCGGTCACCGATCCGCTCCGCCATCGCCAGTGACTCCAGGACGTGCGGCTCGGCCTCGGCGTGCTGCCCCAGTACCGTCAGGATCCAGGCGAGGCGGTGCAGTGCCTCGACCCGCTCCGGGCAGTCGTGCACCACCTTGGCCAGGCCGTTCGCCAGCCAGCGTGCCCCCTCCCGCAGCCGCCCGGACGTGATCCAGTGCGTCCACAGCCGGGCGGCCAGGTCCAGCCCGCGCAACGCCAGTTCCGGGACATCGGTGCCGGTGCCGTACTCCAGGGCGACCCGGAAGTCCTGCAGCCGGTGGGTGAGGGCCGTCAGCTGCTCCGCCTGCCGGTCGCTGTGGAAGGACCGGTCGACGCGGGCCGCGAACGCCGCGAAGCAGTCGAAGTGCGCGCGGCGGTACACGTCCTCCTCCCCGCTGGCGGCCAGCCGCTCCGCGCCGTACTCGCGCAGGGTGTCCAGCAGCCGGTAGCACGCCCGGTCCGACTCGACGCGCAGCACCACCGACTTGTCGACCAGGCCGATGAGCTGCTCCAGCACATCCTCGGCGGGCAGCTCACCACCTCCGCACACGATCTCGGCGGCCTCGGCGTCGAAATCCCCGGCGAACACCGACAGCCGCCGCCACAGCACCCGCTCCTCCGGCGTGCACAGGTCGTGGCTCCAGTCGATCGCGTCCCGCAGCGTCCGGTGCCGGGGCACCGCCCCGCGGCGGCCGCCGGTCAGTGCCTGGAACCGGTGCTCCAGCCGGGCGGCCAGCTCGCCCAGCGGCAGTACCCGTAGCCGTACCACGGCCAGTTCGATCGCCAGTGGCATCCCGTCCAGCCGGCGGCAGACGGAGGTCACGTCCGCACGGTTCGCGTCGGTGACGGCGAATCCGGGCACGACGGCGGCGGCCCGCTCGGCGAACAGCTGCACCGCCTCGTGATCGGTGGGCAGCGGGGTGATCGGGTAGACGAACTCGCCCGGCACGTCCAGCGGCTGGCGGCTGGTGACCAGCACCGTGACACCGGGAGCCATCCGCAGCAGCAGATCCACGAGCATCGCGCAGGCGTCGAGCAAATGCTCGCAGGTGTCGAGGACGAGCAGCAGCCGCTTGGCCGCGAGGTACCCGACGAGGAGCCCGACCGGGTCGCGTTCGCCCTGTTCGGAGAGGCCGAGCGCCGCCGCCACCGTGTGCGGCAGCAGGACCGGGTCGCGCAGCGAGGACAGTTCGACGAAGCACGCGCGGTCGGGGAAGTCCGGCAGTGCGGCGCGGGCGGCCCGCAGCGCGAGCCGCGTCTTGCCCACGCCGCCGGGGCCGACGAGCGACACCAGCCGTCCTCTGCCGAACAGCTCGCCGATGTCCCGTAGTTCCTGGTCGCGCCCGATGAATCCGGTGACTTCGAGGGGCAGTCCGCCGATCTGCTCCCCGACGTATGACAGCACCATCCTGTGCTCGCCCTCTGCCTGCTGTGCGCCCGAATGGGAGCTCCTACGCTACGCGCGGTCGCTCGGCAGACGGGCGGGGTGATGGAGCGAGTCCACCTTAGCGATCCGCTGACGTGCGGCGCGGGCATACGGCGGATCGCGCGGTGATCACGTATCGCGCAGCATCCGGGCCAGACAGCGCTGCAGGAACTCCCGTTCCTCACCGAGCCGGTCCAGCCACTGCCGTCCGTGTGCACGGACGGACCACGGCATCCGGAACGCGGCGGCCTGCTGCTCCTGCTGGAGCAGGGAGTGCCGGTCCAGCCCGTGGAGCGCCGTGACCAGCGCATCGGCGGGCAGCCGCTCGTCGGCGCACACCGCCAGCGCGTCCGCCGGCGTGAAGGGACCGGGAAAGACGGTGCAGCGTGCCCAGAGCAGCCGTTCCTCCGGTGTGCACAACTGGTGTGTGCGCAGCAGTGAGGCGCGCAGTGTGCGCTGTCGCGCGGGCAGGCCGGGCGCGGCCAGATCGAGGACGGTGTCCGAACGGGAGACGAGGGAGAGCACCTCTTCGGGTGAATGGCGGGCGAGCTGTCCCGCGGCGATGTGCACGGCGAGCGGAAGGCCGTCCAGGAAGCCGCAGATGTACTGGACGGTTTCCGGGGCCGGCGGCTCGGCCACGCCGGCCTGCCGGGCGCCCGCCTCGAAGAGCCGGGCCGCCTCATCGCGCGTGAGCGAGCGCAGCGGATAGCGGGCAGGGGTGTTCAGGCGCGTACGGCCCGCGGCCAGTACGTGCAACTCCGGGCATCTGCGAACGAGTTCGGTCAGGACCTCGGTGCAGGCCTGGGCCAGGTGCTCGCAATGGTCCACCACCAGCAGCACCCGCATGTCGTCCAACGCGTCGGCCAGCGCCTCGATGTGCGGCCGGCCGGGGAGTTCCTTTCGCAGGAGGGCAGCGGCCAGCTGCCGCACCAGCAGCTCCGGATCGTCCAGCCGGATCAGGTCGGCCAGCCCCACGGCCTCCCACTGCCCGGGGACCAACCGGCGCGTCAGTTCCGTGACGAGCGCGGTCTTGCCCACCCCACCGGGCCCCGAGACGGTGACCAGCCGCTCGGTACGCAGTAGGTACGGCAACTCGGACAGGACCTCGTCCCGGCCGATCAGGCCGACGGCTTCCTGATTGTCCGTCCCCATCATGGCTTCCTCCCGCCGTGTGACGCGCGGACCGTCGGTGTCCGCAAGCGCGACCAATCTGCGCCGGGCGGCCGGAACGCGCATCGGTAACCCAGGACAGTTCGGTATACGTCGGTACACCCACTTCCTTCCGGGGCCGGCGCGCGTCAGCGGGGTCGCCTGCCGCCTGCTGCCTGCCTCCGGCGCCGCGGCGGGGCTGTCGCGGAGTCTTGACGCGTCCAGGCATCCTCCCTACCTTCCTGTTCGAAGTCACGCGCATAGTTCGGTATTTCGAACATCATGTCCGGGTGTCCCCGGGCGCGAAACACACTCGAGCTGAGGAGAACCGCGTGCGCCACCCCGTGCGAAGATCTGCGTTCCTCGCCCTCCCCGCCGCCGCCCTGCTGGCGCTGATGCCGTCCACCGCCTCCGCCTACCCCGGCCCCGGCAAGGTCACCGGCGATGTCGTCGTCCACGACCCGACCATGATCCGGGCGGCGGACGGCCGGTACCTGCTCTACTCCACCCACGGTCTCCTGGAGTCCCGCACCTCCACCGACCGCATCGCCTTCAGCCGCACCGGCAACGCCTTCACCTCGACGCCGAGCTGGTGGTCGCGCTACTCGTCGGCGAACGACCCGTGGGCACCCGACATCTCGTACCACGGCGGCAAGTACCTCATGTACTACGCCGTTTCGAGCTTCGGCTCCAACAACTCCGCCATCGGCCTCGCCACCTCACCGACCGGGCTGCCGGGCAGCTGGAGCGACCAGGGCATCGTCCATTCCTCGACGTCGAGCAGCGACTACAACGCGATCGACCCGGACCTGTTCGTCGACGGCGACGGCAAGTGGTGGCTGGCGTTCGGCTCCTGGTGGAGCGGGATCAAGATGATCCGCCTCGACCCCGGCACCGGCAAGCAGTACGCGGGCGACACCACCCGCTACCCGCTCGCCACGCGTACCGGCGGCACGAAGGCGGTGGAGGGCCCCACCGTCGTCAAACGCAACGGCTACTACTACCTCTTCGCCTCGTACGACACGTGCTGCAACGGCACCGGCTCCACGTACAAGATCAAGGTCGGCCGGGCCACCAGCCCCACCGGTCCGTACTACGACCGCAACGGCGTCGCCATGACCCGGGACGGCGGCACCGTGGTCATGGCGTCGCAGGGCTCGGTGATCGGGCCCGGCGGGCAGGACGTGCTGCCCGACGTCGACGGCGACCTGCTCGTCTACCACTACTACGACGCCAACGACAACGGCACGCCCAAGCTCGGCGTCAACCTGCTGAACTGGGCCGGCGGCTGGCCCACCGCGTACTGACACAGCGGGCCGGGCCGCCGGCGGGCGGGCGTCAGGACCGGGACGCCGCGGTCCCGGCCCGGTCCCTGTCCTCCGCGTCCGCGTCGAAGCCGACCGGCTCCCAGCGCTTCACGAGAAGGGCGGTCAGGCCGAGGACGGGCGCGGCGAGGATGACCCAGTAGACGTCCGTGCCCAGGCCGCTGCTGAGGACGGGGAAGAAGAACAGCGTCAGCGTCGAGCCGAGCCGCAGTACGGCCTGGTTGAAACCGATGCTGACGCCGCGCATCGAGGTGGGGAAGCCCAGCGAGGCGTAGCTCATGATGTGCGCGCCGGGGCCGAAGCCCTGGGCGAACATGAAGGCACCGAGCATCAGGATCGCCGCCGTGACGACCGCCGTCCCGGACGGCTGCCCGATGAGGCCGAGTACCGCGATGGCGACGAGCTGGATCGCGAAGCCCAGCGACATCATCGGCCAGGCGCCCTTCGTCGACGCCCAGCGGATGCCGAGCAGACCACCGGTCAGGGCGAAGCCGAGGTTGAGGGCGAAGGACGACGCGATCGTGGTCAGCGGACCCTGCGTCATCAGCGTCGCGATGATGATCGGCAGCCCGAACGCGACCGCGTTGTAGCCGAAGGTCTCGGCCAGCCCGACGGTCACCGACTGGATCGTGCGCGTGCGGTACGGCGGCGTGAACAGGCGCGCGTACGAGGCCAGGCCGGGCCGCGGCGGACGGGGCGCCTTCGCGGGTACGTCGTCGGCGACGCGCGCGTCCACGCCGTACGACTGCCGCAGGATCTTCGCCGCGCCCTCCAGGTCACCCTGGTCGGCGGCCCAGGTGGGGGACTCGTTCATGTAGCGCCGGCGCAGCAGCAGCACGAGCAGTGCGGGCACCGCGCCGAAGCCGACGGTGAACCGCCACAGCCAGCCGAGCTGAGCGTCCGGCAGGAGGAAGTACAGCAGCATGATCACGAGGTAGCAGCCGCTGGTCGCCGCGTACCAGGCGGGTGACCAGGCGGCCGTGCGCGAGCCCTTGCTGCCCTTGCCCCGCAGCCGGGAGAACTCGGCGAGGAACGCGATGGCGACCGGGATGTCCATGCCGACGCCGATGCCCATCACGAACCGCGCGGCGATCAGCGTCCACGCGTCCTGTGCCACCGCGCACACCAGCGCGGTGACGACGAAGAAGAGCATGTTGGCCATGAAGACCCGGTAGCGGCCGATGCGGTCCACCAGCCAGCCGCCGAGGAGGGCACCCAGCAGGGAACCGACGCTGATCGAGGAGGTGACCAGCCCGGCCATGGCGGAGCTGAGGCCGAACTGCTCCGTGATGTCGGGCAGCCCGTACGCGAGGGAGCTCAGGTCGTACGCGTCGAGGAAGATGCCGCCGAGCGCGATGATCACGATCATCTTGGCGTGCCGGCCGCGTGCGGTACCCGAATTGACCAGGTCGGAGACGTCGGCCGCCGAACGGATCAGCACCGTGCCGGACGCCGTCTCCGAAGACGTGGTGGCGGGCGGGGGAGAGGTGGAGCTCACGGGCGCCTTCCGGTGGTGCAGGGGCGTTCCGCGGAATCGTAGGCATCATCCGGTATGGGTTCGCACAAGTGTCCGCATTGCGGTCACTGTTGCGGACGCGGAGCAGGGCGAGCTCAGCCCACGCGGACCGCGTAGCCGCCGAGGGACGGCTCCAGCAGGCCGAAGGCCTCGCGGGCGGCTTCCACGGCCCGGCGGTCGGCCTCGGCCTGCGGGGTCTCCTCGCGCATCAGGGAGCGTACGAGGCGGAACAGCACCCGGTGGGCGCCGGCCAGCTGGGCCGCCGCCAGCCGCGGTGCGAGGTCGTCGGGTGCGGCGCCGGTCTCCGCGGCGAGGGTCGCCGCGAGCCGTTCCTCGCGCTGCTCCTCGATCTCGCGCTCACGGGCCCGCAGCCGTGCGCTGTCGTGCACCATCCGCGCGAAGCCGGGGGAGGAGTGGCCGGTGAGGACCGGATAGGTGCCGTCGAGCGCGTCGACGTAGGCGCGGTGCAGCGCGTGGTGGGCGGACTCGCCCGTCCGCCGCTCGCGCACCACCTGCGCGAGGCTGTCTGCGACCAGTTCGTGCGCGTCGAAGACCAGGTCCTCCTTGAGCGGGAAGTAATTGGTGACGGTCATCTTCGAGACGCCGGTGGCCTCCGCGATGTCGCTGATGGTCACGTGGTCGAAGCCGCGCTCGATGAAGAGCAGCGTAGCGACATGCGACAGCCGCTCGCGCGTCTCCTGCTTCTTGCGTTCCCTCAGGCCCGTGCCTGTCGCCGCCCGTGCTGCTCCCTGCTGCATACGTCCCATGTTACGCCCACCTTTAGGTGCGACCGATTTTTATGTTTGACATAAAACATGGTCCGACCTAAATTCTCTTCCGTTCAGCCCGGCCCGCTCCCGCCTGGAGGTTCCTTGAAGCGCCCGGCCGTCGCCCGTACCGCCGCTCGGCCCGCAGCGCCCGCCGATCCCGCGGACCGTCTCGATCCCGAGCTGCTGCGGATCGGCTGGGTTCTGATCCTCGGCGCCGTACTGGCCCAGCTCGACACCACGATCGTGAACGTCGGCGTCGGCTCCATGGCCGGCGGACTGGGCGCCTCACTCACCGCGATCCAGTGGGTGAGCACCGGTTACCTGCTGGCCGTCGCCCTGGTGGCACCGCTCTCCGGCTGGCTGATCCAGCGCTTCGGAGCCAAGCGGATGTGGCTCGCCTCGGTCGCCGTGTTCGTCGCCGCCTCCGCCCTGGCGGGACTCGCCTGGTCGCCCGGGTCGCTCATCGGCTTCCGAATCCTGCAAGGGCTCGGCGGCGGACTGATGCAGCCCATCGGACAGGCGATCGTCGCCCGCCTCGCGGGCCCCCGGCGGATCGGCAGGCTGGTCGGCGTCCTCACCATGCCGGTCTCCCTCGCGCCGGTCCTCGGCCCGGTGGTCGGCGGCCTGATCGTGCACGGCGCGGGATGGCGCTGGCTGTTCTACGTCAACGTCCCCGTCGGGCTGACCGCCCTGATCCTCGCCGCCCGCATCGTGCCCGGTGACGACGGCGAACGGCAGACCGGGCTGCGGCCCGACGGACTGGGCCTGGCCCTGCTGCCGCCCGGCCTCGCCGCCCTCGTCCACGCCCTCGCCCAGGCCGGCGGCGGCCTCGACCCGCTGCAGACCGGGCTGCTGATCGGCGGCTTCCTGCTGCTGACCGGGTACGTCGTGCACGCACTGCGCACCGACCGCACCCCGCTGATCGACCTCAAGCTGTTCGCCGGGCGGGGCTTCACCCTCGCGAGCGTGAACACCTTCCTGCTCGGGGCCGCGCTCTACAGCTCGATGCTGCTGCTGCCGCTCTACTTCGTCGAGGTGCGCGGCATGAGCGCCCTGGAGGCCGCCCTGATGCTGGCCCCGCAGGCCCTCGGCACCGCCGTCATCACCCCACTCGCCGGCAAGGTCACCGACGCGTACGGCCCCCGCGCCGTCGTCGTCGCCGGCATCCTGCTGACCATCGTCGGCACCGTGCCGTTCGTGCTGACGGACGGTGTGTCAGGAACATTCGTGCTCGTCGGCGCCCTGTTCGTCAGGGGAGTGGGACTCGGCGCGATCACCCCGCCCAACGTCGCCGCCACCTACACCTCCGTACAGCGCAGCCAGGTGCCCGCCGCCACCAGCGCCCGTACCGTCCTCAACCGCATCGGCGGCTCGCTCGGCACCGCCGTGCTCGCCGTCATCCTCCAGGCCTCCCTGTCCGGCGCCGCCGACGGCCCCGCGGGTGTGCGGGACGCCTACGCCCAGACCTTCTGGTGGGCCCTCGCCTTCAGCGCCCTCACCCTCGTCCCCGCCGCGATGTACCCCAAGCACGCACCCGGCAAGGGCTGACCCCCAACGCCCCGCCGCGTCCCCTCGTACCGCCGTACCTCAGTACCCCAGGAGAACCGGATGACCGCCACCGTCCGCCCGCCCCGAACCGGCCTGCGCCTGATGACCGTCCACGCCCACCCCGACGACGAGTCCAGCAAGGGCGCCGCGACCCTCGTCAAGTACGCCCGCGAAGGTGCCCAGATCCTCGTGTGCACCATGACCGGCGGCGAGCGCGGCGACGTCCTCAACCCCCGGCTCGACCGCCCCGAGGTCCGCGCCGAACTCCCCGAACGCCGCCGCAGGGAAATGGCGCGCGCCCGCGAGATCCTCGGCGTCGACCAGCAGTTCCTCGGCTTCGTCGACTCGGGGACGGCCCAGGACGGCGAGGAACTGCCCGACGGGTGCTTCGCCCGCCGGCCGCTGGAGGTCGCCGCGCGCCCCCTGGTGGCGGCCGTACGCGCCTTCCGCCCGCACGTCGTGGTCACCTACGACGAGAACGGCGGCTACCCGCACCCCGACCACATCAAGACCCACCAGGTCACCGTCGAGGCCTTCGAGGCCGCCGCCGACCCGGAGCGCTACCCCGGCACCGGCGACCCGTGGCAGCCGCTGAAGCTGTACTACACCTGCGCCTTCAACAAGGAGTACTTCGAGGCCATCGACGCCGCCATGACCGGCGCCGGACTCGACTCCCCGGCCCGCGCCCTCCTCGACGACTGGCCGGACGCCTGGCCCACCTGGGAGATGACCACCCGCGTCGAGTGTGCCGAGTACTTCCCCGTCCGGCGCGCGGCCCTGCTCGCACACGAGTCCCAGGTCGACCCCGACGGCCCCGAACTCGCCTGCCCGATGGACCTGGAGGCCGCCGCCTGGCCCACCGAGGACTACCACCTGGTCTCCTCGCACGTACCCACCGAACTGCCCGAGGACGACCTGTTCCAGGGCGTCTCCGCCGACCCCCGCTGAGTTCGGAGGCCGAACAGCGCCTGGGCACTCTTGCCGCCGACAGTCATCGTGTAGTCCGCTGACCCCATGAGGAACCTGAGGCACAGGAGTATTGCCGCTCTGGTCGCCGCCCTGGTCGCGGGGACACTGTCCGCAGGCGCGCCGAGTCCGCGGGCGCAGGCCGCTGACGCCGGTCACGGTGGTGCGCCACCGGCCGGTTCGGCGCCGGGGCCGGGGATCGACCTCGACACGGTGACCATTCCGGAACTGCAGGCACGCATGGCAGGCGGTTCGCTGACCTCGTCGGCGCTGACGGCCGCGTATCTGTGGCGGATCAGGACCGTCGACCCCAAGGTCGATGCGGTGCTGCGTACCGACCCGACGGCGCTGCGCCAGGCGGCCGCCAGCGACGCCAGGCACCGGCGGGGTGCGACCCGTGGCCCGCTCGACGGCATCCCCGTGCTGCTCAAGGACAACGTGAACACCCGCGACATGCCGACGACGGCCGGATCGCAGGCGCTGGCCGGCAGCCCGCCCGGCACCGACGCGGCGCTGGTGACCCGGCTGCGGAAAGCGGGCGCGGTGATCCTCGGCAAGACCAATCTCTCCGAGTGGGCGAACTTCCGTGCCGCGAAACCGACTTCGGGCTGGTCGGCGGTGGGCGGGCAGACCAACAACCCGTACGTACTGGACCGCAACCCGTGCGGGTCCTCCTCCGGTTCGGGCGCCGCGCTCGCCGCCTCGCTGGCGCAGGTGGCGATCGGTACCGAGACGGACGGCTCCATCGTGTGCCCCGCCGGGATGAACGGGGTGGTCGGGCACAAGCCCAGCCTCGGCCTCGTCAGCCAGGACGGCGTGGTGCCGATCTCGGCGGAGCAGGACACCGCCGGCCCCATGGCGCGCAACGTCACCGACGCCGCGCTCACCTTCTCGGTGCTCAGCGGTGGTGACACCGCCCGCTCCGCCGTCGCCGCCGACCTCCAGGAGGACTCGGCCCGCCCCGGTGCTCTGCGGGGTAAACGGATCGGTCTGTGGCGGCTGCCCTCGCTCGGGCCGGAGGTGGACGCCTTGATGTCCCGCACCGCGAAGAAGCTGCGCACGGCGGGGGCCGAGGTCGTCGAGGTGACGCCGCCGTACCAGAAGCGGCTCGCCGCACTCGAATTCCCGGCGCTGCTCAGCGAATTCCACCGGGACATCGACGCCTACCTCGCCACCCGCGACGGCCCCCGGAACCTCGCCGGGCTCATCGAGTTCCACCGCACCCACCCGGCGGAGCGGACCTGCTTCGCCGGCCAGGAACTGTTCGAGCAGGCGCTGACCTCGCCGCCCACCACCGACCCCGAGTACCGGGCCATGCGCGCCGAGCTGAAGGACCTCTCCCGGCGCTCCCTCGACGAGACCATGGCCGCCCACCGGCTGGACGCCATCGCCGCACCGACGAACCCGCCCGCCTGGACGACCGACTGCGCACGGGGCGACAACGACGTGATCCCGTCCTCCACCCCCGCGGCCGTCGCCGGGTACCCGTCGTTGTCGGTACCGGCCGGATTCGTGGGCGAACTCCCGGTCGGCCTGCTCCTGATGACGGGTGACCACCGGGACGCCGAACTGCTGTCGCTCGGTGCCGCGGTGGAACACCGGCTGGCCGCCTGGCGGGCCCCGCGCTACCTGCCCTCGGTGGGCTCCGGCCCCACCGGGTGAGCGGGCCGGGGACGGTCTCCCGGAAAACGGCTGCCGCGGGGCGACAATCGTCCTGTGGACTCAGCCGGCTCCGCGCAGCCGGAGGGCCGGTGTGCCGTGCGTACGGGCGTGGCGGCAGGCGTCACCGTCGCCGTGCTGGCCGTCGTCAATGCGGTGAACAACCGGTGGGCGCCGTCGTTCGGGTTGCTGACCGCCGTGGCGGTCAGCGCCCTGCTGCTGGGTGTGCTGTTCGCCGCCGGGGGCACCTGGGCGGACGCGGGCCTGGACCCTGCCGCACTCGGGCGGGGTGCGCGGTGGGCGGTGGTCCTGATCGGGCTGGTCGCTGCGGTCTGTGCGGTGGGGGCACTGCTGCCGGTGGCGCACGGCCTGTTCGCGGACGAGCGGTACAGCAGGCTGACCGGTGGGCAGGTGGCGTGGCGGGTACTGGTCACGGTGCCCGTCGGCACGGTGCTGCTGGAGGAGGTCGCCTTCCGGGGCGTCCTGTACGGCTCGGTCTGCCGCGCGCGTGGCGCGGTCCGGGCGACCGCCGTGTCGAGCTCGCTGTTCGGGCTGTGGCACATCCTGCCGTCGCTGCACCTGGCGACCGACAAGCCCGTACTGACACCGGTGTTCGGCGATTCGGCTCTCGGTGCAGCGCTGGCCGTGGCGGGCACGGTGCTGTTCACGGGGGCGGCGGGCGTCCTGCTGTGCGAGCTGCGGCGCCGCAGCGGCAGCCTGCTGGCGCCCATGGGGCTGCACTGGGCGGTCAACGCGCTGGGCTACCTGACCGGCTACCTGCTGCGGTGACCCGGGCCCGGCATGCCCTCGCCGCCGGCAGGCGCTCACTCACTCACTCCACCGCTCACTCCACCGCCGCGATGACCTTCTTCAGCTCTCGCACGTCCTCGGCGGTGATGCCCGCCGGCCGCATGACGGTGTGCCAGCCGTCGACGTATTCGGTCGTGTACGTGTGCCCGTGGCCGGCCGGCACGTCGGTGGAGAACGGCAGATCGGCGGTGACCTGCCAGAACGTCACGAAGGGAATCCAGACCATGTCCGGCAGGACGTCGTCCCCGGCCGACCGGCCGATCCAGTCCGGTTTGTCGAGGACGAGATGCGGGGTCCACCGGACGATCGGATCGGACGGGTGCATCAGATAGAGGACGCGGCTGCCTTCCCAGGGCCGGTCCGCCGGCGGGATCGCCGCGGCCGGGTCGTTCGTGAAGCGGACGGTCCGCCCGTCCTTGTAGACCGGCTGCTCCTCCGGACTGCCGGCGTCACGGTGGTCGCTGAACTCCCGGAACAGCGTGTTGAAGTGGGGAGGCCCGGTGAACATCGTGCCCGACGTGCGGTTCCGCAGGTCGTACTCCCCGCTGAAGGCGGTCTCCCCGCCGAACGAGCCCAGGCTCTCCCCGGCGACGAACAGCCGGGGGCGCGAGTCAGCGGGCAGCTTCGACCAGTCGTCGTACACGGCGTCGAAGAGGGCGCGGCCCGCCTCGCGGGCCTTGCTCTGGTCGACCAGGTAGGAGATCCAGGACGGGAGGTAGGAGTACTGGATCGCCACGGTTGCCGAGTCGCCGCCGCTGAGGTACTCGAAGGAGTCCACCGCGGCGGGATCGACCCAGCCGCTCCCCGTCGTCGTCACCACGAGCAGGTTCTTGCGCGCGAAGCCGCCCTGGCGGCTCAGTTCCGCCACCGCCCGGGCGGCGCGGGCCTCCGTGTCGTCGGCCGACGCCAGTCCGGCGTACGAGCGCACCGGCACCGGCGCCGGACGGCCGGTGAACTCCCCGATGGCGTCCGCCGACGGCCCGGTGCCGACGAATCCGCGTCCCTGCCGCCCCAGCGAGTCCCATGCCGTGAGCGAGCCCGGACCGCCCGAGCGCAGGCTCGTCGTGGGCCGCTGCGCCCCCTCCGGGGTGGTCGTGTCGCGGGCCGAGAACGCCTTGTCGGCCACGCTGACGAACCCGTCGAGCAGCAGGCCGGTGAGGAGCAGCCAGGCGAGACCGGCAACGACGGTCCAGCCGACCGCGGTCGCCGCGCGCGGCCCGATCCAGCGCCTGAGCAGGCCCACCAGCAAGCGGTACAGGCCGCGCAGGCCGCGCCCGGCCGGCAGGACGATGCAGAAGACCAGGACCGCGACGAGGGGGGAGAGCACGACGAGCGGGATGTTGTGTTCCGTGACGCCCATCAGCCGGCGGAGCTCGTGCTGCCAGTACTGCCCGAAACCGAAGAACAGGCCGAACAGGACGGCCGCGCTGATCCCCAGGACGAGCCAGGACCGGGGCCGCGGAGGCCGCGGCCCGCGATCGGCGAAGGCACGCCACACGTACGCGGCGAGTACCCCGAGCCCGTAGCCGATGGCCGCGGTGATGCCGCAGACGATGCCTTGCAGGATGCCGCCGCGCGGCAGCAGCGAGGGTGTGAAGGAGAGGCAGGCCAGGACGAGCGCGCCCCAGCAGCCGGGAAGTGTGAGATACAGCAGCTTCCGTTGTTTCCCGGATCCCACCACCCTGGCCGCCTCTCACTCACCGGGAGGTCCCGCCCGGGGGACCTCCGAGGGACTCGCTACATCGTCGGCCTGGTGGTGCGGGCCGGATCGCTCGCCGCGGTCCTGCGGATGTAGTCGTCGAACGCCTCCCGCTGGGCCTCCGCCTGGGCCACTTTGCGACGGCCCATGCCCCGGCCCCGGACGCCGACGTAGACCAGGACGCCGAGGAACGGCAGCACGAGGACGAAGATGATCCAGCCTGTCTTCGCCCATCCGTTCAGGCCGTCGTCCCGGAAGACGTCCGCGAGGACGTGGAACAGCAGCATGAACCACATCACCCACAGGAAGAGCAGGAACGTGGTCCAGAAAACTCCCAGGATCGGATAGTCGTAGGCGAGGGTCACGGAACCGTTCATGGTCTTCTTCCTCCGTTCGCCGTCCAGGCGTACGAACCGGGCCGTGCGTCACCGTTCCGCTGCCGGTTCGAGTGCGAAGACGTGGGTGTGCCAGGCGGGCAGGTCGACGAAGAGGCCGGGACCGGTCAGTTCGCTGCCGGGACGTTCGTACCGGGTGCCGTCCAGCAGGTCCGTCAGCCGGCAGGTGGTCCTGCCGAGGTCGGGCCACGGCAGGCGGATCCTGGCCTGGGAGCCGTGTGCGGAGAGGTTGACGACGATGAGGAACGTGCCCGCCGTGCCCCGCCAGCCCCAGGCGAGCAGGTCGTGGTGGGTCGGGTTGTCGGGCCAGCCCTCGGAGCGCAGCAGTTCCCAGTGCCCCGTGCGCATGCCGCTGCGGTGCACGGCGGCCAGCAGCCGCTCGTGGAAGGCCCGCAGCCCGGCGTCGGGCGGTTCGTGGGGGCGCCGGGTGAGGAAGACGGGCAGGCGCGTCCGGCGCCCGGTGAACTGGCCTTCGTGCCACAGCGTCGCGCCGGGCAGTGTGGCGATGGCGACGGCTGCCGCACGTTCCTCGGCGGCGTCCAGCACCGAAGCGGCCCGTGGCTCGTCGTGGTTCTCCAGGAACCGTACGAGGCGCCGCTGGTAGCTCACGTCCGCCTGGAGGTGCCGGAACACCGAGACCGCCCGCTCGTGCAGCAGCCGGTCGTACAGCCGCTTGTCGTAGCAGTGGTCGAAGCCCTGCTGCTGCAGGTCCCATTCGAGGTCCCAGTACGCCTCCGCGATGAAGGTCATGTCCGGCCGCTGCCGCCGGACCGAGGTCAGGACCGCGGGCCAGAACTCGGTGTCCGGCGGCGGACCGGCGCGGTGCCCCCAGGTCCGCGCGAAGACGTCGTTCATCATCAGCATCGCCATGTCGCAGCGCACCCCGTCGCACATCCCGCCGATGCGCGTCAGCGTGTCGGCCGTGGCCTCCCGCGTGCCGGGCCGGAAGGCGTTCAGCTGCACCACGTCCGGCCAGGGCGGGAAGAAGGGGTCGCGGCCACGGGCGAAGACATGGCCGCCCGACGCGAGGTAGGCCGCCGGGTCGCGGCGCAGGTCGTCGGCGGTGCCGCGGACGAAGTACTCGGGATGCTCGCTCAGCAGCGGACTGTCCGGCGCGACGTGGTTGGGCACGTAGTCCAGCAGCAGGCCGATGCCGCGGCCGGCGAGCTCGGTACGGGCCGAAGCGAGCCCGGCGGGACCGCCCAGCGCCGCGTCGACGGTGTAGCGGCGTACGCAGTACGGGGAGCCGGCGATGTCGTCGTCCCGGACGTCCGGCAGTGCCTCGGCGAAGGAACGGCGCAGCGCGGGGTCGCGCAGCGCGATGTCGCGGCCCACGTCGCTGCGTTCCCACACCCCCATGAGCCAGACGGCATCGATGCCGTGCGGGGTGATCCGGTCCCAGGCGTCCTTCGGGACGCCGTCGAGACCCACCGCGCGCCCGACACGCTGCTGCACCTCGCGCAGCCACACGTGGGTGTTGATCTCATGGATGACGGGTTGTGCCGGAAGCCGGCTCATCGCGTTCCCTCCCCTCCTGGCCCGGACGTCTCCCGCGCCGCGGGCCCGGCGCGGAACTGCTCGGGCGTGAGGGTGCCGAAGAGCATCATCAGCGGGGCCACCAGGCCCGTCCAGCCGGTCTGGTGCGCCGCGCCGATGCCCGCGCCGTTGTCACCGTGGAAGTACTCGTGGAAGGAGAGCAGATCGCGCCAGTGCGGGTCGTCCTGGAACTTCCGCTGGCCGCCGTACACGGGCCGGCGCCCGCTCCCGTCACGCAGGAAGAGGCGGCTGAGACGGGTGGAGAGCTCGCTCGCGACCTGGTACAGGTTCATCCGGACGCCGGAGCCGGTGGGGCACTCCACGGTGAGGTCGTCACCGTGGAACGCGTAGAGGTTGAGCAGCCCGCGGATGATGAGGGCGTTGGTGGGGAACCACACCGGCCCGCGCCAGTTGGAGTTGCCGCCGAACATCCCGGAGTCGGACTCGGCGGGCAGGTAGCCGACACGGTGCTCGGTGCCGTCGGCCCGGAAGGTGTACGGGTGGCCGGCGTGGTACCGCGAGAGCGCCCTGATGCCGTACGGGCTGAGGAACTCGTCCTCGGACAGCAGCCGTGCCAGGACGCGGACCAGCCGCTTCTCGTCGACGACGGACAGCAGCCGCGGGCCGCCCTCGGCCCCCGCCAGCGCCTCGGCGAGGCCGGGCGCCAGGGAGGGGTGGCGGTCGACGAAGCGGCGCAACCGGTCGCCCAGGCCGTGCACACCGGCCAGCTGACCGGGCCGCAGCACGGTCGCCGCGCAGAGCGGCAGCAGCCCCACCGTCGAGCGGACCTTCAGACGCGTCGCCCGCCCGTCCGGCAGCCGGAGCACGTCGTAGAAGAAGCCGTCCTCCTCGTCCCACAGTCCGTCCCCGCCGGTGTGGTCCATGGCGGCCGCGATCCACAGGAAGTGTTCCGCGAACTTGAGCACGTGGTCCTCGTAACCGGTGGGGTCGTGCCGGACGAGTTCCAGCGCGATCTGCAGCATGGTCTGGCAGTACAGCGCCATCCACGCGGTCCCGTCGGCCTGCTCCAGGTGGCCGCCGGTGGGCAGCTGCGCGCTGCGGTCGAACACACCGATGTTGTCCAGGCCGAGGAAGCCGCCCTGGAAGAGGTTGCGGCCGCTGGGGTCCTTACGGTTGACCCACCAGGTGAAGTTGGTCAGCAGCTTCTGGAAGACACGGTCCAGGAAGGCCCGGTCGGCGTTGCCCGTGCGCAGCTCTTCCAGCGTGTAGATGAAGTACGCCGCCCAGGCGTGGACGGGCGGATTGACGTCACCGAAGTTCCACTCGTACGCGGGAATCTGGCCGTTGGGGTGCAAGTAGGTGTCCCGCAGCAGCAGTTCCAGCTGCTCCTTGGCGAAGGCCAGGTCGACCACCGACAGCGCGACGGTGTGGAAGGCCAGGTCCCACGCGGCGAACCAGGGGTACTCCCACGTGTCCGGCATGGAGACGATGTCGTCGCACGCCATGTGGAACCACGCGCCGTTGCGTACCGCCCGGCCCGGCGCCGTCCAGGGGTCGAGGCCGTGCTCGGCCAGCCAGTTCTCCACGTCGAAGGAGTAGTACTGCTTCGACCACAGCATCCCGGCCAGTGCCTGGCGCAGCACCCGCGCCTCGTCCTCGCTCGCGCCGTCCGGCGTCAGTTCGCGGTAGAAGGCGTCGGCCTCG
Source organism: Streptomyces sclerotialus (assembly GCF_040907265.1). NCBI lineage: Bacteria > Bacillati > Actinomycetota > Actinomycetes > Kitasatosporales > Streptomycetaceae > Streptomyces > Streptomyces sclerotialus. Next base: position 1,211,634 of record NZ_JBFOHP010000002.1, on the reverse strand, counting down.
GCCTGCCGGTCGCGGAACACGGTGTCGAAGTCGCGGGCCAGGGGCATCGAGGAGCCGGCCGGGGCGAGGCGGAGCCGGACGGATCCGGCGCCGCCGGCCGGGACCGTCAGTGTGTAGTGTGCGGCGGCCTTGGTGCCCTCCTGCGCGGGATTGACCGCGGCCTTCTCGCCGTCGACCACACAGCGGCCGATGCCGTCCTTCACGTACGGCGAGGCGTTGGGCGTACCGGACAGCCGCTCGGTGTTGGTGTCGTTCTCGGTGAACAGCAGGGGCACCCGCCCACCGCACCGCAGGTCGTAACTGCCCAGCGTCGGGTGGTCGGCCCGGAGCGCGGTGGTGCCCGCCGGACCGCGGATCGAGTAGAGCCGTGGTGCGGCGGCGCGTCCGCCGTCCTCCCAGGACCAGGTGTTGCGGAACCACAGGGTCGGCAGGAGGTGCAGGGTGGCCTCGTCGGGGCCGCGGTTCTCGGCGGTGATCCGGATCAGTACGTCCTCGGGTGACGCCTTGGCGTACTCGACGGTGACGTCGAAGTAGCGGTCGTCGTCGAACACCCCGGTGTCCAGCAGCTCGTACTCGAATTCGTGCCGGCCGCGGTTCCGGTTGGTGGTCACCAGGTCGTTGTACGGGAACGCGGCCTGCGGGTACTTGTACAGGTACTTCAGGTACGAGTGGCTGGGCGTGCTGTCGAGGTAGAAGTAGTACTCCTTGACGTCCTCGCCGTGGTTGCCCTCGCCGTTCGTCAGTCCGAAGGCCCGCTCCTTGAGGATCGGATCGCGTCCGTTCCACAACGCGAGCGCGAAACACAGCCGCTGCTTCTCGTCGCAGATGCCGCCCAGGCCGTCCTCCCCCCACCGGTAGGCGCGGGAGCGCGCGTGGTCGTGGGGGAAGGCGGACCAGGCGTCACCGCCGGGGCTGTAGTCCTCGCGGACGGTGCCCCACTGCCGTTCGCCGAGGTAGGGGCCCCACAGCTTCTCCCGGCCGCGTGCGTCACCGGCCGGACCGGCACGCCCGGCCTTCGTCGAAGTGGTCATCAGTACGCTCCGGACCGGCGTGGCTACTTCCCGTGGAGGGCGGCGATGAGTTCTTCCTCACGCTCCTTGCTGAGTGAGGTGTGCAGGACCGTGGGGTGGAAGGGCCGCAGTGCCTCCCGCACCCGGTCCGGAGTGGACCGCCGTACGAGCGCGAAGACCGCGGCGCGGCCGGGCTCCAGCGCTCCCGCCGTCTCCTTGACGAAGGCGTCGTTCAGGCCGACGTCCCTGAGTTTGCCCGCGACGGCACCGGTCGCGGCGCCCGCCGCCGCGCCGAACACCGGCATCAGGAAGAGCATGCCGAACAGCGTGCCCCACAAGGCGCCCATGGCCGCGCCGGTCGCGGTGGTGTTGTGGGTCTGCTGGACGTGCACCTTGCCGTCCTGGCTGCACCAGGCCAGCGCCGCGTCCTCCAGGTCCAGAAGCTCTTCACGGGAGAGCTGGGTGCTGAGCCGCATGACGGCTTCGGCCTGCTCCTTGTCGGAGAAGCCGAGCACGACGAGTTCGGTCATCGGAACCTCCCGGTGCATTGCCGTCCCCCGCGGGACTGACTCCATTCCGCAGCCACTCCCGCCGGACCGCATCACCCGAAGAGGGTGACTCGGGAGTCCGGGCGGTGGGCAGGGCGAGCGGAGGGGCGGGACAAGCGGCCGGCAGGCCGTACGGTCGCCCGCTTCCGGAGGAGTGCGGATATGTTGCGGCAGGAGCCGGCTCGCTGGTGTCCGCCTCATGTTGCGCACTTCCGACACGCGTTCGGACCCGCCGCCGCATGACCCGCCCCTCCTCCCGCAGCGGCCGTCCTGCAGGCCCTGCGCCACCGCAGCCGCCGGGCGTCCGGCACCGCGGGGCCCGGCATGACGACGACGGCCCTACGACGTCTGCTCCTGCTGCGGCACGCCGAAGCGGCCCGTCCTCCTGGTACGCCGGACCACGAACGGCCGCTCTCCCCGCGCGGCCGGCGTGACGCGACGGCCGCCGGCCGGCTGCTGACCGAGGCGGACCGGCTGCCCGGCCTCGTGTGGCGTTCCACGTCCCGCCGCACCCGGGAGACCTGGGAACTGGCGGCGGCGGGTCCGGGGAGCCTGTGCTCGGTGCGGTACGAACCGCGTCTCCACCGTCCGCCGCTCCCGGACCTGCTGGCGATGGTGCGGGAAGCACCCGCGCACATCGGGACGCTGCTGCTGGTCGGGCACAACCCGAGTCCGCGGGACGCGATCCTGGCGACGGCCGGGGACGGTGTCGGCAGCGAACTCCGGACGGTGCAGGACAAGTTCCCCACTGCCGCGATCGCCCTGCTGACCTGGGGCGGCAGGTGGCAGGAAATCGACTCGGGCACCACCCTCCTGACGGGAACGGCGGTGGCCCGCGGGCCCCGCTGAGACGTGTCGTGAGCGGTGATGTGTGGTGTGTTGTCCCTGCGGTCCCTGTCATCCATGCTGTCCTCGGAGAAAGGGGTTCTGATGACTGCGGAGACCGCACCGCCGGCCCGTGGGCGGGTGGGAGTCATGCTTCCTCGCGACCTGCCCGTCACCGAGGTCCTGCCGTTCGCGCGCCGGGCGGAGGAGCTCGGCTTCGGCGAGTTGTGGGTGGTGGAGGACCTCGGCTTCCGTGGCGGCATCGCCCAGGCGGGCGCGTTGCTGGCCGCCACGGACCGCATCACCGTCGGCATCGGCATCATGCCCGCCGGCGCCCGCAACGCGGCGTTCGCGGCGATGGAACTGGCCACCCTTGCCCAGCTGTTTCCTGGCCGGCTGATCGCGGGCATCGGACACGGAATGCCGGAGTGGATGCGTCAGGTCGGCGCCTGGCCGGCCAGCCCGCTCACCCTCATCCAGGAGTACGCCACCGCGGTGCGTACGCTGCTGCGCGGCGAGCCGGGCCCCGTGAACGGCCGGTACGTGCGGACCGAAGGCGTCGTCATCGGCGAGCGCCCCGACGTGGTCCCGCCCGTCGTACTCGGCGTGCGGGGGCCCAGATCCCTCGCTGTCGCGGGGCAGGCCGCTGACGGAGTACTGCTGGCCGAGCCTGCGCCGCCCGCGTACCTCACCACTGCCCTCGGCCACCTGGGCCCGGACACCACAGGTGCCGGCGGGCGCGAGGTGATCAGCTACGACGTCGCCGTGGTCGACGACGACGCGGATGCCGCCGTGGAACGTGCGCGGGCGGGCCTGACGGCGGTCGGGGAGCCTGACTGGGCACCCCACATCGGCGCGATGCCGTTCGCCGACGACCTCGCGCGCCACCGCAAGGAGTGCGCGGGGCCGGAGGAGTTCGCCGCGACCATGCCGAAGGAGTGGGTGGCCGAACTGGCCCTCGCCGGCACCCCCCGAGCAGGTACGCACGGCCGTCGCAGCCCGGTACCGGGCAGGATCGACCAGCGTCGTCCTCAGCCCCGTCGACCCGGACAGGACGGCCGCCCTCACCCAACTCGCCTGCGTCCTCGACGACCACGGCTGAGCCAGGCCCGGGCGCCCGCACGCCTGCCCGGTCGGACACCCGGAGGCGAACACGAGAAGGGGGAGCAGGTCCGGCCCTACGGGGGAGCCCGGCCGGGCCTGCTCCCTGTCCTGACGTGCCGTCAACCGAGGGCGCGGCCGACGGCGCACCGCCATCCGGAAGGACCTCGGTGCCGCTCACCGGATGAGGCGCGCGGGTCCGGCGGCGGTGTGCAGGAGGTACTCCAGCGGCCCGCGTCGGAACAGCCGGGTCCACACGACCGCCAGCAGCATCGTGACCGCGAAGAACAGGAAGAGTTCCGTCCAGGAGCCCGGCAGGTCCTCCCGCCACACGGCCCGGATGACCAGGATGTGCAGCACGTACGCGGACAGGGACACCATGCCGACCGCGGTGACCGGTGTGGCCAGGCGGCGGACCCGCGGCAGCCGGTCGACGGCGAAGAGACAGCCGGCCAGCACGGCGAGGGCGACGCCGGTCGCACCGACGATCGACGGAGTGGTCTGGCTGTGCGGCGCGGCGACCAGCAGCCACTCGCGGAAGTTGTCGGTGGGTTCACCGACCGACTCCGACCACCAGGCCGAGGACGGGGAGTCGCCGTCCGTGTTCGCGGCGACCGCTGCATGCACGCCGGGAACCAGGTGCAGGGCCAGCCAGGAGAACCCGTGACCGAGCACGGCCAGGGCGACACCGGTCAGGGCCAGCCGTGCGCGCACCGCGGTGTCGGAGAGATCGAGCCGGGCCACCGCCATTCCCGCCAGCAGGAACGGTATCCAGGTCAGGACGGGATACGGGCCGGTGAACAGCAGGTCCAGGACGCCGTCCGAATCGGTGATCCGGGCCAGCGGATCGGCGGCGATCACGGTGTCGGACCAGCTGCCGCCGTCGATGGCGAGCTTGACCAGGTACAGGACCTGGGGCAGCACCAGGGCGCCGGCGGCGGCCGCGACCGCCAGGGACGCGGCACGCAGCCGGTACAGCGGCAGGACGAAGACGAAGAGCAGCGCGTAGTAGGCGAGGATCACATCGACCTGGGTGCCGAGCGCGACCAGGGCCGTACCGCACACGAAGAGCACGGCGGCCCGGATCAGGACTCTGCCCACAGCCTGTCGTCCCGCGCGTCCCGTGCGGGGTTCCGAGCGGCCGGTCATGAGGACCAGTGTGAATCCGGCGAGCAGGGCGAAGAGCGCCGACGAACGGCCGTAAGCGGCCTCCACCAACGGCGCCGGCGGTCCGGCGGCGGATGGTTCGGGGCCGGCGTGGACGGTGAACATGCCCAGCACCGCGAGGCCGCGGGCCAGGTCGACACCGACCAGCCTGCGGGTGGCCGGTGCTGCGGCTCGTGGGGACGGTTGGGCCGGCGCGGTGACGGTGCCACCGGCCGGCGAGGTTTTGTACGCCATTGTTCCAACGTGGCCGTGTCAGTTGAAACAGGAAATGCTCCACCGGTCTTCGGCTGGATGCGGCACACCTCGGCACTGTTGCGGTGCCCGGAGAGGCGAGTGGTATCGGGTGGGGTCTCCCTGAGCCCGCACGTTCCCGTCCTGTGCGCCGGCGGAGAAGCGAACCGGCCAGGGAGCTGCTCGGAAGGGACGTGTCAGGGGCTTGTCGAACCGTCAACGGCCTGTGGCGAGTTCCGGGCCCTTGGCAGGTGTGGTGGAGGCTGCCGACGGCGCATCCGGATCGCGCGCGGGCCACAGCCGTAGTGCCAGGAGCCCGGCCGCCGTTGCCGTCGCGCCGAGCGCGAGGACGGCCGACTGCAGTCCGGCCGCCGCGCCGAGCCATCCGGCGAGCGGATACGTCAGCAACCAGCAGGCGTGGGAGAGGGAGAACTGCGCCGCGAACGCCGACGCACGTCCTGTCGCCGGTACCGAGCGGCGGATCAGCCGGCCGGTGGGCGTGAGTACCATCGAGCAGGCGGCGCCGAACGCGGCCCAGACGGCGAGGAGGGCGGACCACCGCCAGCTACCGGTCCCGGCCGCGGTGACGCCACCGAGACCGGTGAAGACGACGGTGAGCAGCAGGGCGCCGCTCAGCATCACCGTGCGGTCGGACACGCGGTCGAGTACGCGGGGGAGCAGCAGCGCAACGATCATGGAGCCCGCGCCGTACGCGCCGAGCGCGACCGGCACATCACCGGCGGAGCGGCCGAGGTGGTCGCGGGCGTGGACGACGGTGTTGACGGTGACGACCGCGCTCGCGGCGGCGACGGCCAGGTTCAGGGCGAGCAGTGCGCGGAGTCGTGGGGTGGTGAAGAAGAGCCGGGCGCCCGCTGTGGCGTTGCCGCGGGTGCTGCCGGTGTGCGCGGCGGCGGCCGGTTCGGGCAGTACGGCGGAGAGCACCAGGGCGGCCGAGGCGAGGAAGCCGACGGCGGTGCCGGTGAACAGCCAGTTATAGGTGATCAGGGAGAGCAGTGCGGCCGCGAGCGCCGGGCTGAACAGGCTCTCCAGGTCGTAGGCGAGCCGGGAGAGGGAGAGGGCACGGGTGTAGTCGCGTTCCGCCGGGAGGACGTCGGGGATGACGGCCTGGAAGGTGGGGGTGAAGGCGGCGGAGGCGGCCTGCAGCACGAACACCAGGACATAGACCTGCCAGACCTGGTCGACGAACGGCAGCGTGAGCGCGGCGGCGCAGCGGATCAGGTCGCTGCCGGCCAGGAGGGCGCGGCGCGGCAATCGGCCGGCGACGGCACCGAAGGCCGGGGCGAGCGCCACGTACGCGACCATCTTGATCGCCAGAGCGGTGCCGAGCACCGAACCGGCGGCCGCGCCCGCGATGTCGTAGGCGAGGAGACCCAGCGCCACGGTGGCCAGCCCGGTACCGACGAGGGCGATGACCTGTGCTGCGAAAAGGTGCCGATACGTGCGGTCGCGCAGTACGGAGAGCATGCGGCTGTCCCTCGGCTTGGCGGCTCGGCCCGGAACGGTCGAGGCCGGCGCTCTCCACTATACGAATGTGTGCGCAGCTGCGCACGTATGGAATGCGATGTCTTGGTGGCATGGCCGGAAGGGTTCGTCCCCGGTGGCGCGCCGTACGCTGTCTGCATGTCCGAACGCGACGCAGTGCCACCTGCACCACATGCGCATCTGCAGGTTCCCGACGGTGCCCGCCTGGCGGCGGCGACACGGGTGTTCGCGCTGCTCGCGGACGCGACGCGGCTGCACCTGCTGTGGCTGCTGGCGCAGGAGGAGTCCGACGTCGGTTCACTGACCGGTCGCACCGAGGCCTCGCGGACCGCGGTCAGCCAGCACCTTGCCAAGCTGCGCCTCGCCGGGCTGGTGGAGACGCGGCGCGCGGGCCGGCACATCTACTACCGGCTGAGCGACGGGCACCTGCGGCGTCTCGTCCTGGAAGCCCTGAGCCACGCGGACCACCGCGTCAGCGGCGAGGCCGCCCACGACTGAAACCGGCCACTGTGACCGGCCGCTGTGTCCGGTCGCTGTGATCGCCCGCTGTGACCGGTCACAGCGGCCGGAACTTACGCTCCCGGGCCTCGTAGGCGAAGACCTCGCCGGAGGTGATCTCGTAGAACCATCCGTGCAGCCGCAGTCGCCCCTCCCGGAGGCGACGTGCGACGCACGGGTACGAGCGCAGATGCTTCAGCTGTGTTTCCAGGTGGTGTTGTGTCGCCACGCCTTTGCGCGGGGCGGCCGGCTGGGAGCGGTACTCGGCGCGTTGCAGCCAGCGGTTGAACAGTGCCATTCCCGGTACCTGCTTGCCGGTCACCATGCCCTGCACGGCGTCGCAGCAGGAATGCCCGCAGACGACGATGTCGGGCACCCGCAACGCGATGACCGCGAATTCCAGCGTGGCGCCGACGCCGCAGTCGGCCCCGGCCCTGTGGCGCGGAACGATGTTGCCGGCCGTGCGCAGTTCAAGGATTTCGCCCGGCCGCGCACCGGTGATCAGTGACGGTACGACGCGCGAGTCCGAGCAGGCGATGAACAGGGCTTGTGGGCGCTGCCCGGCGGCGAGCGCGGCGAGATCGTCGCGGCGCTCCGCAACGCTCGACGGGAAGGCGCGGGCGTTCTCGATGAGTGAGTGCATGGTGGCCTGCCTCGTGCTGCGGGTGATGGACGGCAGGGGTGCCGTGAGCGGCTGTTGTGTCGCTGCGGGGCGAGGAGCCGGCGGGACGTACGAGGCGTACGCCGCCGGTGTACGGGACGGCTCCGCCGCTTCGCTTACCTGGGGGCCGATTGCGTTGTGCGGCCGGGGCGGCGGCGCCGACGATGAGAGCTGCCGACGTCGGCACGAGGTACGAGGGGAGCAACCGGGGACGGGGGCGGTGACAACACCGGTGCGGGACACGCCTGCGGGAGACGCGGCGGGTCGGTGCGCCGGAGATGTCAGCGGTGGGCGGCGCTGAGCACGATGCCGCCGAAGCATGTCGGTCGACGTCCACCTCTCCAAATTACTACGCGGCGTAGAAGTTCACGCCGCCGTAGCGGTGGGCCGCTACCGTCACCGCGGGCGACGCGTGCGGCGAAGAGAGAGAAAGGCAGGTCGGGGCGTTGAGAGCATTCGGTGAACTGGAATCGGACATCATGCGGGTGGTGTGGGCGAGCGAGGAACCGCTCAGCATCCAGCACATCACCGACGCCCTCAACGAGGAGCGTTCGTTGGCCTACACCACGGTGATGACGGTCACCGAGCGCCTGCGTACCAAGGGATGGCTCGACCGGACCAAACACGGCAGGTCCTACCGCTACAGTGCGTTGTGCTCGGCGGACGACTACACGGCCGGGCTCATGGAGCAGGCCCTGGCCCACTCGACGGACCGCGCGAACGCGCTCCTTCACTTCGCCGGCCGCCTCGACGCCGAAGAGGCGGCTGCCCTGCGCAAGGCACTGGACGCCATGCCTCCCGACCCCGGACCCGGCCCCCGATCCGACACCGACCACTGAGGTCCCACTGTGTTAGTCATCGCAGCCCTGTTCGCGTACGCGGTACTGCTCGGCGGGCCGGTCGCGCGCCTGTTGACCCACGCGCGCTGGGTCACCCGCTTTCCGCAAGCCGCCCTGCGCAGCTGGCACGCCTGCGCGCTGAGTCTGCTCGCCTCGGTCGTGGGCTTCCTCCTCCTGGTCGCCCACGACCTGTGGGAACACGCCATGGTGTGGCTCTTCCGTGCCGACGAGCCGCTGATCCACGACGCTTACGGTGGCTCCTGGCTGGTGGCGGACATCCCACGGGCCGCGTTGGTCGTGTTGTTCCTCGGCTCCGTGACGCTCATCGGACTCACCCTGCGCAGTCTGCTGCGCCTCCGCCGGGAGCGGAACCGGTACCGGCTCACCGCCGACGCCCTGGGGGAGCACGTCCGGATCCACGACCCGGACGTGCGCGTGCTGAAACACACGGACCCGGCGGTCTTCTGCATCCCCGGGGCCCGGGACGCCTCACGCATCGTCGTGACCACGGCAGCCATGAACATGCTGTCCGACCCCGAACTCGCCGCCGCGCTCGAACACGAGCGGGCCCACCTGAAATACCGGCACCACCGTGCCTTCCTCGTCGCCGATGTGCTGACCTCGGCCTTCGGCTGGAGCGGGCTCTCTCGTGGGTACGCCCAGCAGGTGCGCCGCCTTGCGGAGATGGCCGCGGACGACCAGGCGGCGCAGCGGCACGGCCGGCGCGCGGTGGCCTCGGCGCTGCTGGAGATGTGCGCCGTAGGCCCCACTGCGACTGTTTCCGGACTGCCCGCGATGACCGGAACCGACCCGGCCGAGCGCATCCGCCGACTCGTCAAGGCCACGCCCACGCATGCGAAGGCACTGGCGCCTGCCCTGAGTTCGGCCGTCACGGCCGTCGTACTCGCACTCCCGGTCGCCCTGGCACTGGCCCCGGCGGCACTCCTCGCGGGTACCGGGCATTCCGGATGCTGAACGCACGACCGGCGGTCCGTACCGCGCCGTCGCCGCGGCGCCCTGGTCGGTGTCCTGGCCGGTTCCCTGATCGATGCCCTAGTCGGTGCGTGTCTCCAGTGCCGCCAGCGCCTGCGCCCAGCGCGCGTACTTGAGCTCCGCCAGGTCGCGGACCGTCTTGACGCCGACTGCCTGCTGGAGGAGTTCGCCGCCCCGGTCCGAGATCCCCTTCAGGGCCGACACCGGTGCGTCGAGTACCTCCGGCAGGCTCTTGTCCGCCCATGCCTTGTCCAGCACCTTGTCCAGATCGATCGAAGCCACGAAGCCCCTCCCAGCGGAACGGGGGCGATCTGTGCGCCCCTCGCGTGTTCTACAGACGTGTAGAAGTATATGGATCAAGTGGGGCCGGGGTGGCATCCGTGGCAACGGTCGGCCAACGTTGGCTTGTTGTGCACGCCGGCGACGCCAAAGTTTCTACAGGGCTGTAGATTCTCTTGTGTCGTCGGTGGCGCTCGCCAGCATTCGAAAGAAAGTGGACCTGATGTTCGGCCTCAGTGAACTGGCCCTGATCCTCATCGTCGTCATCGTGGTCTTCGGGGCGAAGAAGCTCCCCGAGCTGGCCCGCTCGGCGGGCAAGTCGGCCCGCATCCTCAAGAGCGAGGCCAGGGCGATGAAGGACGAGGAGAAGGCAGCGGAGACCGCGCCCCCGCAGGTCGTGACCGGCACGATCGTCGAACGCGCCGACCGTGGTCACACCGACCACGAACGCCGAGAGGGCCCCACGGCGAGCGCCTGAGCCGCCTGGCGCGCGGATGAGGGAGGCCCTCCGCCCGAAGGGCCGGCAAGTTGACTCGCGACTCCCGTGGCCATCCACCCGCTGGTCGCGCCGGCTCGCGGTGATCGCGTCCGGGGTCGGTGGAGGAGGGCTCCTATAGGCTTCCGCCATGAGCGGCAAGGGTCGGGCGCGGGACACGTCGGTGCAGTCGGTGGACCGGGCTGTCTCGATCCTCCAAGTGCTGGCCGCGCAGGGCCCGTCCGGCGTCACGGAGATCGCTGAGGCCCTGGGGGTCCACAAGTCGACCGTGTTCCGGCTGCTCGCCACTCTTGAGGCCCGGGGACTCGTCGAGCAGGGCAGCGAGCGCGGGCGGTACCGCATCGGCTACACCGTGGTCGAACTCGCGGGCGGCGCGACCAAGGGAAGCGACCTGTCGCTGCTGAGCCGTCCGATCTGCCAGGAGCTCGCCGCGGCCGTCGGGGAAACGGTGAATCTCGCGGTACATGACGGGCAGTCGGTCGTCAGCGTCGACCAGGTGATCAGCAGTGCGGCCATCACCAGCATCGACTGGGTCGGCAAGCGCACGCCCCTCCACGCGACCTCGGCGGGCAAGGTCTTCCTGGCGCACCTGCCCCAGGAGGAAGCCGCCGAGTTCCTCGCGCAGCCGCTGGAGAAGTTCACCCCGCACACCGTCACGGACCCGGCACGCCTCAAGGACGAGCTGCGGACCGTACGGGAACTGGGGTACGGCGTCACGAGCGAGGAGCACGAGATCGGGCTCGCCGCCCTCTCCGCCCCCATCAGGTCCCTGAACGGGCAAGTGATCGCCGCCGTGACCATCTCCGGCCCGACGTTCCGCATCAACGACCGTACGATTCCCCGGCTCGCCGAGCAGGTCATCGCGGCCGGCGACAGAATCTCCTGGCGCAAGGGCCATATCCGGCGCGGCTGACCATAGCGCGAAGGGGCTTGACGACGGGATGCTCAGGCCCCACATTTGTCTCGCATAGCATTGCAGTTTCGCTATGCGAGACAAATAGCCGACCTCACGACACCGCCCCGGCGTCGCGACGGCGACGTCAGACGTTTCCCCTTCAGCCCTTCAGCCCTTCAGCGCGGCAGATCCCAGTCCCCGTCGTCAGCCGACAGCCACAGAGCTTCCCTGCTTCCCTAGGAGCGGTTGTGCGCGCACAGATCACGAACACGGACACCACGGATCCTCTGCTCCAGCCCTTCCGGCTGAAACACCTCACCCTGCGCAACCGGGTGGTCAGCACCTCCCACGAACCGGCGTTCGGGGAGGACGGCCTCCCCAAGGATCGCTACCGGGCCTACCACCTCGAAAAGGCGCGCGGCGGCGTCGGCCTGACGATGATCGGCGGCTCCGCGGTCGTCTCCCCGGACAGCCCGCCCTCGTTCGGCAACCTGCTGCTGTACCGGGACGACATCGTGCCGTGGCTGCGCAGGCTCGCCGACGACGTGCACGGCGCGGGCGCGGCCGTCATGTGCCAGGTCACCCACC